>JAFUJP010000059.1 GCA_017473745.1 Oscillospiraceae bacterium
ATATTGAAAACCGTTGCCGGCTCCGAACGGCGACGGTGGAGATTAGAAACCTCCGTTCGTTCGGTGGGGCGCTTTACCCCCTTTGATAAGGGGGATTTTTGCGGTAGCAAACTGCTGGGGTTAGAACGTGTTTCTTTGCGGTCTTACCGCGTTTCTTTGCACGAGCAAAGAAATGGGGTAAGTATTAAAACCCCTCCGTCAAAACCTTCGGTTTTGCCACCTCCCCTGTTAGGGGAGGCAAGCGCTCCGCGTTAACGGCTTACCCTCATCCGTCTTTCGCCTTCGGCGAAATCCACTTTCCCCGAGGGAAAGGCTTTAAATGCGTTATTTTACAGTAAAAAACCGTTCCGCCGAATTGGCGGAACGGTTTTTCTGTTACTGTGTATAATCTTTGATTGTTACGCCCGGGTTGCTGTCGCCTTCCTCATCGGAAGCGCTTCCCGTTCCCTGCTCTGGCTCGGGTTCGGGTTCCGGTTCGGGTTGGGTCGGCTGGCTGGGCTGGGTCGGCTGGGTCGGCTGCTGCGGAACCACCGGCGTTACGGGAGTTTCTTCCTCCGGCGGAATTTCCGGCTCGGCGGGAATCCCTGTAAAATAGGGTTCGTCATAAACTATTATGTACCCAGCAGTGTTCTTGCTCTCAAAATAGCTCCAGATGGTTTTCATTTCCGCCTTGGTAAAGCCCTCACAGCTCGCCACCGGAAGAAGATCGAGCCCCGCTATATTCCCGAGGGAATCGTAAATCTTCGTTATAAGCTCCGTAAGGTCCTCGGGAAGCTCTTTGAAATAGAAATCTTCATTTATCCTTTCGCCGACGAAATCATTAAGGTCGATGGAAGGCGCATAACCGTCCGCAGTAAATTCAAGGGGGCTTCCGCCGTAAATATCCGAACCGGTTATAACCGCATAACTGTCATAACCGATTATAAGATCGGTATCGGTGAGAACCGTGCTTGAATAAATGCGCTGGGTAAACTGTTCAAGAATTTCCCCGCGGGAAATTCCTTCGGCGCTGACACCAAAATAGGCGTAATCCATACCCTCTTCTTCGGGGAAGCGCACCCCATCGAGGAGAATGGCATCCGCGCCGCAGTCTATGGCGTCATAGATTATATCAAGGATATATTTCTGCGCGGTATCGGAATAGGGGTTAAGCCATGGCTTTCCGCCGTTATCAACGCTGTCATCAAGCCAAAGAACTCCCTCTTCGGATTCATAGCGAATAGCCATATCCCCGGCGTTATAGGGCGCGGTGCTGTCCTCGAAGGCATAGACCCGAACCACTATATCAAAACCGAGGTTGCGGGCAACTTTGATGCGGTTTTCAAGGTTCACCGCATTTTCGTGGATGGCTCCGGCGTTTATAACGCTTACCTGGCTTGAACTGTAAGTTACCGTGCCGCTTTGGGTTTTCATATCTATTACAACGGCGGTAACTTCTTCATCAAGAGAATTGAGGAATTCATAATAATCCAGGGAACTGTAAAGCTTATCCTCCGGAACCGTTACCGCAACGGTTTCTTTTTCAAGAAATTCCTCCGGAAGAGGCTCATAGGCCGGTTCCTGGGGTTTCGGCGGAACAGGATCTTCCTCTATTATCTCTTTATTTCTTTCGTTTATAGCCTCCATAAGCGGCTCGTAGGCAAACCAGCCTATGCCGAAAATCGCCGCGGCAATAACGGCAATCAAAACGCCTTTTATTATTTTTCCGCGGATGGGGTTATAGATTCTTGAACGATAGTGTTTTACTTTATATCTTTTCATGGGAAAAGCTCCTTTATGTAGGAAGCTGATGGCCTATAAGCCCATAGAAAGCAAGGGAAAGAAGGCCAAGATAGATAAGGGCGATGGGCACCCCGCGGAATATCTTCGGAACGCGGCAATATTCAAGCCTTGTGATGCCATAGCCCATAACAACTACCGCAATGCCAAAACCAAGGCCCATTCCGATACCGTAACCGAGGGTGCTTATGAGATCGAGCCTTTCGCCCGCGGGAACAAGAAGTCCGCCAAGGGCTGCGCAGTTAAAAACAGCAACGCCGAGGTTCATTCCGATATTTTCAAATTCATTCGGAAATACCTTTTTGATAAAGAAATAAACTGCGATATAAACAAGCGCCATAACGCCGATATAGACCATCGGAACAAGGAAATGGCGGTATTCATGGTCATAAACAAGGCCTCGGATAGGATAACCGATAAGCCCCGAAAGGGTCGTTACGCAAATGAGCAAAAGAGTGTATTTCACAACTTCCTTCGGGCGCTTTACAAGATAGAACATCCAGCTCGTTCCGAGCGCGCGGGTGAAAATAAGGTTTTCGGCAAAAACCGCCGTAAGCATCATGGTGAAGAACTGAAAAATATACGTCATGCTTTTTCCTCCCCACCAGCCGGAGCTTCCTCCGGCTTTTTAATAAGATCCTTGATAAGGTTAGCTATTGCCGCCATGAACCCGAGAAGGATAAATCCCCAGAAGGGGAGTTTTACTGCCGGGAATGCGGCTTCTGCAATTTTTATTCCCCAAAGGCTTCCGCTGCCGAAAAATTCCCTTGCCGCGCCGAGGATAATTGCGGTAAGCGCAAAACCGATGGCGAGGCAGACACCGTTCATCAGGGCGGTAACGGGATTCTGTTTTTCCGCAAATTTTGAAGAATAAACTATCGGAACAGTTGAAACGGCCAGAAGCGCGGGGTAAATCCCCATGGAGTCATAGATGGTCGCAGAAAAAGTTCCGCATACGAAATACGCCGGAATAAGCATAACGGCAGAAACAAGGGCATAGCACATCGGGCGAAGCCATTCCGGAAGTTTTTTTCCTATTACGGAAGCGAAAACAAGCACGGGAACTACGATGAAAAAATAAGTTACCGAAAGCGCCGCACCGTTTTGAAGATTGGTATCGCCTGCGGCAAGCTGGCCGATAACCAGCCCGAGAACGAGAACCGGATTTCTGAAGAAGATATACGCAAGGCTCTCTTTAAGATTCAGCTTTTCTTTTGTTTCGGTCATTGAACAGCCTCCTCTTCTTCAGATTTTTCGTTTTCGGCAGAAAGGTCGATTTCTTCCGTTTCGGGTTCTTCCTGGCGGACTATATCTTCATCTTCGGCCGAAACGGCATTCTCTTCGGGAACTTCTTCCTGCTTTTCAAAACTTTCGGAATCGTTCGGCAAAGCTGCATCGGAAAGCTCCTCCGCAGCGGCTTTTTCAGCCTGTTCATTCTTTTTTATAACGCGAACCACGGGTTCGGCCGCCGCCTTTTCTGCCTTTTCGGCTTTGCGGCGCTGATTTTCCGCTTTGAAAGAACGGATAAGAGAATCCCTGTGGCGGTAAACGTGAAGAACCCCTTCACAGGCTTCGTCAAACAGCGGAGAAAACACGTTCATAAGTATAAGCGCGCTTGCAAAGCCCATTTCAAATTCGCCGAAATAACGGAAAAGGAAAACCGCAACGCCGGTTGCAACGCCGGCCATCAGCTTTCCGAAATCGCGCTTCGGCGAGGTAACGGGTTCGGTGAGCATAAAGAACGCACCGAAAATAAGCATTCCGCTGAAAAGCTCGTAGCAGAGAGCATCAAATGCGGAACCGCCTATCCTCGGGAAGGACACGCAGAGAACCGCATAGGAAGCAAGAAAAGATACCGGCGAAACCCAGTTCACCGCTTTTCTGACTATGAGGAAAATCCCGCAGGCAACAAGAACAAGGATATTCGTTGCGCCCATGGGGCCCGGGGCGCTTCCGAGGAGCATATCAAGCACCTCGTAATCCGGAACTGCACCGAGGGCAAGGCTGTATGCCGGGCTTTGGACCTTCTGAACGGTCGTTTCGCCGAAAACCTCTATGCTTTGCATAGTGACGGGATAGCTGAAAACTTTTTCCGGCCAGCAGATGGCAACGGAAGCAAAACCAACCGCCGCGGGGTTGAAAAGGTTGTTGCCCGTTCCGCCGAAAGGAACCTTTACCACAAGAATCGCGACGGCGCAGGCCGCAATAATGACAAAATAGGGGATATCCGCCGGCATAAGAAGTGGGATTATAAGACCGGTTATGGCAGGCGTAAGATCCGGAACCGGCTTTTCACGAAGGACTATGGAGCCGAAAAGAGAAAATACCGTGCAGGAAACAACTCCGCAAAAACCGAGCACAAGGCTTCTCGGGCCGTGATAGAAAAAGCTCATAAGATAAACCGGCAAAAGGGCAAGAACAACGTCCCACATCATCGTTACGACGGATTCGCTTTGGCGAACATGGGGCGCATTCTGGAACATCAGATTTTCTTTCATAATGTGCCCTCCTTTTTCGCGAGATCAATTTGCTTTTTTGCTTTGATGATGGCGGCGGCAACATCTATCCTCGAAGGACAGACGTAGGAACAGGCCCCGCAGCCGATGCACTGAGAAACGTCGTGGCTTTCAAGTTTATCAAGCTTTCCGAATTCGGCGTATTTTCTGAGGGAAGAAACCGAAAGCGCTTTCGGGCAGGCGTGGTCGCATCTTCCGCAGCCGATACAGTTATAGCTGTATGTACCGTAGCTTCTTGTAAGGGCGATAACGCCGCGGGTGGTCGGGCCGACAAGCTCATTTTCCGGCTCGAAGATGGCTCTTCCGGTCATGGAACCGCCGACTACTATTACCTCCGGGTTTTCGTTAAGGCCGCAAAGCCCGAGGATTTTTTCAACACTTGTTCCAACCGGAACCTCCACGTTGCGGGGATTTTTAACCGCATCGCCGGCAACGGTTATGAAACAGGTGCTCATTTTTCGGCTTTCTTCCGCGGCTCTTGCAAGATGGAGCATTGCGCAGGTGCCGACTATCACGGAGTTTTTGCCTTTCGGAATATGGTGATAGACCCTTCCCTCCGCGGGATAAAGCCCGCCGATTTTTTTGACCTTGTATTTTCCTATCTTTTTCGGAATCCCAAAGTTTGCGTCAAGAATATGGCGATACATGGCGATATAAACCTTTTCGGGCAAAACCGCTTTTTCGCAAAGCTCGATTCCGAGGGCGAGTTTTTCCTGCTGGTGAATACCGATGCTCATCTGGCTCGAAATATAAGGTTCGTCGTCAATGGCATCAATAATAAGGGTTCCGCCTTCGCCGAGATTCGCCTTTTCAAGCTTTTCCCAAAGGGGTTTTCCGTCGCTTTCGTCGATAATTTCCGCAATGCGGGCAATCTCGATTATCTGTTCCTTTGAAAGCTCCTCGACGGGAACATCGGGAAAATCGCAGTCGAAATATTCAAATTCCTGGCGCATTACCAGAGTGCTTCTGGTGAGCATAGGTTCCTTTTTCTGTTCAAGAAGGATACCTTTTACAAAAAATGACATTGTTTTCCTCCAGTGGGTGGGTTAATTTGCGGCGGCGCGAAGCTCCGCAACGGCTTTGACGTAATCTTCCTGTTTAAAGAGGGCGGAACCGGCAACAAATATGTTTGCGCCGGCTTCGGCGGCAATTCCGATGGTGTTTTTGTCTATGCCGCCGTCAACCTGAACGTTGACCGAAAGCCCTTCTTTTTCGATGATTTCACGAAGTGCCTTTACCTTCGGCATCATATCGGCCATAAAGCTCTGGCCGCCGAAGCCCGGTTCAACGGTCATAACAAGGACCATTTCGATGAACGGAAGATAGGGCACCACTTTTTCATAGGGCGTTCCCGGTTTTATGGCTATGGCCGGAAGAACCCCGAAAGAGCGTATTTTTTCGATGACTTCCATCGGGTCATCGTCACATTCAAGATGAAATGTTATGCGGTCGGCGCCGCCTTTTACAAAATCCTCGATATAGCGAAGAGGATTTGAAATCATAAGGTGGGTATCAAAAAACATTTTGTTTACTTTGCGAAGGCTTTTCATAATCGGCGCGCCATAGCTGATATTCGGAACAAAATGTCCGTCCATAACGTCGATATGAAGCTGGTCGGCGCCTGCTTTTTCCATAGCGGCACATTCTTCGCCGAGCTTTGCAAAATCCGCAGAAAGAATCGAGGGGGCAATTATTACTTCTTTCATCCTGAAAACATCTCCTTGTTAATAGGAATTTTGAGTCTTTGCCTTTATAATATATAAAAATATATTTTTACAGTTTATTTTATCAAAAACCATATAAAAGGTCAACCTCGGCTTTCCGAATTGGAATAATTTGGCCCGAAATAACCGCGGATTTTACAAAAAGTTTTCATTTTGCGGGGCTTTGCGCGCCCTTTTTTCAGCCGCGTTTCATTTTAAAAGACCGATGCGGAGACCTTTTTGAAAAAACTTTCAAAATGGCCTCCGCTATATAAAGCCCGCTTTTGCGGGCACAATATATTTTATGATCCATCCTTTCGCCTTGCGACGCAAACTGTTTTTTTGCAAAATCCAAACCGATTTTGCCCCGGTTTTTAAAGAAATTTATTATTCGGCGCTCCGAACCGCGGAGCGCCCTTTGATGCCGAAGAAAAAAATCCTTCCGTCAATCGGAAGGATTTTTTTGTTTTCTTTTTTCGCGGAGTTTTGAAAAAAACTCAGTTAAAAGTGCGGAACATTCCTTTTCAAGAACGCCCCTTGTCACCTCCGGCTTGTGGTTATACGGCAGCTCGAAAAGATTCGCAAGGGTTCCGCAGGAACCTGCCTTGGGGTCCGAAGCGCCGTAGATGACCCTTTTCACTCTTGAATTTATGATGGCTCCTGCGCACATCGGGCAGGGTTCGAGTGTGACGTAAAGGTCGCACTTCCAAAGCCGCCAGCCCCCGAGATTTTTACAGGCTTCGTCTATCGCCATGATTTCCGCATGGCGAAGGGCATTTTTATCCGTTTCGCGGAGGTTCATTCCCCTGCCGACGATTTTTCCTTCCCAAACGGCAACGGCACCCACGGGAACTTCGCCCATTTCAAAAGCTTTTTCCGCAAGGGCAAGGGCCTCGCGCATATATTCCTCATCGGTCAACGGGATTCCTCCTTCCTTCGGTCAGAGCCAAAGAAATTCGATATAGGGCATGGTAAGAAAAACAGCGGCTATCATCGCAATGATAAGCGCGGGCGAGGTTATGAAATAAAGGGTTTTCTTTACGGAAGAGAGAAGGGTTCTGCTTTTTTCAAAACGGAACATATCCTTGTATTTCACCAAAACGCAAGCCAAAGCTATTACCGCGAGTATAACACAGACAAGATTATACACTAAGTTTGCCATAAGATAGGTGTTTTCGCTGATATATGGTTCTGCAAACTCAAAAATCACCGCAACGCCGTTGTTTATGAAGTGGAGTATAATTCCCACCCAAAGGGAACCGGTCCGCATAACAAAATATCCTATGCAAAGGCCGAGTATGAAAGCGTAGGGCATCTGGATAAGATTAAGGTGGAATATCCCGAAAATAAGCGCCGAAGAAACAAGGGCAAAAATATCCCCGACGCGGCGGAGATTCTGCATAACGATCCCGCGGAAGGCGATTTCTTCAATAAAAGCCGGCGCAACTGTCATGGCGATAACGTAAAGAATTATGCCCGGAACCGTTTCGGGAAGCTCGTATTCCGGCATGGTAATGCCTATGCCGATGGATTCGAGAGCAACCTGAAGATAACCGGTGGCATAGGAAGCGATGACCCCGCCCCCAAGCCCGATAAGAACTCCGCCGAAAGTAAGGTCAAATTTCGCTTTCTTTATGGGAACAGCTACCCTGAAAGGCATTTTGGTGCAAAGAGCGTATATCCCGAAAGGGATTATAAGCGAAAGAACGTATGCAATAAGGGTAAAAGTCCATTCCGTTGCTTCGGTGACGTATAAAAGCCCATGGATATTGGCCGCCGGATACATCAGCATAATAAGTATTTCAAAAACAAGGCTTGCCGCAAAAGAAATTACGATATATCCCAGCGCAGCAAGGCCAATGCCGTTCCCGGCGCCGCGGATTGCGCGTTTTTCTTTCTTCCAAAGCGGTTCAACGTAGGGGTTATAAAAACCGCTTCCCGCCTGATAGACCGTTCCTCGCGGTTCTTCGCCGGGGTAAGCTCCGTGCTGTTCTTCATAATAGGCCATCAGCACACCTCCGAAAAAATTTTTTCTTTATCATACAATAACACAAATCGTTTTATAATAAAACCTTTCTTTTGTAAATTTTTTAAGAAAGATAAATTGTTGTTTGGGCTCCGGGATTCATAACATGGTCATAGGCTCGGATAACGCCGGCAGTTTCGTATTATCAAAAGATAAAAAGGAGCACTTCTTTACGAAGTGCTCCCCCAACCGATGCCTTTTTTCACTGATATAAAATTATGCGTTTGCCTGTTCTTTTGCCCATGCAAGAGCTTTGGTAAGCTGATCTGCGCAGGAGGTTCCTCTTCCGCCGCAGTCATTGCCGGCAAGGCGCTCGATGATGTCATCAGCTTTCCAGCCTTCGAGGATCTTCGGGATAGCCTGAAGGTTGCCGGGGCAGCCGCCGAAGAAAACGATGTTGCGAACGGTGCCGTCCGCTTCCATATCAAAGCTGATTTTCTTTGCGCAGGTTCCTTTTGTCATGTAATCGTAATGCATTTTTCTATCTCCTTTTTATTGCTTTTTGTAAATATGTATATCAAAGGCAACTTCCGTCAGAAGGCTTTCGAGCTTTGAAAGCTTTTCAGCGCCTTTTGCGGAGGTTTTCCAGTAATACGGGGTCATCCTGAAAAGAGAAAAAATATCCTCTTTGTTTTCTATGAGCACCTCATAGCGCACCCTTCGTGTTTCGCCGTGCTCAAAACCTTCGTAAGGCGTATCCTGTTCTTTGTTTTCATAGGGGGTGTCATAAATGGCGGCCTTCAGCTGCCACAAATGGCGCGCCGCCGGAACGACGTAAATATAGTATCCGCCATTTTTGAGCACCCGATGATATTCGCCGATGCTCAAAGGGCTGAAAACGTTGAGCAATATATCAAAGCTCTCATCCGGAACAGGGATATCAAACACCGAGGCAACGGCAAATTCAACTTCTTTTGTGCGCTTTGCGGCGCGCTTTACCGAAGGGCGGCTTATATCAAAACCGACCGTTTTTGCCTTTGGAAAGCGATTTTTAAGCGTTTTTGCAATGTTTGCGGTGTAATACCCTTCGCCGCATCCGCAATCGAGCACCGAAAAGGCTTCGCCCTTCGCAAGTTCCAAAACCGTGTGCTCAAGCTCTTTAAGAAGCGGCTCGTAATAACCTTTATCAAGAAAGGCCGAACGCGAAGCAGCCATTTCCTTGCTGTCGCCCGGGATCTTTGAGTTCATTTTATTTGGCGGCAAAAGATGAACGTAACCTTCTGCCGAAATATCAAAGCTGTGGCCGTGCTCACATTTAAGCGAACGGTCGCTTTTTTCAAGTCCTTTGCCGCAAAGCGGACATCTGTAACTGCTCATCATGATTTAAAAAGATAAACAAGCACACCCGCATGAACCGCCATCAAAAGCGGAATTACAACGATGAACTTCGTGTGCTTCGTTTTATGCCTGAAAGTTTGCATCCCGATAAATGCGCCGAAAGCGCCGCCCGCTGCGGCAACGGTAAAAAGCGCCTTTTCGGAAATCCTCCACATATCTTTTTTCGCGAAAAATTTATCCGCACCATACATCAGAAACGCGGCAATATTCACTGCTATGTAATAAATCAAAACTGTTTCTGTCAAATGAAATCCTGCCTTTCGATAGGGTCTTTTTATTTTATCATTTCCGGGCGGCAAGGTCAACAAATTAAAGCACAAATATTACCCCGAATCCCTGCTTTTCCATTTCGCAGACGAATTCTTCCTCCATGCCGTTCGGAACGACGGCCTGGGCCGTTCCTCCGAAGCCGCCGCCATGTACCCTTGCGGCCCCCTTGCCGCCGAGAACGGCTCTTGCGGCGTCTATCGCCTTTTTAAGACGCTGTTCAGGTTCGTTTTCTGAAATTATGTTCAGCAGCTTCGTTTCGGAACTTTCCGCCGATTCCCTGTAAAGCCGCAAAAATTCAGCAAAATCATTTCTTTCAAGGGCCTTTGCTTCTTCTTCGGCCCTTCTCGTTTCGTCGAAATAATGCACAGCCCGCATAACGGCCCTTTCGCCGCATCTTTGGCGCAGAATCGGGAGCTGGGCGTAAAATTCCGCCTCTTCCGCTTCGGAAAGAACGGTGTGCCCCATATTCCATGCCACAAGGCCCATTTCCTTTACTATCGAAACGTAATCTTCCGTAAGACCGGCGTGGCATGCGCCGCAGTCTATCACCGCGACGGAATGACCGCTTTTCGCAAAATCATAATCTATCTTGCGGTATCTGGGCATCTCCGGATCGGAAAAATCCGCAAAAACCGTTCCGCCGAGGGCACAGACAAGCTGATCCATCAGCCCGCAGGGTTTACCGAAATAGTCGTTTTCGGCAATCTGACCGAACTGTGCTATGCGAAGAAGCGGAACGCTGTTTTCAAAGAAAAGTCCGCTTATGGTTTTGCCCACAAGCACCTCGAAGGCCGCAGATGAAGAAAGCCCGCTTCCTGCGGGAATTTCGGAGGTTATCTTTGCTTCAAACCCGCCGAAAATATTCCCGCTTTCGATAAAGCAGTTCATAATGCCGCGAACAAGGGCGGCCGGTGTTCCGGCTTCTTCCGCCCTCGGTTCGGTATCGCCGATTTCCATTTCAATTTCCCCGAAGCCTTCGGATTCTATCCGGATAAAGTCCGTTCCGTTCGGTTTTGCCTTTGCGCGGATACTTTGTTCCACCGCAGAACCGAGAACGCATCCGCCCTGATGGTCGGTATGGTTGCCGCCCAGTTCCGTGCGCCCGTTTGCCGAAAATTCAAACATATATCCGCCGCCTTTCGTTTTTATAATGCCATTTTATCACAAAAACATCCGTGAGTAAATAACCGGGTGCCGGCATACCGCGGCAAAGAAAAACCCGCGGAACTTTCCGCGGGTTTTCTTTTCATATTTCCAATTTAAAAATTACCGCAAGAAGATATGCAATAAGAGCGGAAAGTGCCCCCGAGCCGATAAAAAGCAAAACCTTTTGCCAGGGGCGTTTTTTCTTTTCGCGCTGTTTTTCGATTTCGTCAAGGCGCTTGCCCTCCATAAAAGCGGAAATTTCTTTATAGGTCTGTATATCCTGTGATTTTTTATATTTTTCGATGCGCAAAGCATAAATTAAGCCGATAACAAAAATAACCGCATAGACAAAGACCCCGAACCAGCCGAAAAAACGAACCAGCGGAACGGCCGAAAAAAGCATAAAAAGCATTATAACGGTCATAATGCTGTTTGCCTTTTTGAATTCTTTAATATCCTCGTTTTTTATTTCTTCTTTCATTTTCTCCAAATCCCCTTTCACAAGAACATCAAGAGAAACGCCGAAAAGAGAACTGAGCATCACGAGGCTTTTTATATCGGGATAGTTTTTGTCGTTTTCCCAATTGGATATGGTCTGGCGGGTGACAAAAATTTTATCCGCAAGCTCATCCTGTGAAAGTTTTTGCTCCGTTCGGTATTTTTTGATTTGTTTTCCGATTTCCATGGGCATTCCTCCTTGATGTAATTTTAACCTGCGTGGAAATTTTTCGCCATCAAAAGTATTTTACATTGCGGTTTTTTGATGATAAATCTTTGCTTAAAAATATTATATCAAAAAAGGCGGCGCCCGGAAAGGCGCCGCCGCGGTTCGATATTACATCAAAACTTGATTTTGAGAAGGCGAAGGGACCACAGAACAGTGAGCAGGCATACTCCGACATCCGCGAAAACCGCAAGCCATATTGGCGCATAGCCCAAAGCCCCGAGAATAAGCACAGCAACCTTCACCGCCATAATGAATATAACGTTCTGGCGAACGCAGGCCATGATTTTCTTCGCGATGGAAACGGCTTTCGGCAGTGCCGACATGCCGCCTTTCATAAGAACTATATCCGCGGATTCTATGGCAGCATCGGTTCCCATGCCCATGGCGGCACCGATATCCGCCGCCGCGAGCACCGGCGCATCGTTTATTCCGTCACCGGTGAAAACGGTGGTTCCGGTCTTTTTGATTTCTTCGATTTTATCAACTTTATCTTCCGGCATAAGAGAAGCATAGAACCCTTCAACTCCGCATTCCTTCGCGATTTTTGCGGCAGCGTGCTCGTTATCGCCGGTAAGCATGAAGCTGTGCTCAACGCCGAGCTTTTTGAGCATCGCAATGGCTTCCCCGGATTCTTCGCGAACGGTATCTTCGAGGAAAATACATCCCGCATATACGGAATCAACGGCAACGTAAAGGTTTGCACCGTTTTCTTCGGGAAGAGCAATGCCCATGTGGTCAAACAGCTTTTTATTGCCGCAAACAACGGAGGTTTCGCCGAAAGATACGGTCACGCCCTCTCCGGCGATTTCGCTTGCTTTATCCGCGGCAGGGGATTCGATACCCCTGTTTTGTGCTTCTTCAACCACGCATTTTGCGATAGGATGATCGGAAAGGGCTTCCGCCGCCGCGGCATAGCGAAGGATTTCTTCTTCGGAATATTCTCCCGCAAGGAGGATTTCAGAAACACGGAGTCTTCCGGAGGTAAGGGTTCCGGTCTTATCAAAAACAGCATTTTTGACGTTGGCAAGTCGCTCACAGTATTCCGAACCTTTGATGATAACGCCGGATTTGGATGCTGCGCCGATACCCGCAAAATAGGCCAGAGGAATCGAAAGCACCAAAGCGCAGGGGCAGCTCGATACGAGGAATACAAGGGCGCGGTGCGCGGCCTCGGAAAAATCAAGCCATCCGAAAGCCCATGGAACAAGGAATACGAGCACCGCAAGAACTATAACGATAGGGGTATAGATTTCAGAAAAACGGGTGATGAATTTTTCGGTGGCGCCTTTTTTGGCGGCGGCGCCTTCGACCATCTCAATGATTCTTGCTGCGGCGGAATCGCCGTAGCCGCTTACGGTTTCACAGCGGGCGGGGCTTCCGAGAACGACACAGCCTGCTTTAAGAATTTCGCCCTTTTCAATATGTATCGGAAGGCTTTCGCCGGTAAGTGCGGAAGCATCCGCCATAACGCTTTCATCAAGAACTTTGCAGTCCAGCGGAACGCGCTCGCCGACTTTTATTATTATTTCGGTTCCGATTTCGACGTTTTCGGCGGGAACGACCTCGATATCGCCGTCATCCTTGCAAACAACGTTTGCGGTATCCGGGCGGATATCCGCAAGGGCGGCGATGTTCTTTTTGGAACGGTCAACCGCAAGACCCTCGAGGTTTTCACCGATGGTGAAAAGAAGGGCGACCATCGTGCCTTCGATATGTTCGCCTATTATGAATGCCGCAACGACCGCAATGGACATAAGGGTTTCTTCACCGAAATGGAATTTCATAAGATCCCTGAATCCTTCGGTAAGAGTTTCGCGGCCGGCAATTATCGTAACCGCAAGGCATATCCAGAATGCAAAAGGTTCAAAAACCGGAACAAAGCTCAAAGCAAATACCGCGGCGCAGATTCCGGCGGTTATGAGATCTTTTTTAATATCGTCACTGTCTTTTCCGCCATGACAGGCACAGCCTTCGTGGCAGTGTCCATGGTGGTCGTGGCAGCCGCAGTGGTCATCGTGGCAATGGCCGTGCTCATCGTGGTGATTATGGTGCTCGTGATGGCAGGAACAGTGCTCATCATGGCAATGTTCATGCTCATGTTCGTGCTCATGGCAATGGCATTCTTTATCGTGGCAATGTTCAGACATGGTTTATCAGCCCTCCTCAACATGTGAAATGCCCGTGCAGAGAATTGCGCCGACATGGGCATCATCCAATGAATAATAAATTTGTTTGCCTTCACGGCGGTTTTTTATAAGCCTTGCGGCTTTAAGCACCGAAAGCTGGTGCGAAACGGCGGATTGGGTCATTTCAAGCAAATCGCAAAGGCAGCATACGCACATTTCGCCTTCGGAAAGGGCCGCAAGGATCCGGATTCTTGTGGGGTCGCCCACAACCTTGAAAAACTCGGCGGTTTTTACAAGTATTTCCTCCGAAGGCATATTGGCCTTCGTCTGTTCGATTATATGGGAATGTTCGGGATGTATTTCTGCCAATTTATCAGCCCCTTCTTCAAAAGTATGAACATATGAACAAGTATTCATATGTTTTACAGCTTGAGTATATACCATATATATTGATATGTCAATAGTCTTTGCAAATTTTTCTTTACAGAAAAGGTGTTAAGTCATATAATTGATATATAAAATTGAATCAGGGAGGTCTTTTTTGAATGGAATACGATAAAAAATCCCTTAAAATTGCCGCAAAAATAACCGCCGCTTCTCTTTCGGAAAGCGGAAAGCTCGGCGAAGAAAACGCAAAAGCCGCCGCTTCTTTTCTGAAAGAAGTCTATGAAGGCATTGCCGCCGTGAAAGAAAATGACGACTGCGTTAAGGATGCTTTCAAGGCCGCCGGAAAAATCACCGCCTCCGCCTGTGAAGAAATGGAGGACCCCAGCGGCGCCGTCGCCGCGGATTTTTTCAAAACCGTTTATTACGGCATTGCGCCCCTTACCCTTGCCGAGGATTATGACGAGGACCTTTTCAAATATGCCGCAAAGATAACCGCCGCCGCTTGTGAAGAGATGGAGGAACCCGATGAGGAAAAAGCCGCAGAAGCTGTCGGATTTTTCAAAGCGCTCTATCTTGAAATCACCGAGGATGAAAAACCCGCCTGCGGCGGAAAATATTCCGTAAAAGAAAGCAAGGCCGGTTTCAGTTTTCGGCTTGCTGCCAGCAACAATCAGGTAGTAGGCGTTTCGGAGGTTTATTCTTCCCGTGCCGCCATGGAAAAGGGCATAGAATCCGTTCGCAAAAACGCCCCGGAAGCAAATATTGAAGACCAGACCGCCGAAGCCACGGAAAAAATCAGCAACCCCAAATTTGAGATATACTGCGACAAGGCCGGCGAATTCCGCTTCCGCCTTAAAGCACGCAACGGCGAAGTGATACTTGCATCCGAAGGATATAAAACAAAAGCTTCCTGCGAAAAGGGAATCGAATCCGTCCGCAGAAACGCCCCGGCCGAAATTGCCGAATAACGGAGGAAAATATGGAAAACGAAAGACGCGACAAACATAATTATTATCTTGATATTGCAGAAATGGTTCTCGAGCGCGGAACCTGCCTTCGCAGAAAATACGGCGCCATTATCGTCAAAAACGACCAGATAATTTCGACCGGCTATGCAGGCGCACCCCGCGGGCGCAAAAACTGCAGCGACCTTGGCTGGTGCAGAAGAGAAAAACTCAACGTTCCAAGGGGCGAACGCTATGAGCTTTGCCGCAGCGTCCACGCCGAGGCCAACGCAATCATCAGCGCCGCAAGGGAAAACATGATAGGCGCGACCCTTTATCTTGTCGGGAAAAACGTTTCTGATGACCAATACGTTCAGAACGCCAATTCCTGCAGTATGTGCAAACGCCTTATCATCAATGCGGGCATCGACACCGTCGTTATCCGCGACGACCGCCGCAAATTCCGCATAGTCAACGTCAACGACTGGATATACAACGACGATTCCCTTGACGATACCCTCGGATACTGATAAAACAGCATAAAAATAGAACGCCGCTTCGGGAGCACCTCGTAAAGAAGTGCTCCTTTTTCTTTCTTCGGACGGTGTAAAAATAACCAATCCGAAAATTCGGATACATATAAAAAACGGAACAGTCAGCCAAAGCATAACTTCCGCCGGCCAAATCCGGTTTAAAAGCGAACCGCCGATATCATTCCGAGTAGCGAAGCGACGCGGGAATCAGTAAAAAGAGAACGGATTGCCGCACCCCCTTTCTGGAGGTTCGCAATGACGGGCGAACACATAGGTCCGCCCCTACGACGCGTTCTTGGTTATATGCCCTCTTGCGGTTCCCAAAATATTCTGCGGCATAACGCCTTGAATATTTTGACCGCGGCGCCAAAAACATCTCGCTTCATCGCCCACAGGGCGCGCTTCGATGTTTTTGCCCATCCGTCATTTCCTTTGGAAATGCCACCTTCCCCTCAAGGGAAAGGCTTTAAAGCGCTCCGCGAAACGGAACGGTCAAGACCGTTCCCTACATTAGATTAGATGATAACCGCAGATGGAACAGGGTTTGCCCTCATCCACCGCGCCGCAGGCGCGGTCCCCCTTCCCCCGAGGGAAGGCTTTAAAACGCTCCGCGAAACGGAACGGTCAGCTAAAGCATATCTTCCACCAGCCAAATCAAAGATTTGGGGTGTCAGATAAATACCGTTCCCTACGGTTTGCAGATTATCGTATTTTCAGTGTAGGGCGGGGGCTTGCCCCCGCCGTAAACCCTGTCAAATTTTGATATGCGCTTCGCATTCTTGGATATATGCCCTCTTGCGGTGCCCAAAATATTCTGCAAAAAAACAGCGGCACTTCCTTGCGAAGTGCCGCTGTTCAGCGTTCCTTTTACTTTTGCAGATTATTCTTCTTTTTTAAGCTCGGTGTATTTTGCTTTGCTGCCAAAGGCAAGTTCCACCGGATATTTTTCGCAGTTGCGGCGAACCTTTGCCTGCACTATTTCATCAAGATCAAGCCCGCAGGCATCCGCCATAAGTATGCAGTAATTGAGAACGTCCGCAAGTTCTTCTCTTATCTTATCGGTTTTCTCGCCGCACACAAGGTCGCCTGCGCTCCATTGGAACACCTCGAGAAGCTCCGCCGCTTCAAGAGATATGGAAATAGCAAGGTCCTTCGGGTTATGGAACTGGCGCCAGTTTCTGTCATCCCTGAATTTAAGCACCATATCAATAGTTTCCTGTTTCATATCTGCACCTCGTTTTCCGCGCTTATGATATCCAAAAGCGCCTCTATGTTTTCATCGGAATATTCGATTTCGGAAGAATAGAGCCGCGCCGCCTCTAAAATCCCTTTGTATTCTGCGGCTTTTTCGACCATCCGGAAGCTGAGAACCGCAAAGGCCGCCCTTTCGGCAAGGCGCCCGTCATCAACCGCACCCGAAAGGTGGCGAAAAACAAAATACCAGAGAAGCTGTTCCGCCGGAACAGGATCGAGCACAAGCGTCCCGCCGCCGGTTTTGATTTTTGCAAGGGTTTCGGTCCACTCTTCGTCAAGGCGTTCAAGCTCTTCAAAAACGCCCGCCCATTCGGCAAAACTTTTTTGGGGAAGTTTTGCTTTGCAAAGACCAAGCATTTTCTCAATGCGTTCTTCAATGGTGATATCGCGGTTTTGGATAATTTCAAAAACACGCTTTCGAATTGCAAGGAATTCTTTTTCCTCTTCGGAAAGAGGAAGGTCTTCGCCGTCGGAATCTATCTCCGCAAGCTTTGTTTTGCTTTTTCTTTCGAGAATAAGCTTTGCCGCCGCTTCACAGCAAAGCCCAAGGCCAATTTCCGTTCTTTCGGAAAAGAAATTGCGAAAGCGCGGATGGTCATCGCAAATCTGGCAAAGGGATTCTTCCCCGGCGGTAAGAATTATGTCACAAAGCCCTTTTTTGTTCAGAAAAGGGCAGCGTTCGTTTTCGCAAAGCCGAAAACTCGAAACCGCTTCGCCAAAATCAATGTTTATGCGAAGCCTTTCACCGAATTCGCCCGGAAAATCCTGATAATATTCCGCAATATCCGAATCAATGTCGATTTCCCACCCGATGCAGCAGCTGTGGCGGCAATCCCCCGCGATACATTTAAAATCGCAGTAATAATCCGGTGCAAAAAATTTCAAAGGCTCGCCTTCCTTCTTTTTCAAAATCACGCTTTTAATATAGCATAAAAAGGGAAATAATACAAACAAAGAGAATTTTCAAAAAAATGTCGAAGGATTTTTTAGAAAAAAAGCAAAAACGGTGTTGACATCCGATGCTTTTTTATGATATATTATAATTCAGCCGTGGAGAGGTGTCCGAGCGGTTTAAGGAGCCGGTCTTGAAAACCGGTGACTCGAAAGAGCCATGGGTTCGAATCCCATCCTCTCCGCCAACACCTTAAAAGGCAATTTAATATTAAGCGAGAACGCTGCCATGGAGAAGTACTCAAGTGGTGACGAGGCGCCCCTGCTAAGGGCGTAGGCTGGCTCAAAACTGGCGCGAGGGTTCGAGTCCCTCCTTCTCCGCCAAAAAATAACGACAAGCTTTTGCTTGTCGTTAATTTTTTACAGAAACAGACTCGAACCCTCGGAAGAGACGACGGCGTTAAAAAATGACCCTGTGGGTCATTTTTAGCCGGAGAGATTTTTGAGTGTAAACGAGGCGAAGATCCTTTTTTATTTTGGTAATTAATTTTAGTCATCGCCGAGTGCCGAAAAAATCAGTAAGATTTTGCTAATCAAAAGCTTATTCGAGTCCCGCCTTCTCCGCCAAAGAAAAGCAACAGGCAAATGC
>JAFUJP010000060.1 GCA_017473745.1 Oscillospiraceae bacterium
GAATATTTTCCGAGACCGAGCCAATCCTGCATGGGGATAATGGTGGTATCGGTAACGGCGCCGAGAGCGGTGCGGATGAACGCATCCACAAAATCATCGCCGTGATAGTTCATATAATCCCTGCAATATTCAAGGTCGCCTTCGGAAAGGGTTTCGACCCAGCCCGCAACGGGAAGGTTATCGTGGGTTCCGGGGTAGCATACGCAGTTCTTTTTAAGATTATGTGGAAGGCTGTCATTTGCATCATCGTCTTTGCCGAAAGCAAATTCAAGGATCTTCATACCGGGGAAGCCGCAATCGGCAAGAAGCTGACGGACGTCGTCGGTGAGGAAGCCGAGATCTTCCGCAATGATTGGGTAATCTTCAAGCTCTTTTTTGACAACGCTGAAAAGATCCATACCGGGACCTTTTCTCCATTCGCCGTTGCGTGCGGTGGTATCGCCGTAGGGCACGCAGTAATATCCGGCAAATCCGCGGAAATGGTCAATGCGGAGAATGTCATATTTGTCCCGGCAGGATTTGAGCCTTGCTATCCACCATTTATAGCCGCTTTCCTTGTTGTAATCCCAGTCATAAACAGGGTTGCCCCAAAGCTGGCCGTCAACGGCAAAGGCATCCGGCGGGCAGCCTGCAACACAGCGGGGACGGCGCTCTTCGTCAAAATCGAAAAGTTCCGGGTTTGCCCAGACGTCGCTGCTGTCGTCCGCAACGTAGATGGGAAGGTCGCCGATGATTTTTATGCCGCGCTCGTTGGCGTAATTTTTAAGATTATGCCACTGGCGGTTGAATTCATACTGGAGGAACTTCCAGAAGCCGATTTCCCATTCGTATTCGTCGGTGAATCTTTCGAGAAAGTTGGGTTCGCGGTCGCGGTAAACGTCTATCCATTCGCGCCAGCTCTTGCCGTGGTGGGCATCTTTAAGGGTCATGAAAAGAGCGTATTCGTCAAGCCAGCTCTTTTCTTTTTCGCAAAAAGCTTCGAGAGCGGGGATATTGCCCTTCGCCATGAAATTTTTGTATGCCTTGCGAAGAACGGGATAGCGGTTTTCGTAAATATGGGCATAATCGACGTATCCCGGTTCGGTGCCCCAGCCAAGGTTTTCAAAATCCTCTTTTTCGAGATAGCCGTCGATGTTCAGAAAATCAAGGTCGATGAAATAGGGGTTGCCCGCAAAGGTTGAAAAGGACTGATAGGGGGAATCGCCGTAGCTGGTCTGGCCAAGGGGAAGAAGCTGCCAATAGGTCTGGCCGGCCGAAACCAGAAAATCGACAAATTCATAGGCGCTTCGGCCAAAGGTTCCGATTCCGTAGGGAGAGGGAAGGGAAGATATATGGAGAAGAACGCCGGCTTTTCTGTTATTCATAAAAAACCTCTTTATTCAAACATAAAATATATCAAATTCGGCCGCAAAAATTTTCTGCGGCCGGAAAAATATTGATTCTTAAAATCAATAGATAAGGTTTTTGGTGGTTTCCTTATCAAAGAGATGGCAGTTGTTGCCGCCGAAGCTGAATTTGACTTCCTTGCCGGAACAAAGTTCGGAAACTTCGGCATCATTCATGTTCATGGTGTTGACGATGACGATAACGTCCTGATCAACAGCTTTGACGTGAAGATGAACGGAAGAACCCATCATTTCCGAAACTTCGATGTTTGCGGAAACGCCTTCGTCGGAAAGAACGATGTGTTCGGGGCGAACGCCAAGGGTGATATCCTGTTCTTCGATGCCTTTTTCGTTGAGAAGCGCCTGTTTGTCATCGGGAAGAACGACTTCGTAACCGTCAAGAACAACGGAATATACGCCGTCTTTTTTAACGAGCTTTGCATCGAAGAAGTTCATCTGGGGAGAACCGATGAATCCTGCAACGTAAAGGTTTGCGGGACGGTTGAAAACTTCCTGCGGGGTGCCGATCTGCTGGATGAAGCCCTCGCTCATGATGACGATTCTGTCGCCGAGGGTCATGGCTTCGGTCTGGTCGTGGGTTACATATATGAAAGTGGTGTTGATGCGCTGGCGGAGCTTGATAATCTCTGCACGCATCTGGTTACGAAGCTTTGCGTCGAGGTTGGAAAGCGGTTCGTCCATAAGCATGACTTTCGGGTCACGGACTATGGCGCGGCCGATGGCAACACGCTGGCGCTGACCGCCGGAAAGAGCCTTCGGTTTTCTTCCGAGATACTGGGTGATGTCAAGGATCTCTGCGGCTTCTTTTACCTTTGCGTCGATTTCATCTTTCGGGGTTTTGCGAAGTTTAAGGGCAAAGGCAAGGTTTTCGTAAACGGTCATGTGGGGGTAAAGAGCGTAGTTCTGGAAGACCATTGCGATATCGCGGTCTTTCGGGGCGATATCGTTGACGCGGACGTCGTCAATAAGAAGGTCGCCGTCGGAAATTTCCTCAAGGCCGGCAATCATGCGAAGGGTGGTGGATTTGCCGCAGCCGGAAGGGCCGACGAGAACGATGAATTCCTTATCCTTGATTTCAAGGTTGAATTCATGAACGGCAATAACGCCCTCATCACAGATATGGGGGTTGACTTTTTGTTCGTCAAGCTGGCCTTTTTTGGCTTTCTTTGCATCTTCACCGTTAAAAGGATAGATCTTCCTGACGTTTTTAAGGGTTACAGTTGCCATAAATTTTGACTCCGGACATTCCCGATCCCGGCGAATGCCCTCGCTTTTGCCGAGCGAAACGGCAAAAGCATTGCGACAGGTCTCCACACTGCCGCACCGCGAGTCTTGCGGGGGTTGTTTTCCTCCTTTTTATTGCGCGGTACCTGACTTTTTAGGTGGAGTAGGATACAGCACAACAGAATTAATATAATGGTAGCATTGATAAAACAAAATTGCAATGGTGGCAATAGATAGGAATTTGTTTGTTTTTTTGTGAAAAATGACCGAAAAACGGTGAAAATCACCAAAAACAGGCATATTTTATGCCCTTTCGGAATAATTATATGATAAATCCATTGTACAAAATTCGTGAAAAATTTAATTCGTAAAAAACACTTCTAGGCAAAATAGACAAATAAAATAACGGCAGATTAGGAAAAACGCAGAAGTTTTTGTAAATTGTTGAAAAAGACGAAACGAAAGAGTATTATTAGCGTGAGGAAACGATGGAATCGTTTCCAATATTATTGTAGGGCAAAGCCCGAAAGATATTTTTAGGAGGAAAACAAATGAAAAAGCTTCTTGCTATGCTTCTCGCTCTCGTAATGGTTCTTTCTTTTGCTGCTTGCAGCAATGATGAACCCGCAGCTGACGGTGAAGGTGACGGAGAAGGCGAAACCGCAACCGGTTCCGTTTATTGGCTCAACTTCAAACCCGAATCCGATGAAGCTCTTAAAGAAATTGCTGCTCTCTATACCGCTGAAACCGGCGTAGAAGTAAAAATCGAAACTGCAGCATCCGGTACTTACAGCGAAACCCTTACCGCTGAAATGGATAAGAGCAATGCTCCTACCATCTTCGTAGTAAGCCCCAACGGTGTTCCCACCTGGGGAGATTATTGCCTTGACCTTACCGGCACCGCAATCGCAAACGAACTTGCAACCGATGCATACAACGTATATGATGCAGACGGCAAACTCGTTTCCATCGGTTATTGCTATGAGTGCTACGGCATCATCGTAAACAACGCTCTTCTTAATGCAGCAGGCCACGACGTTTCTGAAATCACCAACTTCGAGACCCTTAAAGCTGTTGTTGAAGACATCACCGCTAACAAAGAAACCCTTGGTTTCAGCGCATTCACTTCCGCAGGTATGGACGGTTCTTCTTCCTGGAGATTCACCGGCCACCTCATCAACCTTGAATACGTTCACGAATATCGTGATAATCCCGAAGCATGGGGCAACGGCGCTTATGGTCCCGCAACCCTTACCGGTGATTACATGGATAACTTCAAAGCTCTTTATGACCTCATGGTTGAAAACTCCACCGTTGACCGTAAAGAACTTGCAAACGGCGGCTTTGATGCAGCAGCAGAATTTGCAAACGGCGAAGCAGCATTCTATGTAAACGGCAACTGGGAATACCAGGGTCTTCTCGACAAAGGCATGAACGCTGACGACCTTTACATGATCCCTTATTACAGCGGCATTGAAGGCGAAGAAAAAGCAGGTCTTAACTGCGGTACCGAAAACTATTGGGCAATCAACGGCACTGCTTCCGAAGAAGACATCCAGGCAACCATGGACTTCCTCGTATGGCTCGTAACCGATCCCGAAGCTTCCGAAATGGCTGTTACCACCTTCGGCGTAATGCCTTATAAATCTGCTGTGGAATCCACCAACAGATTCCTTGCACAGGCAAACGCATACCTCGCAGACGGATGCTACAACTTCGCATGGGTAACCAACTATCAGCCCAACGTTGATACTTACCGTGCAGCAGCAGTTTCTGCTATGAACGCATACAACGCAGATCCTTCCGATGCAAACTGGGCAACTGTTGTTACCGCATTCATCGATGGCTGGGCAGTTCAGTATGCAGAAGCAAACGGCTGATTGATTTAGTCAAAACTTTAAAGCAGTTTCGCTTTGACAAAACGGAGCGAGCATTCCGCTCGCTCCGTTTTTGCTATATCACCCAAAGGGCCGCACGAAGCCCGGGCGGTGACTCTTTTTACTATTTAACGCAGGAGTTGAAGCAAAATGAAACGTAAACACGACGGCGCCGCGGTCAACAGCGATATGATACGCAAACCGATCCAGCGCTGGGCACCTTTTTTCATCTGGCCGATGGTTGCGGCATTTCTCATAGGTTTTGTCTGGCCTTTCATTCACGGACTTTTTCTTTCGTTCTGCAAGTTCAGAACAACCAGTGACTGGGAATGGGTCGGCATAAGCAACTATCAGAAAGCTCTCACCGATGAAAGCTTTATGTATTCCTTCGGATTCACTGCAATTTTCGCGGTTGTATCCCTTGTTCTCATCAACGTGTTTGCGTTTGCCGTTGCTTATGCACTTACCCAGAAAATCAAGGGTGCAAACATTTTCAGAACGGTTTTCTTTATGCCGAACCTTATCGGCGGTATCGTTCTCGGTTATATCTGGAGCATGATTTTCGACGGCTTCCTCGGGTATTATCAGACCTCCATTCTTATGGATACCACATGGGGCTTTTGGGGGCTTATCATACTGACCTGCTGGCAACAGATAGGTTATATGATGATAATCTATATCGCCGGACTTCAGGCAGTTCCGGAAGATATGCTTGAAGCGGCGAAGATAGACGGCGCAAACGGCTGGCAGACCCTTTTCAAAGTCACCATCCCCAACGTAATGCCTTCCATCACTATCTGCACCTTCCTTTCTCTTACCAACGGGTTCAAGCTTTTTGACCAGAACCTTGCTCTTACCAACGGTTATCCTTACATCATCAATCCGGACGCCACCACGGTACATACCACCGAGATGCTCGCCCTTAACATTTACAGAACTTTCTATGGCCAGAACACCGCATCCCGCGGCGTTGCCCAGGCGAAAGCGGTTCTTTTCTTCATTCTCGTTGCGACCCTTGCCATTGCGCAGCTTTCAGCAACCCGTAAAAAGGAGGTACAGCAGTAATGAAAAACTCCTTCAAAAAAGCAAAACTCGGGAAGAGCCTTACAACGGTTCTTTTCACCCTTCTTTCCATTGCATACGTATTCCCGGTTGCGATGGTTCTTATCAACTCCTTTAAGGTAAATACCTTTGTAAAAACAGATACTTTCGGACTTCCTACGGGTGAAAGCTTTGCCGGATTTGATAACTTTATCACCGGCATGACCTTCGGCGGATATCCTTTCTGGAAATCCGTTCTTTACAGCATTGTTATCACCCTTTTGGGAACCTTCCTTATCCTGCTTTTCACTTCCATGGCGGCATGGTATATTTCCCGCGTTGATTCCCTTTTCTGCAGAATCGTTTATTACGGCTGTGTATTTTCGATGGTTGTTCCTTTCCAGATGGTTATGTTCACCCTTGCGAAAACCGCAGATACTCTTAAACTCAACACCCCATGGACCATTCCGGTCATTTATCTCGGCTTCGGAGCGGGACTTGCGGTATTTATGTTCGTAGGCTTTGTAAAGAGCATACCGCTGGAAATTGAAGAAGCGGCGGCCATTGACGGCTGCAGCCCTCTTCGTACATATTTCAGCGTTGTTCTTCCGATGATGAAGCCCACCATCATTTCCGTTGCGATTCTTGAAATTATGTGGATCTGGAACGACTATCTTCTTCCTTATCTCGTACTTGACAGAAACCTTTACAAAACCATTCCGATCCATATCCAGTATCTTAAAGGAAGCTACGGCACCGTTGACCTTGGTGCGACCATGGCGCTTATCCTTCTTAGCATCATTCCTGTTATTATTTTCTATCTTACCTGCCAGAAACACATCATCAAGGGTGTTGCTGCGGGTGCAGTCAAAGGCTGATATTTTTATATTTTGCTGAAAAGGGGGTTGTACCCTTGACCATAAAGGATCTTGCGAAAAAAACGGGATATGGCGTTGCAACGGTTTCGCGGGTGCTTAACAACCACCCGAACGTAAGCGAAAAAGCCAGAAAAGAAATCCTTGAGGCGGTTCGCGAAAGCGGTTTTCAGATAAACGCCAACGCAAAGCATCTTAAACAGCAGCACGCAACTTCGATTCTTGTGGTGGTGAAGGGTACTTCAAACGAAATGTTCAGCGCGCTTGTGGAATCCATCCAAAGCCGCATTGCAAAGACAAAATATCCCCTTATAGTTGATTATATCGACGAGGATTCCAACGAGGTTATGCGGGCGGTTCAGCTTTGCCAGGAAAAAAAGCCTTTGGGGATACTCTTCCTCGGCGGAAACAGCGAGCATTTTATAAAAGATTTTTATAAAATAGAAATTCCGTGCGTGCTCGTATCCAACGATGCTTCAAAACTGCCTTTCGATAATCTTTCGAGCGTGGCGACCGACGACCGCCAGGCGGCAAAGTGTGCCATGGATTCGATAATTGCGCTTGGCCACAGAAAAGTGGTTATGGTTGGCGGCGACAGGGAAAATTCCGATACAGGACGCCTTCGATATGAGGGCTGTGTTCAATCCTGCAATGAGCACGGGATTGATTTTGACGTTGAGCACGATTATGAAGGGGTTCGCTTTTCGTATCAGGACGGATATGACGCCACCGCAAGGCTTATTGCCGCAAAGCGCGAATTCACAGCTCTTTTTGCAGCGGCGGACGTTATGGCCATCGGCGCCATAAGGGCTCTTAAAGATAACGGGCTTCGGGTTCCGGAGGATGTTTCCGTTTTGGGATTTGACGGGCTTGCTCTCGGTTCATTTCTTGTTCCGAAGCTGAGCACAGTCGAGCAATCCGTCGGTAAAATGGCCGAAAGAAGCGTTGATATTTTACTTTCATGCATTGAGAAAAACGGCGGGGCGCAGCACGAAACGGTTCCTTTCGTTATTCGCCAGCGCGAAAGTACCCGCCGGATATCCGGATAAAGAAAAATAAATCAAAAAAACGAGCACCGCATTTTCACGGTGCTCGTTTTTTGCGCTGTTTAAAAGGGGGCGATGCTCATTCGTCGGCGGCGTTCTTTTTGATACCGAGGGATTTCCAGAATCCGCCGAAATCCTCTTTTGAAAGTTCGCCGCCGGCAACAAGGATTTCGTATGATTCATCCTGCCAGCGATAGCGGACTTCGGTTTCTTTATATCCGTTGCGGAGATAGAAATTTTTTCTGCGGCGGCGGATTTCGTTTTCGGCGCAGCCGGGAAGTTCGCGCTCGATATCAACAATTATCCGCATATCTTTTTTTATTCTGCCAAGGGCGCCGAGTGCTTTGGCGCCGAGGCCTTTTCCGCGGAGCTCGGGTTCGGTTGCAAGATAGAGAATATGAGAGATATCGCCGCTGTTCAAAAGAATGGCGAAGCCGCAGAAGGATTCATCGAGATAAAAACCGAAAGTTTCATAATGCCCGCTTTCGTTTTTGAGCATCATATTGAAATTGAAGCGTTCGTTTTCGGGAAAGGCTTCAAAATAAAGTTTTCTGATTTTCGGAATATCCTTTGAACGGTAAGAAATGCGTTTTGTAATAAACATAGATATGCCTCCGGTGGGTTTATATCCATATTATATTACAGAATATGTGTTTTGGAAAGATAAATTATTGTTTATATGCAGTTAAAGCCTTCCCCTTGAGGGGAAGGTGTCATCGCTTCGCGATGACGGATGAGGTGTTTCTATGCAAACACGGAAATTAGCGGACAAACACCTCATCACCGCCTTCGGCGGAGCTTCTCCTCAAGGAGAAGCCTGCCCTCC
>JAFUJP010000061.1 GCA_017473745.1 Oscillospiraceae bacterium
CCACCTTCCCCGAGGGGAAGGCTTTAAAGCGCTCCGCGTTCTTGGGTTACGGAACGGTCAAGACCGTTCCCTACGGTTTGCAGATTATCGCATTTTCAGTGTAGGGCGGGGGCCCCTGAAGGGATTACTTCGCACTTCGTGCTCAGGGCACCCGCCCCCGCCGTAATCTTTGTTTACGGAACGGTCAAGACCGTTCCCTACATTAAATTAAGCGATAATAGCAGACGGAACAGGGTTTGCCCTCATCCACCGCGCCGTTGGCGCGGTCCCCCTTCCCCCAGGGGAAGGCTTTAAAGCGGAACGCCGGGGACGGCGTTCCCTACAATGAAATGGCGGGCCTCCACAGCCGGGCCGTCGCTGTATATTGAAAACTGCCATTTTCTAAAGAAACTCCGGGCCGCTCTTGATTTGCAATAATAAAAATATTATAATTTGCTTGAAACGATAAGCAAAAACTTATAAGGGAGAAATGCCGCTTGACTCTTCGTCACATGAAAATTTTCCGTGCACTTTATGAAAACGATTGCAGCACGACTAAAACCGCCGAAGCGCTCAATATGACCCAGCCCGCCGTTAGCCAGGCCATCAAAGAAATGGAACAGTACTACGGCGTCGAGCTTTTTGACCGGGTCGGCCGAAGGCTTGTTATAACCTCTGCCGGAAGGATCCTTCTTGATTACGCCATGCATATCTCTTCTCTTTTCGATGAAGCCGAAAAGGAACTTCGGGATTGGGATAGGTTCGGAAGTCTTTCCGTCGGCGCAACCCTTACCATCGGTTCCCTTTTTCTTCCCCGATATGTCAAAGTTTTCTATGAAAAGCATCCCAAAATCGAGGTAAAGGGCCTTGTGGCGCCCACCAACATTCTTGAAAAGAAAATACTTTCCTATGAGCTTGATCTTGCGCTTATCGAGGGTATCGCACATGATCCCGCCATAATTTCGGAAGAATATATGAATGATGAACTCACCGTCGTTTGCCCTGCGGACGGAAAATTCACAAAAGGCCAGACCATCAGCATCGAGGAATTCAAAAGCCAGAATATCCTCGTTCGCGAGGTCGGAAGCGGTACCCGCGAAATTTTCGAGCGCGCTGCCGAGCGTGCCGGTTTTTCCGTAACCCCCGCCTGGGAAGCTATCAGCACCACCGCCCTCGTCAATGCAGTCATAAGCGGCCTCGGCGTTGCTGTAATACCCTATCGGATAGTAAGCCAGCTTATCGAATACGGTGCGGTAATCAATATAAACGTCGAAGGCCTTGACCTTAACCGAAAATTCTATTTCATCCGCCATAAGGATAAGCACCTCACTTCCTCCGCAAAAGCTTTTCTTCAATCCTGCCGGGACTATAACTCCGAATGTGATTACTCAACCCCATATTACATATAAAGAAAACACCACAGTTTCCAAAAACGGAAGCTGTGGTGTTCTCTTTTGAAAGTATGGGAAGTCAATCTTCACATCAAATTTAACGGGGCGTTATTCTGCCTCTTTCTCTTTCTTCTCTTTATATACAAGGCGGCATATAAATATGCTCAATTCCATGAGAAGAAGCATCGGAATTCCAAGCATAAGCTGGGAAATAACGTCCGGCGGGGTTATAACCGCAGCAAAAACGAAAATCAGAACGATTATCATTCCGCGGTTCTTTTTAAGAAATTCCGGTCTGAGTATTCCGAGCTTTGCAAGCAGAAAAACGATCACCGGCATTTCAAAAACAATTCCGAATGAAAGCAGCATCATATTGACAAACGAAACGTAAGACTGTATCGAAAGCATTGACGAAACTTCTTCGATTGCTATTCTTATAAAAAATTCAAGCGTCGTCGGCAAAACCATAAAATAGCAAAAGGCAACGCCGGCGATGAAGAATATCACCCCGAAAACGAGGGTGAACATTATATATTTTTTCTCTTTTTCATAAAGCCCTTTTTCTATGAAAGCCCAGATCTCATAAACCGTTATGGGCGAACACAGAACGATGGCAAGAATAAAAGAAAGCTGAACATAAACGACGAGCAGTTCCGATGGGGTTGTATAAACAAGTTCCATACCCGGGTTTACCGCCAGAAGATAATCCATAATAAGATCCGTCTGGCTGAAAAGGATCATAGCCGCACCGATGTTGACGGCAAAGATGACCACAAGCCTTTTGCGAAGCTCGTCCAAATGCCCGAAAAGCGACATATCTTCTTTTTTGTTCAAAGAAAAACCTCCTGCCGGGGCGGATTATTTATCTTCCGCTTTGGTTTCAGAAGTTTCTTCTTTAAGATCTTCGTCAAATTCCTTTGCAATGCCTTTTGCGCCTTTGCGGAATTCGTTGAATGCCTGGCCGATGCTCTTTGCAAGAGCCGGAAGCTTCGCCGGGCCGAAAACGATGAGTACAATACCAAGGATGAGCAAAAGCTCGCCTACGCCGATTTTACCGAACATAATTATTTCTCCTGTAAAAAATGAATTTAATTATAAACAGCACAAATTCGTCCGCCGGTTTCCCCCCGGCGGACGAACAAAAGGCTTAAAAACAATGATTATTTGCCGATTTTGGAAAGAGCATCGTTAACAGCAGCCATAATGCCGTTGGAAGTATAGGTTGCGTTTGCAACAACGTCAACTTCGGTGGACTGTGCGTCGATGATTGCCTGGGGAATGGTGTTGAACGCAGGATCGGAGATGCCGGAAGTTTCGGAATGGTTGAGAACTTCGATGTTAGCGATCTTGTCGCCGTCCATGGTTACTTTTACTTTGATGGGGCCGCCGAAGCCTTCTGCTTCACCGATGTATTCGTTTTCAGCAAGGGTTTCTTCAACGGGGGTTTCGTTTTCTTCAACAACGGGAGCTGCCATATATCCGAAGTGGATGTTGAGGAGCTCTGCTGCTTTTTTTGCAACGTCACCGGAAAGTCCGCCGCAGCGTGCTTTACGGATGGGGTCTTTTCTTTCAACGCCTGCTTCTTTCATGAAGAGAGAAATGGAGTCGAGGCAGTTGATAGTGGGAGAAACAGTCTGGACCGGAGCAGTGATTTCGGGCTGGTAAATCGGAAGAGGAGTGCTGGTGTACCAGTCATTGAGCTGTTTGGTGATTGCTCTTGCGTCATCAGAAGCGCAAACAAGACCGATTACACCGAGTGCGCCGCCCATTGCGCCGCAGAGAGAGCCGTTAACATAACCTTCTTTGCCGTTTGCAAACATTTCAGCAGGGATAACGGTGAAGGGATAGCCTACTTTTTCGCTGAGCTCGGTAAGAAGTGCTTTTGCAACACCGTAGCAGCAGCCGTTTTCATAATAGCCTTCGTATGCGAGTTTTTCTACTCTGTCAAGGTCGAATTCGCAGCAGGTATAGGGATATGCGGGAACTTCAGGTTCGCCGCCTTCGGTCTGCACGCATCCGGTTACACCGAGAAGTGCTGCACCACCGAGAAGAACACCGGTTTTTTTAAGAAAATCACGACGGGATTCCATCATAGCCATGATAAAATTACTCCTTTTTTTGTTTTTTTAAGTCATATTTGTTTTATAATTAACAAACCTTGTATACTATACCATAGTTTTTTATAATAATCAAATAATAATTTATTATCATATTATAATCTATTACTTATAATTCGAGCTTTTATAACATTTTAAACTATTTTATCAAAAATAACACCATTTATTTGGTTGTTTTGTTTCTAACAGCCATGAAATGTCCTTCTTTCCTTTGAAGCCTTCCCTCGGGGGAAGGTGGCATCGCGAAGCGATGACGGATGAGGGATAACCAAGAACGCGGAGCGCTGCCTCCCCTATCAGGAGCAAAGCCTGCGAAACGCGTCCTGTGGACGATGAAGTGAGCAGGGTTTGGCGCCGCGGTCAAAATATTCAAGGC
>JAFUJP010000062.1 GCA_017473745.1 Oscillospiraceae bacterium
GGTGCCCTGAGCACGAAGTGCGAAGTAATCCCTTTAGGGACCCCCGCCCTACACTAAATTGATAAATCTTGTACGCTCGTTGCGCTATAAAAAACGTCGTAGGGGCGGACCTATGTGTCCACCCGTCAAAAAGGATTCCCGTAGGGCAGGCTTCTCCTTGAGGAGAAGCTCCGCCGAAGGCGGTGATGAGGTGTTTGTCCGCTAATTTCCGTGTTTGCTTAGAAACACCTCATCCGTCATCGCGAAGCGATGACACCTTCCCCTCAAGGGGAAGGCTTTAAATGCATAAACAATAATTTGTTTTATAAACAAAAAGAGAGAACGGAAAAACCGTTCTCTCTTTATACATTATTTTAATTTTAAACATTATAAATAAATTTTTATTTGCCGTCGATTATTTCAAAGGAACCGCCCTCTTCAGGGTCGCTGCGTTTTCCAACGTAGCCGCCGCTTACTTCTTTCATCTCTTCTTCGGCAAGTTTGTTGTCACAGGTGAATTCGGCGAATATCTGATAGCGGTTATCGTTTCCATCGAAACAATAGGTGGAAATGCGATAGGTTTCGCCCTCTTTAAGGCTCTTTGTATATACAGAAAGTTCGTATCTGTTGTTGCTTTCGGTATCCGGTTCAACGAAATGGCTGTAACCGGTATTAAAAGTTACTTCCTCGCCCTTACTTACCCGATACCATTCGCCGTCATCTCCGAGGATATGAAGCTCGAAAGTATCATGGAAATAAAGTTCTTCGGCGCTTTCGTTGTTCCAGACACAAAGAATGTTGCTTTCATCGTCGAAATAATATTCATATTGAGTTTTAAGAGTTATGTCATCGCGGGTTTCAGTATAATAAGGCTCCGCTTTCTGAAGCTGTTCACAGCCTGCAAAAAGAAGAACGAAGCAAAGAAGAATCAGAATGATTTTTTTCAAAATAAAAGCGTCCCTTCGTCTGTATTGAATAAGTTAACTTATATTATAGCACGATTTTGTCGGAAAATAAAGAACTTTTTGTTAATATCCGAGATGCTCGCCGATGATGATGACTTTTATGCGGTCAGGGATACGCTGATATCCCAAAAGAGTGTAGCTGCAGCAAATTCTGGAAGGGGAATGGCAATCCATACAGATTCCCGTTTCTGCGCAGGGAGTTTTACAGCCAAGGCGCTTTGCGTTTGCGGGCGCCGCAAGATTGCGAAGGCGGTCTTCCGCCGCGGCAATATCCGAAACGATTTTGTTGGTTCCTGCAACGAGGATCACGTTTTTGGGTCCGAAAATTATGGGCGCGACCCTTGTTCCGGCGCCGTCAACGTTATAAATCTCACCGTCGTCGGTGATGGCGTTTGCGCTTGCAAGGAAGTAATCAGCAAAGAATGCTTCTCTTCTTGCGGTTTCGACTTCCTCTGCGGGAACGGCGTGGGAATCACGGTAATCATAGTTACCGTTTTCAAGAAGTTCAATAATTCCGGTTTCGTGAAGAGTCCGGGAACCGCCCACCCGGCATACGGAACCTTCGGGAATAAGTTTTTTTACAAGGTCAACGGCCTCTTCGGAAGTTTTTACAAAATAGGCTTCCATTCTGTTTTTGCGAAGATTTTCCAAAAGACGCTCTGCGCGTTTTTCTTCGGTGAAAGCAACGTTTTTGTCCATTATACAGTCTCCTTTTCAAGAACGATGTCAAGAAGTTCAAAGGGCGCTTTTATGATATGATCTGCGCCGGCTTCATTGAGTTCTTCCTCGCCGCCATAGCCATAAAGGCAGCCGATGCCGGTGATGCCGTTTTCGTGAGCACCGATAATATCCATATCTCTGTCGCCGACCATATATGCGTGCTCAAGTTCATTTTCGGCGACGCCGAGGCGCTCCAGCGCAAGTTTTACGATGGCGGGTTTGGTATCAAGGGTCTTGTCTTCCGTTGCGCCGCAAACTTCGTCGAAGTATTCCATCATGCCTTTTTCTTCAAGAATGATGCGGCAGGCCCTTTCGGGCTTGCAGGAAGCAAGGGAGATTTTGCAGCCGTGCTCATGCAAAGTTTTAAGCATTTCAATAGCGCCGTCGTATGTAAAATTCTGGTGGATACCGGTCACAAGGAACTTTTCGCGGTATTTTGCTACCAGTTCTTCGCATTTTTCTTCGTCAAAGCCATAAAGGGCAAAGGTGTTGCGAAGGGGCGGCCCGATATAGCTGCGGAGCTTCTTCGGGTCATTTTCCTCGATGCCGACGGAAGAAAGTGCGTATTTTATGCAGTCTGTGATGCCCTCATAGGGGTCGGTGAGGGTGCCGTCAAGGTCAAAAAGAACATATTTAGTCATAATCTGTCATTCTCCCAATTTTTTTGCCGCCGAAAGGGCAAGTTCAAGGGCGGCATCGGATGCCTGCTCGCGGACTGAGCACCGGTCGCCTTCAAAATGATTTTCGAGCACGGCGGAATATTTTTCGCTCGAAACGCCGATGTAAACAAGCCCAACGGGCTTGTTTTCGGCCGCGCCCGGCCCGGCGTTTCCGGTTACGGAAACGCCGATATCGGCGTTCATAACCTTTCGTATCCCTTCGGACATCTCCTTTGCGGTTTCGGCGGAGATAGCACCGTGCTCATCAAGGGTTGCGGTGCTCACGCCGAGCACCGCATGCTTTGCTTCGTTGCAATAGGTTACAGCGCCGTATTTGAATGCGCCGGAAGCACCGGAAACGGAAGTGAGCCGCGCGGCGACCATTCCGCCGGTGCAGCTTTCCGCCGTTGAAACGGTAAGCCCCTTTTCAAGAAGCAGTTTTATAAGTTCGAATTCTGCAATATTACCCATGGTTCCCTCCGAAAAAAGATATCATAAGAGGCGTTCCAAAATGAAACGCCTCATTTATATGATTATTCTTCGTTTTTAACGATGGCAATATGCAGCTCGTCAAGGTTTTTCTGGTCAACCTCGGTAGGGCACATGGTCATAAGTTCACTTGCGGTCTGTACCTTCGGGAAGGCGATGACGTCGCGGATGGAAGGACGGTCGAGCATAAGCATGACCATTCTGTCAAGACCGAAAGCCATTCCGCCGTGGGGCGGAACGCCGTATTTTTCTGCGTCAAGAAGGAATCCGAATCTTGCCTGCGCAACTTCTTCGGAAAGGCCGAGAGCCTGGAGCATTTTATCCTGAACCTCGGTGTCGCTGATACGGATGGAACCGCCGCCGAGCTCACAGCCGTTGAGAACCATATCGTATGCTCTTGCGTAGCAATCGCCGGGGTCGGTCATAAGTTTGTCCTCATCGCCGAATCTGGGGCAGGTGAAGGGATGGTGTTTTGCCATCCAGCGGTTTTCCTCGTCGCTCCACTCGAACAGCGGGAAATCGGTTACCCAAAGGAAGTTATAGGTGCCTTTGGGGATAAGGTCAAGGCGTTTTCCGAGTTCAAGGCGGAGTGCGCCGAGAGCATCAAATACGATATCGTTGCGCGGGTCGCCGACGATGAAGAGAACGTCGCCGGTTTCTGCGCCGAGTCTTTCGCGGATTGCGAGTTTTTCCTCTTCGGAAAGGAATTTCTCATAGCTGGAAGTTTCGCCTTCCGGAGTAAGTCTGGTCCATGCAAGACCTTTTGCTTTATAAAGTTTTACGACTTCAACAAGTTTGTCGATTTCTTTTCTGGTGAAAACGGAAGCAGCGCCCTTTGCGTTGATTGCGCGGACGGAACCTTTTTCAAGAGCGGAAGCGAAAACTTTGAATTCGGTGTTTTTGAGAAGGTCGGAAAGGTCGCAAAGTTCAAGACCGAAACGAGTATCCGGTTTATCGGAACCGAATCTTGCCATTGCTTCGTTGTAAGTAAGTCTTTCGAAAGGAGTGGGAACGTCATACCCCAAAACGTCCTTGAAAACGCGTTTTACAAGACCTTCGTTGAGGGTCATAACGTCGTTTTCGTCAACAAAGCTCATCTCCATGTCGATCTGAGTGAATTCGGGCTGACGGTCGGCGCGAAGGTCCTCGTCGCGGAAGCATCTTGCGATCTGCATATATCTGTCACAGCCGGACATCATAAGAAGCTGTTTGTAAAGCTGGGGGCTCTGGGGAAGAGCATAGAAACAGCCGGGATGCACGCGGGAAGGAACAAGATAGTCCCTTGCGCCTTCGGGAGTGGATTTGATGAGGTCGGGAGTTTCGATTTCCATGAAGCCGTTTTCGTCGTAATAATCGCGGGCGGATTTTACGATCTTGTGGCGCATCATAAGAATGTTCTGCATTTCGCCTCTGCGAAGGTCAAGATAGCGGTATTTAAGGCGAAGGTCCTCTTTTGCGTTGCAGTTGTCGCTGACTTCAAAAGGAGGGGTCTGGCTCTTTGCAAGGATGAAAAGCTCGTTTACAAAAAGCTCCACTGCGCCGGTGGGGATCTCGGTATTGACGGATTCGCGTTTGCGGATAACGCCCTTTGCTTCAAGAACGAATTCCGCCCTTACGGATGCCGCTTTTTCAAAAACTTCTTTATCGGTGCCGTCGCCGAAGGCAAGCTGAAGAATGCCGCTTCTGTCGCGAAGGTCGATGAAGATAAGGTTGCCGAGGTCGCGGGTCTTCTGTGCCCAGCCGAAAACGACAACTTCTTTGCCGATATGGCTTTCGTTGAATTCACCGCAGTAAGCGGTGCGGTTATAGCCGTTTATCATTTATATTCCTCCGTTACGGATAATTTATCAGAAATTTATTTCAGGCGGGATATCAAGGGGAGTGAGGTTTGAAATTTTATCTTCAAGAACGCCCTCGAGTGCGCCGTAAACGTCCCCGAGCCTTGCTTCGTAAACATATTCGATAAGCTCGTCGAGTTCGACCTCTTCGGAACTTCCGTCGCCCATGTTTTTGACGGTAACTTTTCTGTTTTCGAGCTCGGAATCGCCGATGATGCAGGAGAGCTTTGCGCCGATTTTGTCCGCATATTTCATCTGTGCCTTAACGCTTCTTCCGCAAAGGTCACATTCGGCCTTAAAACCCTCTGCGCGGAGAGAGTTTACAAGGTTCGCGGCCTCGATGCTCGCTTTGGTTCCCATAGAGCCGATATAGATATCAACACTGCCCTCTTCGGGGAAGGCCACGCCGGTGTTTTCCATGAGAAGGAGCAAACGCTCGATGCCGAAGGCAAAACCGATGCTGGGCATTTTCTGTCCGCCGAGAAGTTCGATAAGACCGTCGTATCTTCCGCCGCCGCAGACGGTTCCCTGAGAACCGATGTTGGTGCTGACGAATTCAAAAACGGTGCGGGTGTAATAGTCAAGCCCGCGGACTATTGTGGGATTTACGGTGTATTCAATTCCGATGTCATCAAGGCGTTCCTTGAGTTCATCAAAATGTGCCTGACAGTCATCACAGAGGTAATCAAGAATTACAGGAGCATCCTCGCCGATTTTGTGGCAGACGGGGCTTTTGCAGTCGAGTATTCTCATGGGGTTGCGTTCGAGCCTTTCGCGGCAGGTTTCGCAAAGCTCTTCCTCGCGGCTGTGGAAATATTCCTTGAGGGCTTCGTTGTATCTTGCTCTGCATTCCGGGCAGCCGATGGAGTTTATTTCGAGCTCGATGCCTTCGATCTGAAGCTGATCGAAAATCTGGTTTACCATGGCGATCATTTCGGCGTCTGCCGCGGCGGAAGCCGCACCGACCAGTTCTGCGCCGAACTGGTGGAATTCGCGAAGGCGGCCGGCCTGGGGCTTTTCATAGCGGAAGCAGCTTGTGAGATAGCATACCTTTACCGGAAGAGCGCCATTGAGAAGTCCGTGCTCGATAAGGGTGCGCATACAGCCTGCGGTGCCTTCGGGGCGAAGGGTGATGGAACGTTCGCCTTTATCAAGAAAAGTATACATCTCTTTCTGGACTACGTCGGTGGAATCGCCGACTCCGCGTGCGAAAAGTTCAGTGTGTTCGAAGGTAGGGAATCTGATTTCTTTGAAACCGAAAAGCTCGGCAACCTTCATGGCAGTTTTTTCGACATGCTGCCATTTTGCGCTCTGTTCCGGAAGAACATCCTGGGTTCCGCGGGGCGCTTTTGTAAGAATAGCCATAGAAAATACCTCTTATATAATCCTGTTTATAATAATCGAAAATAGTCTAAACTTGTATTATTTTATAGAAAATGGCTTAAATAAGCCGTTTTTAGTGAACAAGATCGCGCCAGTCAAGGTCGCCGCGTTCAAGAGCATGGATAAGTGCTTCTGCGGTGGCGATATTGGTTGCAACGGGAATATTATGAACGTCGCAAAGACGAAGAAGGGTTGCATAGTCCGTATCAGGGGTTTGATTCATGGGATCACGGAAGAAAAGCAGAAGGTCGATTTCGTTGCAGGCGATGCGCGATGCTATCTGCTCACAGCCACCGTGGGAACCGCTTAGAAAGCATGAAATTTTAAGACCGGTGGAATCGGCAACAAGCTTTCCGGTGCGGGAAGTGGAACAAAGTTTGTGCTTACCGAGGATACCGCAATAGGCGATGCAGAACTGAACCATAAGTTCTTTTTTTGTGTCCTGCGCAATGATTGCAATGTTCAATTTGCAAACCTCCTTTTATTTAAATCCAAGTGGTATATTTTTTCCGCAGATCCTTTCAGAGAGGTTGCGGAACGTTTGATAGTTGGGGCTTTCATAAGAAAGCGGCGCGCCGGAATCCATGGCGCTTCGGGTAAGGGGATCTTCCCATATAACGCCGATGAGCTGAAGCTCGGCGCCGTCGATGATCTCATCGAGGTTGTTGATGGGCGAAAGCTTTTTCGCCTTTTGGGGGCAGCGCTCGATGACGAGGCGGCGGTTTTTAACGCCGCAGTTTGCGAGCAAAGCGCCGGCGCTTCTTGCTCCGCGAACGGAAGAAGGATCCGGCGTTGCCACCACAAGGGCAAGGTCGGCGCATTTTGCCGCATTTTCAAGCGCTTCGCCGATTCCGGCAGGGCAATCGAGAATGATGTATTCATATTCTTCGCCAAGGGCGGAGGAAATATCGTTTATTGCCCCGGCCGTTATCACGGCGGGTTTTGCCGCGGCGGGTATCAGCGAAAGCCCTTCGCAGAAAGGGCAAGGGGCAAGGGCATCCTTCATATCGCATGAACCGCGGATTATATCGCCAAGGTCGAAAACTATGTTTTCGGTTACGCCGAGGGCAACGTCAAGGCTGCGCAATCCGGAATCAAGCTCTATGATAAGGGTTTTATGCTTTTTTGAAGCCAAAGCTTCGCCCAGAAGCGCGGAAACGGTGGATTTGCCGGCGCCGCCTTTGCCGGAAGCCGCCAGAATTATCTTTGCCATATCCGCACCCCTTTCAATACTTATTCCGTTTTATTTTAACATATTATTATGTAAGTTGCAATAAGACGAAGGCGGTTTTTATCCGTCGATTTTTAACACATTTTGCAGGAAATTATTTATTCTTTAAAGCCTCCCTTGCCTAAAGGGAGGGGGACCGCGAAGCGGTGGAGGGATTCATTTAAAGCCTTCCCCTTGAGGGGAAGGTGTCATCGCTTCGCGATGACGGATGAGGTGTTTCTATGCAAACACGGAAATTAGCTGACACACACCTCATCACCGCCTTCGGCGGAGCTTCTCCTCAAGGAGAAGCCTGCCCTCCGGGAATCCTTTTTTGCGGGCGCACACGCAGGTGCGCCCCTACGACGTTTTTGATAATGCA
>JAFUJP010000063.1 GCA_017473745.1 Oscillospiraceae bacterium
GATTCCTTTTTACTATTGATAATTTCTCTTCCACGCTTCTTATTTCATATTTCCTTGCCATTTTTATCACCCCTTTCATCTATCTTAACATAAAAAATGATGGCAGACACTTTTCGTGTCTACCATCATTTTAGCACTTCACAGTTATTGGCTTCGCTGTTTTTTTATGTTCTTTCGGTATTCCGCGGGGGAACAGCCCATAGCTTTTTTGAACTTGGTGGAAAAATAGCTCCCGCTGGAAAAACCGGTTTCATAGCATATTTCAGTGATGGTTTTTTCAGTTTCGGAAAGAAGGAGCGATGCCGATTTTATGCGCACCAAATCCAGATAATCAAAAGGCGTTACACCCATGCTTTCGCTGAATTTGCGAAAACATTCCCGCCTTGAAATATTCGCTGATTTTGCGATGTCGCCGACGGAAATATCCTCGGTATAGTTCGCTTTTATAAATTCCGTCATTTTTGAAATGGTAAAATTCATTCCGCGAAGTTCCGGTGTTTTGTAAAGATCATTGTTGTCATGAAGAAGACAGATTTCTCTTGCGAGCATCTCTCTTACAAAAAATTCGCTGTAATTTGTTTCAGGAATTTCAATTTCAAAAAGTCTTTTCATGTTTTTAAGAAATATCGAATGCCATTCAACACTTTCGGAAAATTTTACAAATTTGAGATTGTCATTTTTTATGACAGGTCCAACATATTTCTTAAAAAGGTAATTTTCGCTTTCGCTTCCGGTGATGAACGACTGATCAAAAACCACCGTTATAAACTCTGCGGCCTCGGCTTCGATTTTGGTATAGCCATGAAACATTTCCGAATTTATAAAAATGCCGTCGCCGTTTTCAAGGATCATCTCTATATCATCAACAAAAACTTTTACTCTTCCTTTTGTAACAAGGGTGATTTCAAATTCTCTGTGCCAATGAAGGGGAACGTGGTGCCCGATATAGTTCGATATATCCGAAAAATATATGGCATAAGGAAGACCGTCGGTGCTGTGAAGGTCATATTCATAAAGGCTTTTGCCCATTTTTATCTCTTTGATTATTTTGAACACGGTCAAAACCCCTTTGGCACTATATCTAAAAAATATGGCATAATTTTAGTATTGTAAAAATTATAACACAGATATAATTAAGTTGCAAATAAAAAATGCAAAGGAGAAAAAGACTATGAAAAAAGTAATTATCGCACCCAGCACTTACATCCAGGGCAACGGCGAAATCAAAAATCTTGCGGAGCATTTCCTCAAACTCGGAAGCAAAAAAGCATATATCATTGCCGATGCTTTCATCAAAAATAAATATGAAAACGAAATTATTTCCAGCTTTGAAGAAAAAGGAACCGCTTATGAGCTTGTTGCCTGCAGCGGCGAATGCTGTGACGACGAAATCAACAAACACGTCGATGCTCTTGGCGAAGCTGACGTTGTGATCGGTATCGGCGGCGGCAAAACCATCGACACTTCCAAAGCAGTTGCATATTTCAAAAACGTTCCCGTAATCATCGTTCCCACTGCCGCATCCACCGATGCGCCCTGCAGCAGACTTTCTGTAATCTATACCAATGAAGGAACCGTTGACAGATATCTTTTCCTTAAAGCAAATCCGGATATCGTTCTTATGGACCTTGACGTTATTGCAGATGCACCGGCCAGATTCCTTGTTTCCGGTATGGGTGACGCAATGGCGACCTATTATGAAGCAATGGCTTCCAACCGCACCGGTTCTCTTGTTATGGCCGGCGGATATGCTTCCAAAACCGCTCTTGCAATCGCGAAACTTTGCCGCGATACTCTTCTTGAAGACGGCGTTAAAGCAAAACTTGCCGCAGAAAACCATGTTTGCAGCGAAGCTTTTGAAAACGTTGTTGAAGCAAACACCTATCTTTCCGGCATCGGCTTTGAAAGCGGTGGCGTAGCCGCTTCCCATTCCGTCCACAACGGTCTTTGCACCCTTGAAGCATGCCACCATTTTTATCACGGCGAAAAAGTTGCTTTCGGCGTAGTTTGCCAGCTTATGATGGAAAATAACCCCGATCTTGACCTTATCATTAAATTCTTAAAGAGCGTCGGCCTTCCTGTTCGCCTCAAAGATTTCGGTTTGGAAAACATCACCGATGAAGAACTTATGCAGGTTGCGGAAACTGCTGTTGCTCCCGGTGAAACCATTCATGCAATGTATATGCCGCTCAGCCCCAAATACATTTTTGATGTAATTAAAGCAGCGGACGCATACGCAAGCAAATTCTGATTTTCAAAAAAGGAGAAATATTCAAATGAAAGCAGCAATTTATCACGGAATCGAAAACGTATCCGTTGAAGAAGTGGCAATGCCCGAATGCGGCGATTATGACGTTATCATCAAAAACGTAAAATCCGGCATTTGTGGAACCGATATCGGCGCATATTATAACGGCGGCGATGCAGCGGGAATTTTCCCCGAGCACCAGTTCGGCCACGAAATGGCAAGCGTTGTTTATAAAGTCGGCGCAAAAGTTGACCCCGAAATCAAAGAAGGCATGAGAGTTTTTCTTAACCCATGCCTTTCCAAACGCCCGGACTGCGGACTTTCCATTCTTGAAATCTGCGATGAATGCGGCGCATTTTCCCAGTATGTTCAGGTTCAGGACGCAAAACTCCATTACAACCTTTTCCCGCTTCCCGAAAACGTAAGCTTTAACGAAGCCGCACTTATCGAACCTTTCGCGGTCGGTATGCACGGCATCAACATGGGCAAGGCAACTTCTTCCGACAGAGTTGTTATCTACGGCGCGGGCATGATCGGCCTTTGCACCCTTTCCGCCTGTCTCAGCAAAGGAATCAAAGAAGTCGTTGTAGTTGATATCAACGAATGGCGTCTTAAAAAAGCGGAAGAAATGGGAGCCATCCCCTTCAACGCAGCAAAAGGCGATCTTAAAGAATTCCTTCAGGGAAAATTCGGTGCGGATCTTCAGAGCGCCGCGGGCCAGAGCGCTGTTGACATCGACCTTTATATTGATACCGCAGGCACCAAAACCATCATCCCTGAAATTCTCGGCATGGCTAAAAACCGTTCCAGACTCGTTATCGTCGCTCTCTATCATCATGACGTCACCATCAATCCTTATCAGATCCTCGGAGCTGAAATGGACGTTGTGGGTTCCTTTGCATACGCAAACAGCGATATCGAAGAAGTTATCGAAGCTCTTCACGCAAAATCCACCCCCGTCGAACAGATAATCACCCATCATTTCACCCTTGATCAGATCAACGAAGCCTTTACCCAGGCAAAAGACGCAAACTGCGCTCTTAAAGTTGTTATCGACCACGAATAATTCTGTTTCTGCAAATAATACCCCCAACAGGGCAAAAGCGGTGCTTAGGGACGAGCACCGCTTTTGCCCTTTTTATATACGCGAAAACGACCGTTCTTGCTATCTTTTGCCTTATAACTGGAAAAGCCCTGTGCTTGGTAGTATAATCAAGCCATAGTCTTACACAAAAGCTATATCTATAAAATCAAAAACGAATAAGCTGCATCAAGTTCCGCGTCAAGACCGGCGAAAACGCCGGGCGTTGGAATCAGGAAATCCGGTTGAAGTCCGGAGCACCGCCCCGGTGCTGTAAATGCAGGAGCGTTTTATCCGCGGCGCAAGCCGGCCATTGGCTAAAAGCTGAGAAGGTAGGATAATCCGCGCAGGGATCACTGCGAATCCCCCAATGCATGAGCCAGAAAGCCAGTGATGATCGAGCCCGAAGAGCGCAAAAACCGCAATTTGCGCCGACGGGATTTTTGGGGTAGCAGGAATTCGGCTGCAATGGCATTTGCCATTGCAGCTTTTTTTATAGCCGTTTTTGGGCGAAAGAAGTGGTTTTTGAAAAAATTTTTGAGTTTATCATAAATTTTTATTCCGAGAAAGGAGCAAAACAAATGAAAAAGAAAATTTTAAGTGTGTTTCTTGCGGTTTTGATGCTTGTGCTTATGCTTCCGGTGCAGGCCATGGCCGTGGAGTATCCCGAGGGCGACACAAACAAAAACGGAACGGTTGAAGTTACCTTCACTATTTCCGATGGCACGGATAATTTTTATCTTGCCAAAAACCAGGAAAATCTTTTTAACCGTGTTTTAAACGTTCCCTATTTCGATATTGCGCTTTACGGGCTTGAAGAATACTATTATAACCCCGATTGCTATACCGGCGGAAGCCAGGGAGCGGGAACCAAAGAAACCGCCGAAGGCGTTGTTACCACCATGCACGTTTTCATCTATGCAACTGAAATGTTCATGCTTGACGTTCCGGCGGAAGACCTTGGAAAAGGCAAACACAACGAAGAGCTTTTTGAATACATAAGCTGGACCCAGGGAGCGGGTTCCTCCTTTATGAAATTCTGGAACGGAAGCACCAACCTCAACTATTACCTTGACTATCAGTTCCCTCTCGGAAGGGAAGGATGGGGTTCCACCAGCGACCAGCAGGCGCTTCATGACGGTTCCAATGTAAGCGTCCATCTTATCGTTGATGAGTTTGTTATGGGTTCCCAGTATGCTTTCTTTGAAAACGCAGAGGGAGTTCGCGATTTCGGTGAAATCAGCGAGGGAGATGCCATGACCCTCACACTCTATACAACCGCGGGAAGCGGCTATGGCGGCGCAACGACTTTTGCAATCCTTCCCGAAACCGCTGTTTATTTCATCAATAAAAACGATTACGCGGGCCAGCCCATAACCGAATGGACCAAACTCGGAACCACCGCGGCTGACGGAACCATCAAGGTTCCTTCCGACCTTGCGGCGGGAACTTATTATTTCTCCTCTATGGGCGAGGTCGTTGGTTCCAATGAAAGAGGCCCCGCGGCATATATTCTTAAAGTGAAAAGAGCCGCAGGCAATTATACCTTCGGCGACGTCAACGGCGACGGAAAAATCAACAGCAGCGACGCCGTTCTCGTTCTTCAGTCCACTGCGGGAACTCTCGGCGAAGCGGAATTTATTGAAGGCGCCGCGGATGTCAACGGCGACGGAAAGGTCAACAGCAGTGATGCGGTTCTTATCCTTCAGCTTACCGCAGGAACCATAACCGAATTCCCGGTCTGATAACGAACAGAGGAAAGAATTATGAAAAAGTTTTTATCACTGCTTATTGCGGTCATAACGGTTTTCGGCGTTTTGCCCCAAACCGTTCTTGCGGCGGGGGCACAATTCAGCGCCGCCGCGGATAAAACCGAAGCGGAAATCGGCGAAACCGTTGAAGTTACCTTCGTGATTTCGGGCAATCCGGGCTTTACCAATATTGAGCTGACTCTTGATTTTGATAAAGAAGTTCTTAAATTTACCGGCCTTAAAATCGACCCGGATACCGAAAGCTATGAGGGCAGATTCGGCGGAGGCGCAACCGTTGCCAATACCGACCCCGAAAGCGAAAAATACGGCTTTGTAACCAACGCAAGGGCTTCGGCCACTTCTGCCGACGGCAAGCTTTTTGTTGCGGTTTTTGAAGTCATCGGTTCCGGCGAAACGGCCATCGGCGCAGATATCACCCTTATGGAAAACAGCGGAAACGCGGCTGAATTCAGCCCTTCCGCGGTTCCTTCCGAAAAGGTGAGCGTTAAAGGCGCGCCCGAACCCGGGGTTCTTTACGGAGATCTTAACGGCGACGGAAAGATAAACGTCATGGACGCAAATCTTATAAGAAGGGCTTCCGCAAAGCTTATCGAGCTTGATGAAAATCAGCATGAAGCCGCGGAAGTCAGCGGCGATGGCAAGGTCAACGTTATGGATGCGAACCTTGTTCGAAGATTTTCCGCAAAACTTATCAGCAAATTCCCTGTTGAGGGATAATGAGGAGGTTTAAAAATGAAACGATTCTTATCAATGCTTCTGGCTGTTATGATGGTTATCGGTATGTTCCCGGTAACCGCGTTTGCGGCGGAGGCAACCATCCCCGGCGGACTTGGCATTCTTGCCCTTTCCGACGCAACCGCGATTGAAGCAGGCGAAAACCTCAGCTTCTCCAAATGGGGCATGGAAGGCTATTCCGCGCCCAGTTGGGTCGCAACGGTTCCCGCGGGAACCGAAACCGTAAAGGTCACATTTGATGCAGTTTCTGTTCCTTCCTGGAGCGGCAACATTTCCGGCGGCTGGCTCACCTATGACGCCGCAAGCGGAACCTACAACATGGACGGAAAAGACCTTGCATACGAAGAATCCAACGGCGGCTATACCATCACCCTTGACGTAAAATCCATGATCGAAAACGGAAACTACTACGTCAAATATAACTCCAGCTACGCGGAGGAATATGCCCTTGGCTTCAAATATGCAGAAGCTGTTGAAGAAAAAGGCGCAAAACTTTCCGCTTCCGCAGATAAAACCGAAGTCGAAATCGGCGAAACCCTTGAGGTAGCGTTTGAAATCACCGGCAACACCGGCTTTACCAACATCGAACTCACCCTTGATTTTGATACCGATGTTCTTAAATTCACCGGACTTAAAATCAACCCCGATACCGAAAGCTATGAAGGCAGATTCGGCGGCGGTGCAACCGTTGCAAACACCGATCCCTTCAGCGAAAAATACGGCTTCATCACCAACGCAAGAAGCTCCGCAACCACCACCGACGGCAAGCTTTTCGTTGCAATGTTTGAAGCCATCGCCAGCGGCAATACTTCCGTCGGCGCAAATATCACCCTTATGGAAAACAGCGGCGAAGCCGTTGAATTCGTTTCCAAAGCGGATGCATCCGATGCAGTCAAGGTAAAAGGCACCGCCGCAACCGCAATTTCTCTTGATAAAACCGAAGTTTCCCTTGAAGAAGGCGGCAACACCATCATGCTTGTCGCAACCGTTGAGCCTGCCGACACCAGCGACGAAATGGTCTGGACTTCTTCCGACGAAAAGGTCGCAACCGTTTCCAAAGGCATTGTAACTTCCGTTAAACCGGGCACGGCGACCATCACCGTTACTGCCGGAAGCGTTTCTGCAGAATGTGTTGTAACCGTAACTCCGGAAGAAAACATAATCAGAATAAGCCCGGACGGCTATCGCGATTTTGTTGATGCCGAAATGACCGGCGTCAAAGCCATCCAATTTGGCGGCGAAACCCTTGAACTCCGCAACATCTATAAAGTTACCATGACAGGTTACAAGGAGAGCTATCTCCATAACAGCAAAGCCAGTTTTGTAAGCTGCCATGCAGGATATACCCTTGACGGAACTCACGTTCTCGGCGACAGAACCTGGGGTTCCAGTATGGAAAAAGTTTATCTCAACGGCAAATACGGACATCAGGTTAAGGAAAATATTGTTTCCTATGATGAACTCAAAGCCGCAGTCGGCGAAGAGAATATGGATAAACTCGGCGTTACCGAAAACGACGTTCTTGCAGTAATAGTGTTCAAAAAAGTAAGCGCGACTTTCAACTACGTTGTTCTTTTCGATATTGAACCCGTTGCCGCAACCGGAATTTCCATTACTGAAAGCGTAAACCTTGGCGTAGGTTACACCGAAGCTCTCACCGTGGAAGTAACTCCTCTTGAAAGTACCGATGAAGTTGTATGGACTTCCTCTGATGAATCCGTTGCAACCGTTGATGAAAACGGCGTTGTAACCGCAATCGGCGGCGGCAAAGCAACCATCACCGCCACCGTTGGCAATCTTTCTGATACCTGCGAAGTTTCCGTAACCGATAAAGTAACTCCCATCGACGTTCCGGACAACGATGTTCTCGGTACAAAAATGGAAAAAATCACCGTTTTGAACGTAACCGTAACCGGATACAATTGGGTTGAAGACGGCGGCAACAGAACCCTTACCGTTTTTATTGAAGAAGATAATGCCGACGCAATGGTTGAATTCAAAACCAACGAAGGCAGAACCATTGAAAATGTAAAAATCGAAAACGGCGAAGGAAGCTGTACCCATGTTCTCTCCAAATATTGGGTAACCGATACCTGGACCGTTGAGTTCAAACCCGAAGTTCCCGCAACTTCCCTTGAACTCGACAAAACCGAAATGGAAGTCCTTCTCGGAAGAACCAACACCATTACCGCGACCCTTTCCGAAGGTTCCACCGATATCGTTGAATGGAGTTCCTCCGATGAAACCATCGCAACCGTTGACGCAAAAGGCGTTGTAAGCGGCCTTGCCGAAGGCAAAGTCACCATCACCGCAAAAGTCCGCGATATGGTAAAAACCTGCGAAGTTACCGTAAAAGCTGTTCATGCAGAAAGCATCACCATTGAGGGCGAAGGCGTTGAAAACGGAAAACTCCGTGTTAAAAAAGGTGAACGGCCCTATTTAACCTACGTTATCGAACCGGAAGAAATCACCGACGAAGTTATCTGGAGCACTTCCGATAATGAAGTCTTTACCATGGATGAATGGACACCCGGATATTTCTATGCAACAGTTCCCGGCACCGCAATCGTTACCGTAACTGCCGGTGAAGGCGAATATGCAAAATCCGCTTCCGTTGAAGTTGAAGTTTATGAAGTAAAAGCAGAAAGCATCACCCTTGATAAAACCGAAGCGGAAATCCTTACCGTTGAAAGCCTTGTTCTTAAAGCAACCGTAAATCCTGAAGACCACACCGACGGCAATATTGCATGGACTTCTTCCGATGAAGCAGTCGCAACTGTTTCGGGCGGCACAGTAACCCCTGTTGCTGTTGGCGAAGCAACCATCACCGCAAAAGTCGGAAACATTGAAGCAACCTGCAAGGTAACCGTAAAAGAACCCGAAGAAGGAACTGTTCTTTATAAATATGACGGCCTGGTACAAAATGGCTGGCCGCAGTATATGGCTTCTACCTACGGCATCAATGCTCTTACCATGGGCGGAGCAAAATATGAATCCCTTGCCAACGAAGGCGAAGTTTATACCGTAATTCTTCCCAGCACAACCGCAAAAGACGCCGAAATCACCCTTAAAGCTTATGCCTGCGGTTCGTTCGCAAGCTGGCTCGGTGTAAACTGGCACGAAGGCGCTGAAGACCCCGAAAGCTGGGAAGGCTATGAAAACAAACTTGAACATACTTTCAAACTTTCCGGCGGCGAAGCAACCGTAAAAGTACGCGCATATAAAACTCAGGGAGCAGGCGCTTCCAGAGAAGGCACCAAGACCTTTAATTTCGTAGTTGCAAAAGCCCCCGAAAAAGAAGTTACCGTTAACGTCGCACCGAGCGACACCAACCTTACTTTCTATACCGATGCGGAAGCAACCGCGGTTCTTGACCCCGAAAAGGTTGTTGATAACGGTATCGTTGATAACAAGCATCAGTATGTCATCACTGTTTCCGAAGGAACTTATTCCTATCGCGGAACCGATTCCACCGGTCTTTCCCTCGGCGGAATGAGCTTTACCGTTGATGCGGAAACCACCACCGTAAATATCAGAAGAGTTCATTATTACAGTTCCAAAAGCAAAACACCCAACGTCGGGGATTTCTCCCTTAAACTTGCAACAGTGAACGGTGACCCCGTTGTTTGCGGAACCCAGTTCGTTGATGATTCCAGAGGCGCAGTTACCCCGGTTCTTGTTCTTGCAATGGGCAGTGCCCTTAAATATCAGCCGGAAGTTACCCTTTCCGAAGCTGTTGCCGAAAACTTCGTTCTCGGAAATATCAACCAGACAAGCGTAAGCATGAGCAATTCCACCATGAACTCCTCCTTCTCTCTCATCGCGCTTGTCACCTATAACATCACCGCACCGAAAGATGCAAAGATCCAGCTCTTCAACCAGACCAAAAACTATGTTGTTGAAGAAATCGAAGCCACCGGCACCGTTGAAAACACCGACGGCACCGTCACCGTTTCTTACAAAGTAGCAAGCGGAAGCAACTATTCCTATCGTGTTTCCAAAGAAGGCGAAATCACCTATGCGGGCTATTTCAGAAACGGCACCGCGGAAGACGTTGTTGTAAACTATGATGAAAGCCCCGAACCCGATACTCTTGCGGGCACCGCTTCCATGAGCGAAAGCAGCGTTTTCGTAAACGTCAACAGCCAGAACGAGCTTGACCTCGGCGTTGGCGAAACCTTCCGCCTCCGTGCTATCCGCGGCTGGCAGATAGTAAACAACGCAACCGCAAACATTATGATCGAGCCGGATTATAACTATACCGTTCTTTCCGGCGGCGAACACATCGAGCTTGTTCCCGTAACGGATAAATGCACCGGCAGCGCAGGTTCCGGCTATTCCGCAAACTGGATGGATATCAAAGGCGTTTCTGAAGGCGTTGCGATAATCGAAGTTTCTTATGATGCCATCGTTATCGGCGGCCAGGGAACTTCCATGGGTGGAATTTATTCCGCAACCGACCCTTCAAGAAAAATTCTTGTAGTCATTAACGTCGGCGGAAGCGAAACCGCCGCAAGCATCACCGCAGAAGGCTTTGAAACCGCATGGGATGCTGAATTTGATACCGTTTATTTCGCAGAAGATTCCGGCGAATTCACCTTTACCGCCAAAGTCGGCGAAACCGATGCAGAAAAGGCCGAACTTTCCACCGATAACGGCGCAACCTGGGTTTCCGTTGCTTCTGCCGAAGGCAAATTCACCGCAAGCGGCCTTGTTGACGGCAACAATATCATCAGACTCACCGCGAACGGCCAGACCGCATATCAGGTCGTAAGAGCGGCAAAAGTAAGCTATACCATAACCGTAAACGGCGAAGAACTCGGCGAAGGCGAATATGTCGGTATAAACGAAGAATTCGTTATCACTTTCGACGGACTTTATACCCCCATGCCCAAGATGTCCGGAATCTATAACCCCGGCTATGTTGGCTGGCCGGCAGACAGAGATAACAACGGTCATAAAGTTGTTTATACTCTTCCCGAAGGCTGGACCTTCTCCAACTCCTTCTGCCAGTATGACTTTGCGAAAAACAACGCATATAACCTGACCGCATCTGCCGCGGGAACTTATGAACTCACCGGCGGATACATCAGATTCAACAATATGGGCGACCCCGCAGGCGCACACCGCAATCTTACCGACGATGGCAGAGCGGCAAATATGAACGCGGGCAATTCCTATCATTTCAGATGCGTTCTTCCTGATATCACCGTGAACGTTTCCTGCGGCGAAGGCAATCATATGGGCGGAACCGCAACCTGCGAAAGCGGAGCAATCTGCGAAGTCTGCGGCGCTGAATACAGCGAAGCACTCGGCCATAGCTGGAAAGACGCAACCTGCACCGAGCCGAAAACCTGTGAAACCTGCGGCGAAACCGAAGGCGAAGCCCTTGGCCACAGCTGGAAGGATGCAACCTGCACCGAGCCGAAAACCTGCGAAACCTGCGGAGAGACCGAAGGCGAAGCTCTCGGCCACAAGGGCGGCGAAGCAACCTGCTCCGCAAAAGCAGTCTGCGAAGTCTGCGGCAGCGAATACGGCGAGCTTGACCCGGATAACCATAAACTCCATTATGAAATCGTAACCGAACCGACCTGCGAAGAAGAAGGCGAACGCAGAATAACCTGTGAAAACGGCTGTGATTATGAGGTGAAGGAACCCATAGAAGCCCTCGGCCACGATTGGAGCGCATGGAAGACCGTCAAAGCTCCGACCCATAGCGCACCGGGAGTTTCCGAACGCGTTTGCGCTAAATGCGGCGAAATCGAAACGGAGCTGATCCCGAAACTTACCGGCGATTATACCAACCCCGGCGTAACCGTAATCATCCCCGGCGGCAAAACCGAGGATGAGGCCAACCCCAACACCGGCGCACCCGTTATTTCCGCAATGGGCGCAATGGCTGTTCTTGCAGGCGCGGCGGTTATCATTTCCAAAATGAATAAAAGATAATTCCTTTCTGTGATACATTAAAAGGAAAAAGGCCCCGGTGATTTTTCATCGGGGTCTTTTTCCAAATAAAAACCCGTGCTCAATTTTGAGCACGGGGCAAAACTTTGAGCACGGGCTTATTTTACGGGAACGTAAATATATGCTTTTTCGCCGAGATAATATTCAAAGCACATTTTTTCCTCATCGAATTTTTTATCGGAAAGGTCGAACCAGCCGTCAAAAATATCCTTCCAGAGTTTTTTGAGTTCATCGGAAAGTTTTTCGTCGGTTGCGGGGACCTGCACTTCAAAAACGGCATATTCTGCTTCGGGAATATTTATAAGGGCAAAGCCTTCGGGCGCAGTTTCGGCTTCGGTTTCGAAACCGAAGAAATAGTTGAGATCGCCGCTTTTTTCATCCGGATGGATCCATGCAGCAACTTCGCCGCAATCCTCGAGATCCATGGGATATTTCGGCAGTTTTTTGAAATCAATGTTCTTCCAGTATGCGCCGTTTTCTTTTATAAGGATATCTTCCTTTTCGGGTTTGATGCAATAACCAAGGGCAGAAAAAGCCTCTTTTTTAACAAAACAGGTGTTCATAAAAATTTCCTCTTCTCTGTAATAATCGGCAAATTTAGGATTTCTTTTTTTCTTATAAACGGTGGCGCTTGTTCCGTATGCTTTTTTGAAAGCCTTTGCAAAGCCCGAAGGGGTATCGTATCCGGCGCGCTGAGAAGCTTCGGTTATACTCATGCCATCTTCGATATTTTCGGCGGCTTTTTCAAGCTTTCTTCGGGAAATATATTCCCCGACGGAAATTCCGAAATGCGCCCTGAAAATATGGCAGAAATGATAGAGGGAATATCCCGTCAGATCCGCGAGTTCTTTTGCCGTCGGCGGATATTCAAGATGTTCTTCTATATAATCTTCGCATTTTTTCATTAAATCAACATACTGCATTTTCTCATCCTCCGATGATTTGATTATACTCTTAAAATAGGTTAAAGGCTTTTCCGTTTTTGCGTTTTTCAGGGGTTTGAATTGCCGCCCCATATCATTATATAACCTTATGGCAAATACAAAAAGTCCAAACTTGCTGTTTTTGCTGTTTTTCGTGGAAAATTTCTTTATATAGTGATATCATTAAGTTAATTAAATAATCTGCATTGTGTTCCGGCGTGATGGCTGTTTTTTAAAAACAGGCGCCGGAATTAGGAAATCCGGTCAGAGTCCGGAGCAGTAACCGTTGCTGTAGGTGCAGGAGCTTTTTGTTCGCGGTGCGAGCCGGCCATTGGGAAACCGAGAAGGTAGAGCAAAAGGCGCAGGGATACTTTCCCCAAATGCATAAGCCAGAATGTCGACAATGCGAGGAAAACCTTTCTGAAAAAGATGCGTTTACGTCTTTTGGGTATATTAAGCGGAAAAATTCGGCCGCCGCAGGAGCTTTGTATCCTGCGGCGGCTGTTTTTGTTTTGTAAAAACTGGCCTTTGCCTTTTAATACGGAGGGGAAAATGAAAAACAGGTTTTTTGAAAAAATCACTTCGCTTTTGCTTGCGGTGATCATGGCTTTCGGGATGTTCCCGATGACGGTATTCGCTGCAGACCCGGTAATCACCGCCGCCGCGGATAAAACCGAGGCCGCCATAGGCGATACGGTTGAAGTAGCGTTTGAAATTGCCGGGAACCCGGGGTTTACGAATATCGAGCTGACCCTTGATTTTAACAAGGCGGTTTTAAAATTCACCGGTCTTAAAATCAACCCGGATACCGAAAGCTATGAGGGAAGATTCGGCGGCGGCGCAACCGTTGCCAATACCGACCCCGAAAGCGCAAAATACGGCTTTGTCACAAATGCGAGAAGTTCCGCCACCACCACCGACGGCAAGCTTTTCGTTGCACAGTTTGAGGTTATCGGTTTCGGCGAAACCGCCATCGGCGCAAACATAAGCCTTATGGAAAACAGCGGCGAGGCGGTCGGGGTTATGCCCGCCGTAACGCCCAGCGATATTATAACAGTCGCGGCGCCCGAAGAAGGTATGCTCTCTCTTGACAGAGAAAGCCTTGCCCTTAAAACGGGCCAGAGCTACGCTTTTTCCGTGAAAATCGAGGAAGGCTCGGCCACCGGCGAAACGGTAACATGGGCTTCGGATAACGAAAGCGTCGCTTTTGTTGACGAGGGCGGAAAAGTCACCGCTCTTTCCGTCGGCGAAGCGGTTATAACCGCCCAATGCGGAAGCCTTTCGGCCTTCTGCACCGTTACAGTAAGCGAGCCTGTGCCATATCTTGACAGCCTTTATCTTTCGGAAGCATCCTTTGTCAACTCTGCGGGAACGGCATACGAATACACCATGGAGCCGGCTTTCGGAGAAAAGATATATGAATACACAGCCGTTGCGCAGGATACCTATACAAGAGCATTTGCATGGGCGAGCCTTTCCGAAAACGCGCCGGAAGGTTCCGTTATCACCGCAAAATGGACAGACACAAACGGCATTGAAAGAACCGCAGAAATCCCTTCGGATAAAAGCACGGGCACCTTCCTTACCAACGCAGTTGCCGCGGGTATCGGCGGAAATACCGTTTATTTCGAGGTTGGAGCGGATTATGATATTCTGACCTATACCGTTGAAATAAAACGCAGCCCAAGCCTTTCGGGGCTTTCGGCGGCGGATGAAAAGGGTGAAAACATCCGCTTTAACGAAAGCTTCGGGGCCGATATCACAGAATATTCCGCAAGCACCGCCGCAAAGGAAATAACCGTTTCGGCCGTTCCTTTCGATGAAAGCTATTCCGTAACTTATAACGGAAGCGAAAGCAATATCGTTGCCCTTGCGGAAGGGGAAAACACCATTGCAATAGAAGTTAAAAACGGCGAAGGCTATTCCAAAATCTATAATCTTAATATAAACAGGATCGGCACCGCAAAGGTTAAATTTGATGTCAGCCCGGAAAACGCGCTTGTTTTTATAACGGATAAATTCAGCCGCAGAGTCTGGCCCGACGAAAACGGCGAATTCGAGCTTCTTGCGGGGGAAAGCTATTCCTATTCCGTAACGGCCTTGGGCTATGTGGGCAAAGCGGCTGAATATATTCCGGCAGAAGATGAAACCGTTGTGATAAATCTTCGCAAAGCGGAAGAAACGGAATTTGTAAAATACGAATCGACATGGCCCTCTTTCGGCTTCAGCAGCGAAAATAATATAGTCATCGACCGCCCCACCCCTTTGACCAAAGATGAAACCGCCCTTTATTGGGCAAACAAAATAGGCGAAGGCTTTGACTATGGTGCAACGGGCGTTCCTATCCTTGTGGATGATTACCTTTTCTGCTATGCGGGAAAAAACATTATGAAAATCGACAAAATGAGCGGAGAGATAGTCCAGACCGGAATTATGACGGGCGGTTCTTCCGCATACGCCATTTGCTCACTCACCTATGCCGAGGGACTTGTTTTTGTGGGCCTTAACAACGGAACGGTTCAGGCTTTCAACGCCGAAACTCTTGAATCCATCTGGATATACCGCGATGCCCTTAAAGGCCAGCCCAACGCACAGATAACTTACAGCGACGGTTATGTTTATACCGGATTTTGGAGCGCGGAGGACGGCGACGCAAACTATGTCTGCCTTTCCATCACCGACGAGGACCCGAACAGCACCGAAGAAGAAAAAACAGCAACCTGGACCCATACCCAGAAAGGCGGATTTTACTGGGCGGGCGCTTATATCGAAGGGGATTATCTTTATCTCGGAACCGATGACGGCAAGGCGGAATCCCTTCACGGAGATTCCCACTTCCTTTCCATCAACAAGCACACCGGCGAGGTTATCGAGGATGTTGCCATTCCAAACGGCGGCGATATCAGAAGCAGCGTGACCCATTCCGACGGGAAGCTTTATTTCACCTCGAAGGGGGGCTTCTTCCACGAGGCGGAATATGACCCCTCCACAGGCGATATCATAAATATCCGCAGCCTTAAACTTGATAACGGCGGAGAAGGCGGAGTTCCCATGAGCACGAGCACCCCAACCGTTTATAACGGCAGGGCATACGTCGGCGTTTCGGGCAGGGGGCAGTTTGTTCCCTATTCCGGCCACGGCATCAACGTTATAGATATCGAAAGCTGGGAAGTTGCATACCGTGTTCCGACCCAGGGATATCCCCAGACCACGGGTACTCTTACGACCTATTACGAAGATGAGAGCGGGTTTGTTTATGTTTATTTCTTCGATAACTATACCCCGGGCAAATTAAGGGTCATAGCGGATAAGCCCGGTTTAACAGAACCTCTTCTGACAATTGAAGAAACCAGCAACGGAGTTACATATACCGTCGGTTACAGCGTTTTTGAACCGACGGGTTCCCTTGCACAATACTGCATCTGCACCCCCATCATCGACGAGGACGGCACACTTTATTTCAAAAATGACAGCGCTTATCTTTTTGCCGTCGGCAGCGCGGTCGAATATATTGAAGTCACAAAAAATCCCGATAAGATGAGCTATAAGCCCGGAGAAGTTTTTGACCCCGCCGGCATGGAAGTCACAGCCTATTATTATAACGGCACGGAAAGGGATATCACGGATTACGTCACATATTCCACCGAGCCCCTTACCGAAGCGGATGAAAACTTCATGATAGTTTATGAAAACGTCGGCAGCGATGAAAAACCCTATGACGTTATCAATCTTTCCGTAACGAGCGGCTTTGTTGAACTCACCCCCGAAAAACAAAATACGGCGGTTAAGATAAGGCTTAACGATACCATAAAGCTTGATAACAGCATTGATACCCCCGAAACTTTCTTTGCGGATAAGCCGGCGGGCGGCAATTTTTACGTTGGCATTTTCTCGGATATCGAATACGACAGCATTGAAATTCACGCCGACGGATATCTTAAAGCCCAGATGATAGATTTCGACCCGGAAAGATACCGCAGTGTCGGCGAAACTTATTCCGTTTATAACCGCATCACAGGCGAAATTGCCGAAAAAGGCAAGAGCATCACCTATGACAGGGCAAAAAAACTTGCGCAGCAGCTTAATGAGAAAACAAAGACAACCTATTACGAGGTAAGATGCGACCAATACGTCTATATCGCAAAAATAACCGTCGGCAAAAATTACGGAACGGCCTTTGAATCCGGCACATATAAGATCACCGCCGAAAAAGACGGAGTAAAATACTCAAGCGCCGAATACACCGTCGTTACCGATGTTTCGATTTTTGAATACGAATACCTTAAATGGTCGGCAATGGATAAAGAAAACGCCGCCGGAGTTATGGATGAGAACGCAAGGGGATATTCCGATTACCTCAGCTATAAATACGGTTACGGCGATTGGGATTATGCACCGCCTTTGATGAAAGAACCGACAGTTGTTTCAACAACGGCATTCCGCGCCGTTGCGGGCAGGGAACTCCGCCTTGCCTGCGGCGAAAGGGTCAGGATAACCATTACAGAAGTAAGCGATATCCAGAAAGGGGTCAATTTCATCTATAAAAACAGCGCGGGAGAAATTGATTCTGAAAAGAAAACCGCTTCCTATACCCTTACTTTCTATGGCGAACAGCCGATACAAAGCGATTTTGTCATAGAATGGAACCTTGGGGTGAACCTTTATGAACTCCGCGAAAGTTTCAAGATAAAGGTCGAGGAAGAGGATATAATCACATATTACATAACCAAAAACGGCAAATATTTTGATGAATTCACCGTTGATTATATGACCGCGGATATGGGCGAAGAGGTCGTGCTCAGCCTTGAAAACAACGGCGGAACCACACTCGGAACCTATCGCATCACGACCCAAAGACCCGCCGATGCGGATTCCGCCGCTGCGGGCAGGGAAGAAACGAACCCCGAAACGGGGGCACCGGTTTTTTAACCAAAAGGAGTTTTTATGCTCAGAAAAAAACTTGTTATGATTTTGAGCACGGCACTTGTTTTTGCCGTGCTCATCGGCGCAGCGGCCCTGTTTTTTGCGGGCGGGAGAGAAGTTCCGGATTGGGATTTCAGCGCTCCGCCCGCGCTCGAACCGGACGTGATCTTCGGTTCGGGCGGAGAAAACAAGCTTCCGGAAGAGATGAGCGGAACGGAAACTTCCGAAGATCCGGAAACGACCAAGGAACCGGATAAGGATATAGAACAGACCCCGGAAGGAATACCCGAAACTCCGAAGGAGGAACCTTCGGAAAACGAAACCCCGAATACGGAAAAAATCACCGATGAAACCGGCGGCGAATCCGCCGGGGAAGGAAGCGGCGATGTTACCGGTGAAGGGGAACCGGGCGAAACCGTTATCGTTACCGATCTTGAAAACAGAATAGTAACTTCCGGCGAAATCGAGGAAGATATATTCAGTTTTTTTGCCTATATCGAAAACGGAAAGGAGAGCCATTCCCTTTCGGTCAACTTCAGGAATTCCGAAACTTCTTTTTCCGGCGAATATCTTGAGGGAGCGGGGGATTATTACGAGGCAAAGCTTGCCCTTGGGGCGAACTATTTCACCCTTTACCTTGAAGAGGAAGGAAAAGCCGTTTCTTCCGTTCAGTATATAATCACCTATCAGGCGGATAAGGCAGGCGCATCGAACCCGGATGTGGGCGAAGGCGTTTCGATAGTCACGAATCTTGATGATTTTGACGAAGTGCTCGAAAACAAATATTTTACTTTTACCGTCACCGCCAGAAGCAGCGGAAAGGTCATTTACAGCGACCATATCGAGGTCACCCTCGACGGAACCGTTGTTGATGACCCGACGGGTTCCACAACTTTTGAATACGTTCTTAATTTCGGGCCGGAAGAAACCCATATTGTAACGGTTCTTGCATGGGACGACGAAGGAAACTCGGCCTATCGGGAATACGAGGTTAAATTCAAAAGCATAAACGACGGCGATGCCATAGGTTACGCAACGGTTGTTATAGACGCGACCACGGCGGGCCTTGGAATAATCGGCGAATGTGAGGTTGAGATTTTGCAGGGTGATACTGCCGCAAAAACCCTTGTCACCGCCGCGGATTATATGGGAGTTTCGGTCCATTACGACGGTTCCACAGAAGGCGGAATGGGCTTTTACGTCCGGGGCATAAGCGGTTATGCGGGAACGCCGGAAGTTCCGCCGGAGCTTTGGGAATATATCCTTCGGGATGGGCTCAGCATCACTTCAAGCCCTTCCGGAGGGCTTTTCGCCGGGGATTTCACGGCGAACTCCGGCTGGATGTATTCCATCAACGGAACCCTTTACCCGGGTAAGGGCCTTGCGGCATATAACCTTTCGGATGGCGACGTTCTTTACCTTCGCTTTACCGTTGCGGAAGGCAAGGATATAGGAGGTTCCGGCGGCGGAAACGGAAGCCTTTCGGGCTATTGCGGTATCTGGAGCGACGGCGGCTATTATGAGCTTGACCACGAATACGCTGAAATCAACAGAACCGAACCCACCGCCACCGAAAACGGATATGTGGAATACGAATGTGATATCTGCAAAAAGACTTACACGGAAGAACTTCCCGCAACCGGCGAAGAGGAACATATTCACGATTATTATGAAGTCTATCGCGAGGAGCCGACGGAAACCGAGGAAGGATACGTCGAATACGAATGTTCCTGCGGAGATTTTTATCAGGAAACCCTTCCCGCCACCGGAACGGGAAAAGAAGATGAAGAAACAGAAGAGGAAGGCGGCGAAACACCATGAAAAATATGTTTTATAAAATTGCGGCGGTTTGCCTTGCGCTTTCGCTTTTGCTTTGCGGATGCGGAAACGAAAGAAGAGAAGAAAACACCGTTTATGACATCGCAATGAACACTGCCCTTGGGCAGAAAAACGTTTTCGGGGTGAAAGATTCGGAAAACCTTCTTTCGGGAGTGAAGGGCTTTTCCGCAGGAACGGCAGTCTGCGACTGGACGGCCATGGCATTTAAAGAATTCGGCATCGAGGATAATTACGATGGCTTTCTCGAAGACCTTGAGGAAAAGATAACCGAAGAATATGCCTCCGAAGGAGAACTTGATCCGACAAAGGCAACCGAATGGCACAGAACCATTCTTGTTGTTACGGCTCTCGGCGGCGATGCCACCGCGTTCGGAAGCTATCCGGACGGAACGAAAATCAACCTTGTGGCCGACGGAATTTATAATTATATAAACGAAGACCTTGGAAATCAGGGCATAAACGGATATATTTATGCCCTGCTTGCCCTTGATTGCGGAGGCTATGAAATTCCGGAAGGCAGCCGCTATACCCGCGAAAGCATCGTTGCGGCGCTTGCCGCCGAACAGCATGAGGACGGTTCTTTCGGGTTCGGCGAGCGTTCGGATGTTGACATGACCGCCATGGCGCTTCATTCCCTTGCGCCGTATTCCGGCGATCCCGAAATAAAGGCCGCCATTGATGCAGGCATAAAATTTCTTTCGGAAGAACAAAACGGCGACGGAAGCTATACAAGTATGGATATCAAAACTTCCGAAAGCATAAGCCAGGTTATAATTGCCCTTTGCGCCAACGGAATCGACCCCAGAACGGACGAAAGATTCATCAAGCACGGAACTTCCGTCTATGATGCACTTTTTGATTTTCGCAAGGCAGACGGAAGCTTTTCGCACACCCTTGAAGATGAAAAGGGCGATGCCCTTGCAACGGATCAGGCAATGATGGCGATGATGGCGCTTATCAATTTTGAAAACGGAAAAAGCGGCGCGTTTGTTTTTAACGATTAAACCAACGGAGGATATAAAATGAACGAAATTGCGGAAAAAATCCAAAGTGAAATTAAAAAAGTAATCATCGGTAAGGATGACGTTATAAAAAAGGTACTTATGGCGGTTCTGGCCCAGGGGCACGTTCTTATGGAGGACGTTCCCGGGGTCGGCAAAACGACAATGGCGATGGCTTTTTCAAAAGTTCTCGGGCTTGAAAACAAAAGGGTGCAGTTCACTTCCGATACCATGCCTTCGGATATCATCGGATTTTCGGTTTATGACAGAGAGAAGGGTGAGCTTTCATATAAACCCGGCGCGGTTATGACTAACCTTCTTCTTGCGGACGAAATAAACCGCACCTCGAGCAAGACCCAATCCGCCCTTCTCGAAGCAATGGAAGAACGCAGAGTTACCGTTGACGGAGTGAGCCATAAGCTGCCGGAGCCTTTTATAGTTCTTGCAACGCAGAACACCGCGGGTTCCGCCGGAACGCAGATGCTCCCCTCTTCACAGCTTGACCGCTTTATCATAAGAACAAGCATGGGATATCCGGATATGAAGAGCCAGATCGAAATTATGAAGGACCGCCACCACGAAAACCCTCTTGACAGGGTGGAGCCGGTTACGGATATAAAAACTCTTAACGGACTTATCGCAGAAGCGCAGAACGTTTTTGTGGCGGATGCGGTTTATGCCTATGCTTCGGAGCTTGTGGAGGAAACAAGGCATAACGTATATGTAAGCCTCGGCATCAGCCCAAGGGGTGCCCTTGCCCTTTGCAGGGCGGCGAAGGCATACGCATTCCTCGAGGGAAGAGATTACGTTATTCCCGATGACGTTGAAGCGGTGTTCCCGGACGTTTGTGCCCACAGGCTTCTTCTTGAGGCAAAAGCAAGGCTTCACGAGCTTTCTGCGGAAGAAATTCTTGCGGAAATTACAAAGAAAGTAAAAAAACCGGAAGTTACGGAGTTTAAGCTGAAATGAAAAAAGAAATCATAAAGCCCCTTGCTTTTTGGGCTGCGGCGGAGCTTTTGCTTTTTGCGGTTTTCGTTCTGAAAAATTCGGTTTTTGCGCTTTTTGGTTTTGCGTTTTTGCTTTTGCTTGCGGCGGCAACCTTCGGAATGGCGTTTTTTGCAAGGAACGGTATTTCGGCAAAGACGGTTTTGCCGCCCACAGCGGAAAAAGGAAGCGAGATCTGCGGAAAAATTATCCTTGAAAACCGCTCGGCTCTTCCGGTTTTCCGCGCGGTTTGTGAAGTTATCGTAAAAAACAAGCTCACCGGTGAAGAAAACGGAATGAATATTGCCTTTTCGGTGCCGGCGAAGGGGAAAGCGGAAGCGGATTTTTCTCTTTCTTCGGAATATTGCGGATACGTTACGGCAAAGGCTGAAAAAGTTTATCTTACGGATATTTTCGGTTTTCTTTTTATCGGAGCAAAAGATTTTTCTTCAGCAAAGGGGAAAATGACCGTTTTGCCCGAAACTTTTGAACCGATTATCGTTTTCGACGGAATACTTCCCGTTCCGGAAGACAGCGAAAGCTATTCGCCGGATAAAAAAGGATATGATTATTCCGAAACCTTTCAGATTCGGGAATACGCCCCGGGCGACAGCATGAAGCAGATACACTGGAAGCTTTCGGAAAAGCTTGATAAAACCATTGTGCGTGATGCAAGCCTTCCCGTGGCGAAAAATATAATGCTTTTTTGGGATAAAACCGCGGGGAAGGCCGGCCCTTCCGAAACGGACGCCATGGCGGAGGTTGCCTCTTCCGTTGCCCAAAGCCTTCTTAAAAGCGGATATAATTTCATGCTTGGCTGGAACGACGGAAACCGTATAGAAATGCGCGAAATAAAAACAGAAGAAGATCTTTTGGAAGCCGTTCCGCGCATTATCAAATTTGGCGCCGAGGAGGGCGAAATCCCCGATTACAGCGGCCTTTTTGAAAATTACGGGAAAGTTATCGCCGTTGCGAAAGAGCCGCCGGAGAGCCTTTTGGAGCGCCCCGGGGCAAACCTTCTTATATGCGGCGAAGGGGCAAAAGGAAATAACGTCATATCCTTCGGCCATAAAACCTATACCGAAGACCTTGAATTTTTGGAGTTCGGATCATGAAAAAAGAAAATTCTTTGAAAATAAATTCAGCCAAAGAAAAGCTTAAAAATTTCCCCGGGCTTTTGCCCGGGGCCGCCGCGGTTTTTGCCGCCGCGGCCGGCTTTTCGGCAATGCTTTTCGGGGCTTTCAGTTCCCCGGGGCTTTCGCCGTTTTTAGGTGTGGCAACGGGGATCGCAGCGGCGGCCTTCGTTTTGCTGTCGGATAAAAAAATCGGGAGATATATACCTTTTGCGGTTTCTGCGGTTTGCGTTTTGGCGGTGCTTATTTATCCTCCGTTCAGAAACGGCTTGCTCGTTTTGGGGAACGAAGCCTGCGAAATTCTTACTTTTGCGACGGGAAAAATACACCTCGGTTTTGAAATTCCGGGCGAAGCTTTTGCCGAGGGAGCACTTTTTCTTGCGGCCCTGGCGCTCTGCGGAATTTTGAGCACGGCGGTTTGCGAAAAAAGTTTTGTTCCGGCTGCGGCGGTGCTCGTTTTGACAGCCGCGGGGATTTTTGTCGGAATTTTGAGCACGGATATTTGGTTTTTGGTTTTTATGGGCGGCATCACCGGAATTGCCCTTTGGGTTTTTGCGCCGAAAAACGGCGCGAAGGCAAGCGCGAAAAGCGCGCTTTCGGGATTTGCGGGGCCGGTTTTATGCGGATTGATTTGCTTTGTGCTCGTGATTTTCATTCCCGCTGCTGCGGGTGAAAACATCAGGGCCGCCGCCGAAAAAACGCTTCATTCTGTTTTTTATGACAGCAAAACAAACGCCATGCCCGAAGGGGATTTCAATAATCTCGGCGGCTTTGAAAGAAGCGAAGAGCCGGCGCTGGAAATCACCGCGGAAAAGCCGCAAAAACTGTATCTTAAAGGCTTCGTGGGCGAAGTTTACAGCGGCTATGGTTGGGAAAGCCTTTCAAACGATGTTCTCGGTGCATACGCGGAAGAATTTTATCTTTTGCACGAAAACGGATTTTTCGGGCAAAAGTCGGTTTCTTCGGCGCTGAGCTGCGCTTTTGAAAACGAAGAGGCGGTTTTGAGCATAAGAAATATTTCCGCGTGCTCAAAAAGAGCATATCTTCCGTATGCACTTTCCGGTGCTGTGCTCAATGACGCCGCCATAGGTGATGCAAATACGGAATCTTTCGGCGAAAGCTGTTCTGTAAGCTATATTCCCGGGGGCCTTGCGGAATGGTATCTTGCGCAGGTTCGGCTTGCCGAAAATCAGGGCAAGGATAAGGCTGTTGATGAGCACCTTGCAAACGAATACATATACCGCGGGTTTGTTAAAGATAATTATCTTTCCGTTCCGAAGGAAGCTTTTGAAACGCTCGAAAAGATTTTCGCGGATTCCGATGCTTCCACAGCCACCGAAATAATAAGCGAAATTTTGATTTATTTAGATGAAAACGTCACCTATGACGAGGAATTTTCATCAAACGGAGGGACGGATTTCGTATCGTTCTTTCTTGAAAAATCCGCGAGAGGATACAGCGTTCATTATGCTTCCGCCGCGGCTCTTATGCTCCGTTATTTCGGAATTCCCGCAAGGTATGTTGAAGGGTATTTTCTTTCAGCGGAAGAGGCGGCAGAATATGAAAGCGGCGAAATTATAATTCTTACCGAAAACCACGCCCATGCCTGGGCGGAATATTACCTTGAAGGGGTGGGCTGGGTACCTTTTGAAGTGACGCCGGGCTATAAAGATGACGAGCTCGAAAAGGCCGCTTTCAGCACAAGCGGCGAAAGCTCGAAACGATACGAGCAGAGCGAACTCCCGGAAACGAACGTTGATCAGGATAGGCCCAAGGACGATATAACCGAGGCAAAAAAAGATTACACGTTAATCATCGCGGTTTCTGTTGTTGTTCCGGTTCTTGCTTTGCTGGCGGCGGCAGTCTATATTGCCGCCATGCGAAAACGGCTTAAAAAAGCCCTTTCGGCCATTACAAAGGCGGATAACAAGACCGGCGCGGCAATGCGTTTCGGCTATGCCGAAAAGCTTTTGGAAAATGTCGAACTTTCGGCGGAAACGGTCGAAAGCCTTGGATACGGCGAAGCCTTTGCGGTGAACCGTGAAGCACTTTTCAGCGGACACAGCATAACAGATGAACAGCGCAGGAAAGTTGACGATTATGCGGAAAAAGTTCTTGCGGAGTGTAAAAAAAGCTGGAGTTTGCGGCAGAAAATAAAAAATAAATGGATAAAATTCATTTATTAATGGTAAAATTAAAAAAATCCGCTGTGGGCGCGCGCTTTCGTGAAAGTGCGCGCCTTTTGCTATACTTATAAAAACGGAACGGTCGAGACCGTTCCCTACATTCGATTAGGCGATAAAAGCGGACGGGACAGGGTTTACCCTCATCCGTCACGCCTGTGGCGTGCCACCTTCCCCGAGGGGAAGGCTTTAAAGCGGAACGCCGAGGACGGCGTTCCCTACGGTGAATGGTGAGCCGACACAGCCGAGCTGTCGTGGTATATTGAAAACCGTTGCCGACCCCGAGCGGCGACGGTACAAACCTCCTCGGAGGAGGAGGGGGACCGTCGAAGACGGTGGAGGAGGGATTTTGCACGGGCAAAGAAATGGGGTAAGTATTA
>JAFUJP010000064.1 GCA_017473745.1 Oscillospiraceae bacterium
GCGGCTCGTTCACATGATAATACAGCTTATTGCCCTTGCGGGTGATGCGGCCGTATTCGGGCTTATCAATGCCAGCAGTGCCGCAGCCGTAGATCGAGGCGCTGTTCTTCTTCATCCATTTGCCGATGCCTGCCAGAATTTGCATCGACTCTTCAGGAATCACACCGCGCGCATCCGGACCGACATTGAGCAGGAGATTACCGCCCTTGCTGACGCATTCGACCAGCTTGCGGATGAGCTCGAAGGCAGAATCACCGTCGGCAAGGTTGACGTTGACCAGTGCCGCGAGGTTGCCGTAAAATACGGCGTTATGTCCATCCCTACCGTTATCTATTTCAAAAACGGTGAGGAAGTCAAGCGCTTCATCGGCGTTCAGACCAAAGACAAGCTTCTTGAAGCCGCAGGCGAAATTGAATAATCAAAAAAACGGAACGGTCAAGACCGTTCCCTGAATTACAAAAGGCTCCCTTTTACGGGAGCCTTTTGTAATTATTCAAAAACCTATATTGGCAAAAAAGGTTCCAACGCCGTATCCCAAGCCATAAGCTCCAAGCAGCAATGAAAGTATAACAAAGGCTTTTTTAATTAAAACGGCACTTTTTGTTCCTTTATTCATAAACGCTTTCCATTTTTCCATGAACTTTTCTCCTGTGGTTTTATTCTTCCGCTTCAGCAACAAGTTTATCGCGATAGGCTTTTGCCGCCTGTTCGGTTTTGTTGTCGCCGAAATGATAATAAACCCTGCCTTTAAGCGTATCCGGCAGATACTGCTGTTTTACATAGTGGTTTTTATAGTTGTGGGCATATTTGTATTTCGGCGGTTTGTGCCCTCCTGCGGATTTGGGGTGTACGTTCACAAGATGTTCCGGAACTTCGCCCGAAAGTCCGTTCCGAACGTCATCAAGGGCCGCGTTTATAGCCATAACGCCGCTGTTGGATTTCGGCGCGGTGCAAAGCAGGATCACCGCATCCGCCAGCGGAAGCTGGGCTTCGGGAAGGCCCAACTGAAGGGCCGTATCCACACAGGCCTTGACTATCGGTATCGCCATGGGATAGGCAAGCCCCACATCCTCACAGGCTATGGCAAGAAGCCGGCGGCAGGGCGAAATAATATCCCCCGCGTCAATAAATCTTGCAAGATAATGAAGCGCGGCGTTTTCGTCCGATCCGCGGACGGATTTATGAAAGGCCGAAAGTATCTCGAAATGGTCGTCGCCCTCTTTATCATAGCGGTTGGAACTGCGCTGGGCGGCGGATTGGGCATCTTCGAGCAGAAGCAGCCTTTCGCCTTGCTCGTTCAGCTTTGAACCGAGCCAGCAGGCTTCAAGCGCATTAAGCGCTTTTCGGGCATCGCCGGAACAGTTGCAGGCTATGTGGCGCAAAACGCCTTCTTCAACGTGAATTTTCGTTCCGTCGTCGTGCTCAAGCTTTTCGACCGCGTGCTCAAGAGCACGCTCTATTTCGGAAGGCTCTATGGGCTTGAATTCAAAAACGGTGCTGCGGCTTAAAATAGCGTTATAAACGTAAAAATAGGGGTTTTCTGTGGTGGAGGCTATAAGCGTCACCCTGCCGTCCTCAATAAATTCCAGAAGGGTCTGCTGCTGTTTCTTGTTGAGATATTGTATCTCGTCGAGATAGAGGAGCACCCCCTGAGCACCGTCGATACCCGCGGTTTCGGCAAAGACCTCTTTGATATCCGCTGTTGAGCACGATGTTCCGTTAAGATGGCAAAGCTTTTTGTTCGCAATCTTTGCGATAATGCGTGCAACGGTGGTTTTGCCCGTTCCCGAAGGGCCGAAGAAAATAAGATTCGGTATAACGCCGGAATCCGCGATTTTCCTCAGGAGCTTTCCCTCGCCCAGGATATGCTGCTGGCCGCAGACTTCGGATAATTCAGTTGGTCTTAATCTGTCGGCAAGGGGTTTTGCCATCGGGCGTCATCTCTTTTCTTTCCGTTTATTCATAAAGGGGGAAGTTTTTGCAAAGTTCCTCAACGGCGGCTTTAACTTCATCCCTGCTGTTTTCATAATCAAAGGTTATTTTCGCGATAAATTCCGCAATTTTTTCCATCTCCGCTTCGCCGAAGCCTCTTGTGGTGACGGAGGGAGTTCCAAGCCGGACACCGCTTGTAACAAAGGGCGATGCCGGGTCGTTGGGTATCATATTTTTATTTGCGGTGATGTTAACGTCATCAAGGCGGTGCTCAAGTTCCTTGCCGGTAACACCGGTATCCCGAAGATCGAGCATCATAAGGTGGTTATCCGTTCCGCCGGAAACAAGCTTAAGTCCGTTTTTCTCGAGAGCTTTTGCAAGGGCGGCGGCGTTTTCGACTATTTTATGCTGGTATTCTTTGAATTCAGGCTTGAGTGCTTCTCCGAAGCAGACAGCCTTTGCCGCGATAACGTGTTCAAGGGGGCCGCCCTGGGCGCCCGGGAACACCGCTTTATCCACCTGTTTGGCGTATTGTTCCTTGCAAAGGATAAGTCCGCCGCGGGGTCCCCTGAGAGTCTTGTGGGTGGTGGTGGTAACTACGTCGGCATAGGGCACCGGGGACATATGCTCGCCCGCGGCAACAAGCCCCGCGATATGTGCCATATCGACCATCATGTATGCGCCGACCTCGTCGCAGATTTCGCGAATCTTCGCAAAGTCGATGGCTCTGGGATATGCAGATGCACCCGAAACGATAATTTTCGGCTTGCATTCAAGGGCGATCCTTCTTACCTCATCGTAATTAATAAGCCCGGTTTCCGGATCAACGCCGTAGGGTACGAAATTATATGCCTTGCCGGAATAGTTAACGGGGCTTCCGTGGGTAAGGTGGCCGCCTTCCGCAAGGTTCATGCCCATAATAGTGTCGCCGAATTCCGCAAAGGCAAGATATGCCGCAAGGTTTGCCTGGGCGCCGGAATGGGGCTGGACGTTTGCGTGGTCGGCGCCGAAAAGCTTGCAGGCTCTTTCGCGGGCAAGATCTTCAACCTCGTCAACAAACTGGCATCCGCCGTAATATCTGTGTGCCGGATAGCCTTCGGCATATTTATTTGTAAGAACAGAACCCATTGCCGCCATAACCGCGGGCGAAACAAAGTTTTCGGAAGCAATAAGCTCGATGTTCCCGCGCTGGCGCGAAAGTTCCTTTCCCATCATTTCAGAAAGCTCCGGATCCTGTTCCTTTATAAATCCAATGGTATCTATCATATCACTATACATATCAAAACACTCCTTGGTACCCATAGAAATCTATTATAGATTATAAGATATCTTAATAAAAATTACAATGGATTTTCTCTTTTTCGGCGTTTTTCCACAAGAATTTATTTTTTGCGCTTTTACCTTTTGCTTTTTTATGCTATACTTTTTATAATTCCCTTATGGAGGTTTGAAAAATCCATGAATTACGTTTTTATCATAAACCCCGCCGCGGGAAAAGGCAAAAGGGCCGAAGAAACCGCAAAAATTATCCGTGATTTTTTCAGGGAAAGGGACGACAATATAAATATCTATCTTTCAAAATGCCCCGGCGATGCCATCCGCTTCGGCAGGGAATACCCCATCCCCGAAGGCGGGGAAGTATGTTTCGTTGCCTGCGGCGGCGACGGAACTTTTTATGAAACGGTCAACGGCGCATTCGGGCGCCCGGGCGCAAGCTTTGCGGTCTATCCATGCGGTTCGGGCAATGATTTTATAAAATCCATCGGCGGCCGCCCCGAAGATTATCTCGACCTTGAAAAGCTTGTGAACGGCAAAGTCAAAGTTCTTGACGCCATGGATTGCGGCGGACATATCTGTTCAAACGTCTGTAACATAGGGCTTGATTCGGTTATCTGCGACCGCATACCGAAATATAAGCATATTCCCGGGGTTTCCGGTTCCATGGCATATAACGTTTCCGTTGTTACCACTATTTTGGGGGGAGTTTTTTCCGGGCTTTCCACCCCCATGAAATTCACCTTTGATGACGGAAAAGTTCTTGACGGAAAATTCCTTATTTCCGTTTTCGGCAACGGCAAAGTTTACGGCGGAGGTTATCACCCCGTTCCCGATGCACAGCCTGACGACGGCATCATTGATTTCTGTACCATTGCTGACGCAAGCATCCTTAAAATCGCACAGCTCATCGGCATCTATAAAAAAGGCGAACATATCGGAAATCCGATTTTTGACGGGCTTTTAACCATGCATCGCTGCAAAGGCGCCGTTATTGAAAGCTCCGCAGACCTCACCGTCTGTGTTGACGGCGAAATTTTCAAGAGCAAAAGCGTAGAAATAAAGATACTTCCCGCTTCTCTTCCCTTCCGCGTGCCGGATTTTGACTGATATGGAAAGCAAAAGAATAACCCACGCCTTTGCCCCGGTTTTTGACTGCCAAAGCCGGGTGCTCGTTCTCGGAACAATGCCCTCGCCCAAAAGCCGTGAGCTTGGATTTTATTATTCCCACCCGAGAAACCGATTCTGGCCCGTTATGGCAAAAATCTTCGGTGAAGAAATTCCGAAATCACCGGAGGAAAAGCGCAGCTTCTGCCTTCGGCATAAAGTCGCCCTCTGGGACGTGCTTAAAGAATGTGATATCGAGGGCGCATCGGATTCCAGCATAAAAAACGCTGTTCCGAACGATATTTCCGTCATTCTGAACAGCGCGGATATAAAAGCCGTTTTCACAACCGGCGCCACCGCCGCAAAACTCTATCATAAGTTCATGGAACCGAAAACGGGCATTGCGGCAATCGCCTTGCCATCCACAAGCCCGGCAAATGCGAAAATCGGAATTGATGAACTCTGCGAAGAATACCGTAAAATTTCAGATTACCTTGTGTAGGGGCGCACCTGTGTGTGCGCCCATCAAAAAGGATTCCCGGAGGGCAGGCTTCTCCTTGAGGAGAAGCTCCGCCGAAGGCGGTGATGAGATGTTTGTCCGCTATTTTCCGTGTTTGCATAGAAACACCTCATCCGTCATCGCGAAGCGATGCCACCTTCCCCTCAAGGGGAAGGCTTTAAACATCCCCACGACTAATGGCGAGCCGACATATCTGAGCCGCCGCGGTATATTGAAAACCGTTGCCGGCTCCGAACGGCGACGGTGGAGATTAGAAATCTCCGTTCGCTTGGTGGTGCGCTTTGTCCCCTTTTGAAAGGGGACAGCGGTCGCGGGAGCGACAGCAGGGGTTAGAAAGGCGTTTCTCTGGCGGGTACCGCCGTCTCTTTGCGCCGTCAAAGAGATGGGGGTACGTAACAAATTACAAAAAACGGAACGGTCAAGACCGTTCCCTACAGTGGAATGGCGTTTTTTGAAATCAATTTTGCGTAAATTTAATTTTCAATTGTCAATTTTCAATTGTCAATTAAAATGAATCCCTCCACCGCGCCGTTGGCGCGGTCCACCTTCCCCGGAGGGCTTCAAACGAAAAGCGGCGGTTCATTGCGAACCGCCGCTCTGTTTTTATTCTTTAATTTTCTCCGCAATCTTTTTGATATCCTCGACGGAATCCGCAAGGAAGGCGTTGCCCTCGCCCGCAACGTTTTTAACTGCGGTAAGAAGATCCTTATCCTTGCCGATGATGACAAAGGTATCAAAACCATCGTCAACCGCGGCGGAAAGAGCTTCATAGAAGCGAACGGCGTTTACCTGCTGTTTTGCAAAATAATCCGAAGGAAGAGTCATAACATCAACAAGTTTGCCATATAAAGTGGAATACATCCTGGTCGAAAGCTCGTGGTGATTTATGCTTCTCATAATGTCCTGAAGCTTTGAAACATAGGGGAATACCATCACGGAATGAAGCGGAAGGGAATCTCTCAATTTTACGGAGTTCACTTTGTGCTTTGCAAGTTCTTTAAGAACGGCTTTAAGGCCTTCCTCATCGCCGATGATAACGGTCTGTTCCGGTGCTTCAACGGCGGTCATCTGAACAAATCCCGCAAGGCATTTATCCGAAGCAAGGCTTACAAATTCGTGTTTAACTCCGCGAAGGCGGTATGTATCAAGTTTTCCCGCTCCGACAGCCTCTTTTCTCATATCGCGGTATGCATTTGCGACGGCAATGCCCTCTTCAAGGGAAAAAACGTCGCCGGCAGTCATAGCGGTTATTTCGCCGGCACTGTAACCGATGAAAGCTTCCGCTGCGGGAAGAATATCCTTTGCGGATTCGGTGAGCGCAAGCTGGTGAAGAAGCTGAAGCTGGAACGAAACTTCCTCGTCGGTAACTTCGGCGGCTCTTCCCTTTGTGGAAAGTTCAAGGGCGTCAAATCCAAGAACTGCCGAGCCCTTTTCATAAATTTCTTTGGTTTTTTCGGAATATTCACAAATTCCCTTGCCCATTCCCGCATGGGAACAGCCATAACCCGGGAAAACAAAAGCGATTTTTTTCAAGATAAAAAAACCTCCGTCCGTAATAATGCAGAATAATACAAATACTAATATACCATAAATTTCGCGGATTTCAAGCATAAACCCAAAACAATAAAATAAATTTGTTCAAAAAACATTGACAACTCAAAATCTTTTATATATGATAATGAAAGGCAAAACATGGACCCAAAGTCCTTTTTAAATTTAGGAGGTAATTTTCAATGGTATTTGAAAAAGTAAGAGAAATTCTTTGCGAGCAGCTTGAGCTTGATCCGGATGACATTACTCTTGACACCAACATTATCGACGATCTCGGCGCAGATTCCCTCGATCTTGTTGACTTTGCAATGTCTCTCGAAGATTATTTCGACAAAGAAATCCCCGATGAAGATCTTGAACGCATCAAAACCATCGGCGACGTTGTTTCCTACATCGAGAATTCCCTTTAATCATCGCATTTTAAGGAATATTTTTGCATGAAGATCGCGGAACGGCTCGTTCCGCTATTTTCGTTTGTATAAGTAAGGAGTTAGTAAAAATGGCAGACCAGAAAAAAATGGTTGAGGCGATAACCTCTATGGAGGACGATTTCGCCCAATGGTACACCGACGTTGTTAAAAAAGCAGAACTTATAGATTATTCAAGCGTTCGCGGCTGCATGGTTCTTCGCCCTTATGGCTACGCCATCTGGTAAAACATCCAGAAGCTTTTTGATGCACGCTTTAAGGAAACCGGACATGAAAACGTTTATATGCCCATGTTCATTCCCGAAAGCCTTCTTCAGAAAGAAAAAGACCATATCGAAGGCTTCGCCCCCGAAGTTGCCTGGATCACTATGGGCGGCGGCGAACAGCTTCAGGAAAGAATGTGCGTCCGCCCCACTTCCGAAACCCTTTTCTGCGATCACTATGCACATGTTATCAAATCCTACCGCGACCTTCCGAAGCTTTATAACCAGTGGTGCAGCGTAGTCCGCTGGGAAAAGACCACCCGTCCTTTCCTCCGTTCCATGGAATTCCTCTGGCAGGAAGGCCACACCATGCACGAAACCGCAGAAGAAGCCATCGCAGAAACCGAACAGATGCTCAACATTTATGCTGACGTTTGCGAAAAGAACTTCGCGATCCCAATGATTAAGGGTCAGAAAACCGAAAAAGAGAAATTCGCCGGTGCAGAAGCAACCTATACCATCGAAGCTATGATGCACGACGGCAAAGCTCTCCAGTCCGGTACTTCCCATTTCTTCGGCGACGGTTTTGCAAAAGCTTTTGAAGTTCAATATACCGGCCGCGACAACCAGCTTCACACCCCGTTTGAAACTTCCTGGGGCGTTTCCACCCGTCTTATCGGTGCGATCATCATGACCCACGGCGACAACAACGGCCTTGTGCTCCCGCCTGACGTCGCTCCGATCCAGGTAGTCATTGTTCCCGCGGCACAGCATAAAGAGGGCGTTCTCGAGGCTGCAAACGCCGTTAAAGACCGTCTTTCCAAATTCTGCCGCGTAAAACTTGATGACAGCGACCAAACCGCAGGCTGGAAGTTTGCGGAATATGAGATGAAAGGCGTTCCGCTCCGTCTTGAGATTGGTCCCCGCGACATTGCGCAGAACCAGTGCGTTCTTGTTCGCCGCGACAACCGCGAAAAATATTTCGTATCCCTTGACGAGCTTGAAACCAAGGTTCCGGAACTTCTTCAGATGGTTCGCGACGGTCTTTATGAGCGCGCTCTTGAAAACCGTGAAAACCGCACCTTCACCGCTCATGACCTTGATGAATTCATCAAACTTGCCAACAGCGGCAACTGCTTCATCAAATCCATGTGGTGCGGCGACCGTGAATGTGAAGAAAAACTCAAAGAAGTTGCGGGCGTTTCTTCCCGCTGCATGCCCTTCGAGCAGGAACACATCGGCGACGTTTGCCCCGTTTGCGGCAAACCCGCCAAAAAAATGGTCTATTGGGGCAAAGCATATTAATCGCAAAATACATAAAGCAAAACCGGCACGCAATGCGTGCCGGTTTTTTTACAACCATGAGGTGGAAGATTGCTCTTGCCTCTATTTTATCTAAAATCGAACAAATCCTTAGGGCTTACCTCTAAAACTTCGCAAAGCTTAAAAACAACATCGAACGAAACTCCAACATTTCCGAGTTCGATGGCGCTTATATGACTTCTGTCTATATCAACAAGCTCGGCAAGCTGGAGTTGAGTAAGCTTTTTTCTTTTTCTGTAATAAACAACATTAAGCCCAAATTTTTCATAAAGCTCTTTATATTCAGCCTTCATAAAATCACCTCTATCTATAATTTTAGGTGATTTTTACAGTTCATAAACCTTGTGTCAATAGCATTATGCTATTGACACAAGTCATTTTGCGTCGTATAATAGAAACTACAAAAATTTCTTATGAAAAGAGGACGAAAAAATGGAATTTATTTTTACGCTCGCAATCGCGGCAGGGCTTGCCTTTATCCCCGCAAACATTGCAAAGAAAAAAGGAAAAAGCTTTGGACTTTGGTGGTTTTATGGCTGGATGCTTTTTATCGTTGCCCTTATCCACTCTCTTCTTCTTCCCGACCCTAATGCTCAAGCAGTTCAGGCTGTACAGAACACTGCTTCTTCCGCAGATGCCCTTGTGAAATATAAAGAACTGTTGGATTCCGGCGTTATCACCCAAGAAGAGTTTGAGCAAAAGAAAAAACAGCTTTTGGAAAATTAATACTTTTTCGAAAAGAGGAATAAAAAAATGAAAAAATTTGTTGCACTGTTTTTTACTTTGATCTTGATGTTTTCTCTTTGCTCCTGCGAAAGCGGTCCTTCTTCCGAAGAAATAATTTCCGCAGAGAATATCATAGAAACTCTTGATATGGTTATGAGTAATCATCGTAATTCTAACGAAGACGTTATCACCGCAAATACCATTTCTGCCTCTTACGGAAATTCAACAAAAATGAACAATCTTACTTCCCAATTAAAATATATGTCACACGATGAATTTGTTGATGCTTTAGCAAACATCGTTGGCCTTACCGCAGAAGATCAGGGCGGAAATTACGATGATGTATATGAATGGTGCAAAGGTATGGATGATCCAAGTGATATGTTCTATATTTTCAACGCAAGTTATGTTCCCAAAGCTTGCGGAATGGCAATCCAACTTTATACTTTTATTATTAACGGAACACAAGAAAATTTAGAACAGGCAAAAAGTGCTCTTGCAGAATTTGAAGAAACATATCCCGATTCCGAAATGCTTTCTGCTCTTAAAGAGTATTATGATTCCGTTGAAGATTATAGCAACTACTGTCAAACCGCTTTTGTCATCTCTGATTCTGTTAAAGAAGAAATTGAACAACTTGAATCAATTTGTGAATCTACAAGAGACAGCGTTGAAAAATTTATAGTTTAACTAAGAGGTAAAATTATGAAAAAAATTTTTGCTACAATTATTGTTATCACCATGTGTTTTTCTCTTTGCAGTTGTGTGGTAAAAAGTCCTGAAGATGAGCTCGCCGAAGCAATAAAGGAGTATGAGCAATCCAAACAATTTGCAGACGCCGCAAAAGACAATTACGATGCATTGCAAGAAGCTATTAAAGACTATGAGGAAGCTGTTGAAAAAGTTCAAGGTGCAAAGTAAAAAAGAACAGAACGGTTGGAGCAAGCTCTCGCCGTTCTGTTCTTTTCATTAATGTAGAAATCATGCATTCACCATCGTCTCCCTACGATTATCCCCTCCTGTACTCTTGGCATTAGCGCCCGTCTGCGGCGGCATATGCCTTACATGCAGTCGATGCCTGCGCTAAATCCAGCTCGCTTCATCGCCTCAGGGCGTGCTTCGATGTTTTTTCCCCATCCACCGCGCCGCAGGCGCAGTCCCCCTTCCCCCCGGGGGGAAGGCTTTAAACGCTCCGCGTTCTTGGGTTACGGGCGAACACACAGGTTCGCCCCTACGACGTTTTTAATAACGCAACGAGCGTGCA
>JAFUJP010000065.1 GCA_017473745.1 Oscillospiraceae bacterium
AAGTTTGCCTGCAAACGCTGTTTACGAAAGCTGGGGAGTAACCTTGTCCGGCGATGAAATAATGGAGGTTCCGGAATAAAAACAAAAAACGGCGGCGGAAAATTCCGCCGCCGTTTTCAAAAAGAGAGATGAAAATTAGATGTCCAAAAAAATTGTCATAGCAATATTGCTTCTTTTGGCTGCGGTTCTGGCTTTTTCCTGTTTTATGATAGTTAAAGAGGTTTCTCGGGGTGAGAAGGAAAAAGACGATTTTGAAAAGCTTGAAAACGTTATCTATGAGGAAATTATTTCAGATACCGGACAATCAGAAGAAGCGGAAACAGAGAAAAATCCACCATCAAAAAGAAATCTTGAACCGCTTTTTGAGCAGAATCCGGATTGTATCGGCTGGATATTTATTGAAGGCACAAGGGTGGATTATCCCGTTATGTACACCCCAAATGAGCTGCACAAATACCTCAGAAAGAATTTTGAGGGTGAATATGCAATGTCCGGAGTTCCGTTTCTTGAAGAAACCAGAAACCTCGCGGACGATAATATTGTGATTTACGGTCATAATATGAAAAACGGAACAATGTTTTCCGACCTGACGGAATACGTTGACAAAGAATTTTTTGAACAGCACCGCACAATCGAATTTGAAACCGCCGAAGGCCTTAAAATTTATGACGTCTTTGCGGTTGTCTGCCTCAAAGAAAATGATGTGTGGTATTATTTTGATTCCGCAATGAACGAAGAACATTTCAGCGAGCTTGTTGATGAAATAAAAAGCCGTGCGCTTTATGAAACGGAAGTTTATCCCGAATACGGAAAACAGCTTCTGACTCTTTCGACCTGCTATGGAAAAAATGATGACGACAGGCTAATAGTAATAGGAACAGAACAGTAATATTTTGAGCACGGGGTGAAATTATTCCGTGCTCAAATATTTTTGTAATAATTGCCGCTTTTCTTGGAAAAATATCCGGGAAAGGCGGCGTTTTATATATGAATATATCAACGGATATTGAAAAGAATAAACTGCATTTTGATGCGATTTTTTGTACCGAACGCAATTTTGACCTGAAGAAAAGGGAACTTTCTTTCGCGGGGAAATCCGCAGTTCTTTATATGATAGACGGCTTTTTGCGAAGCGACGTTCTTGAAAGGATACTTGCGGAATTCACTTTTCTGAAAGAGGGAGATGCCGATTCGGAAAAGGAATTTCTTGAGCACCATATTCCTTTCGGCGGGGTCGAAACCGAAAGCGACGACAACATGATAGTAACCGCCGTGCTCAGCGGAAGAACGGCGCTTATGGTCGATGGTTTTTCTTCCGCTTTTATTTTTGAACTGCGAAACTATCCCCAGCGGGATAATGCCGAGCCGGACCGCGATAAGGTCATGCGCGGTTCAAGGGATGGATTTACGGAAACGATGCTTTTTAATGCGGCGCTTATACGCCGCAGGATCCGCGACAGGGATCTGAGTATTGAGTATCAGAATATCGGAACAGTTTCGCGAACGGATATAGCGCTTTGCTATTTGAGCACGAAGGTTGACGGGGCGATGCTCAAAGACGTCCGAGAAAAAATACGGTGCTCAAAAATCGAAGCCCTTACCATGAATCAGGAGGATCTTGCCAACGTAATCAACGGAAAACAGCGCTGGAACCCGTTTCCCAAGTATAAATTCACCGAACGCCCGGACGTTGCCGCTGCGCAGATCATGAAGGGCGATCTTATCGTGCTCATAGATAACACCCCGACGGCAATGATAATGCCTTCGACCATTTTTGATATAGCCGAGGATGCGAACGATTATTATTTTCCGCCGCTTACGGGGGCTTATCTTCGCATAACGCGGCTTCTTACAATGCTGGTCACTCTGTTTGTAACGCCTGTCTGGATGCTTGCGCTGGAATATCCGGAATACGTTCCGGAAGCATTCAGGTTTGTGCTTGTGACGGAAAATCAGAATATCCCGATAATATGGCAGCTTCTGATACTGGAATTTGTTATAGACGGGCTCAAACTTTCATCACTTAACACGCCGGGAATGCTTTCTTCGACCTTCTCTATAATCGCAGGGATCATTGTCAGCGATTTTGCCGTTCAAAGCGGGTGGTTCGCTTCCGAAACGATGCTTTATATGGCTTTTGTGGCTATGGCGAATTATAGCCAGCCCGGTTATGAGCTTGGATACGCCATCAAATTTATGAGGATGTTTATGCTTATCGGAACGGCGATTTTTGGGATTTTTGGCTTTGCTGCGGGGATTTTGCTTACCCTTTATCTCATTCTTACAACAAAAATCCACGGCAAAAAGGGATATTTTTCTCCGATAATTCCTTTCTCACCCAAAGGAATCGTTCAGCTTCTTTTCAGACTTAAATAAAATGCTTTTTCGGAATATTTTTATTACGGAATTATTAAAAAGCAAGAATTATATTGAAATAACATTAAAAATAAGGTATTATTAAATTGCTGTGCGGTGCAGCATTTTTTTGCAAATTTCTGACAATTTTTAAAATAACATAAGGACGGAAAAGAAACACTATGGTATTCGCAAACTTGTTTTTTCTTTATGCATTTTTGCCGCTTAACCTGATACTCTATTTTTCGACTAAAAACAGGGCATTCAGAAATGCGGTGCTCATTTTCTTCTCGCTGTTTTTCTATGCGTGGGGCGAACCCGTTTGGGTCACTCTTCTTATTTTCAGCGCGACGATAGACTATTTCCACGGCTTGATAATTGAAAAATACCGCGGAAAAATCGGCGCAAAGCTTGCGCTTATATCTTCGCTTGTGCTGAACCTCGGGCTTCTCGGAATTTTCAAATACAGCGGATTCTTTGTGGAAAACATTAATTTGCTTACGGGGCTCGATCTTCCGGTTCCGGCGTTTTCACTTCCCATCGGTATAAGCTTCTATACTTTCCAGACCCTCAGCTATACCATCGACGTTTACCGTGATGAAGTAAAACCGCAGCACAGCTATATGAAATTTTTCATGTATGTTTCGCTTTATTCCCAGCTTGTTGCCGGCCCGATAGTCCGTTATGCAGACGTGGCAATAGAAGTTGACGAAAGACACGAAAATCTCGAGGATATCTATTCCGGCACCGCAAGATTCCTCGTCGGCCTTACCAAAAAGGTTTTTATCGCAAACGTTGCGGGACAATTTGCCGAAACCTATCTTATGGGAGATTTGACAAAACAAAGCACTGCCGCCGTTTGGTTCGGCGTTCTTATGTTCTCGATACAGATTTACTACGACTTTTCCGGTTATTCCGATATGGCCATCGGCCTTGGAAAAATATTCGGGTTCCACTTCCTCGAAAACTTCAACTATCCTTATATTGCCCGTTCCGCAACGGAATTCTGGCGCAGATGGCATATGTCATTGGGCGGGTTCTTCCGTGATTACGTCTATATTCCCCTCGGCGGCAACAGAAAACATCAGTATCTCAATCTTTTCATCGTCTGGTTCCTCACCGGTTTCTGGCACGGAGCAAGCTGGAACTTCATCATCTGGGGCCTTTGGTTCGGGGTTCTTATCATCATCGAAAAACTCTTCCTTCTCAAATGGCTTAAAAAGCTCCCGGTTATCTCGAACATCTATCTTCTTTTTATCGCCGTTATGGGCTGGGTAATGTTCTATTTCGAGGATATGGGAAGAATGTTCGATTGCTTTGCGGTTATGTTCGGCGCAAAAGGCACCGGATTCTGGGATATATCCCTCGAACTTACCCTTCTCAATAACATTTTCTGGATCATTCTTGCTGTGGCGTTCTGTATGCCAATTGTTCCTTCGGTCAAGAAATTCATTGAAAACCATCCGAAGGTACAGATGCCTGCAAAAATTCTTCAGATCCCGGCAAACGCAGTTATGCTTATAGTCAACACTTCTCTTCTTGTCGGCATGAGCTATAACCCGTTCCTTTATTACAAATTCTAAAGAAGGAGGCGGCTTTTAATGAAAATTGATAAACATGCTTACGGCGAAGATTACGGCAAAGAGCGCAGTGATAAAATAGTCAAAATTTTAAGCGTGGCCGTCTGCCTTGTGATTATTTTTGTAATCGGAATTCTTGCATGGGCGCTTCCCCAGCCGACTTATTCCGAATATGAAAAACGCGACCTTAACCAGATGCCCGAATTCAGCATCGAATCCCTTTTCAAGGGCGAATATACCCTTGGGGTCGAGCTTGCCTATGCGGATACCTTTGCATTCCGCGAAAATTTTGTAAAAATGCAGGCTATGATTGAAGAGGCAAGGGGAATCCGCATTGAAGGTGCGGCAATCTATGGCCCCGTTCCGGGCAATACCAATGACGAGGATGACAAGATCCCGCCCTCTTCTGAAGTTTCTTCTGAACAGAGCAGCGAAAGCAGTTCTTCGGATAATATCAGCCGGCCCGATAACACCTCTTCTTCCGAGATGAGTTCTTCCGAAAGTTCTTCTTCCGAACAGAGCAGCGAAAGCAGTTCTTCCGAAGCGCAGGACGACGGCGAACAGGGAGAAACCGTTGCCGGAATTTTCCTCTATAAAGGCGCCGCTTATGAACTTTTCGGCGGAAGCAAAAAAGCTGCCGAATATTATGCCGGCGTTGTGAATAAATACGGCGACGCATTCGGAAGCGGAGTAAAGGTCTATAATATGGTTATCCCGAAACACGCGGAATTCGGACTTACCGGAAGATACGACAGCCTTTCCAATTCCGAAAAGGACAGCATTGATTATATCTATTCCATGCTTGATTCAGACGTTATCAAGGTTGACGCATACAGCGTCCTCAAGGAACATTCTGACGAATATATCTATTTCAACACCGACCACCACTGGACCGGCCTTGGAGCATATTATGCCTATACTGCATTTATGGATGCGGCGGGACTTTCCTACTACGATTACGAAAGCTATACCAAGCATATAATCGAGCCCTTCCTCGGAACTCTCTATGCCGGAACCGACAGGGCAAAAGCTCTCGAGGATAATCCGGACTACGTTGAATGGTGCGAATTCCCCGTTACAAACAAGACTTATCAGTATAACAAAAGCGATCTTGGCAATTATTTCGCATCTTCCGTTATGCACGGCTATGCCAAGGGCGCAAACTCCTACGGCGTATTCCTCGGCGGCGACTTCCCGCTGACAGTAATCAAAACCAACGTGAACAACGGCAGAAAACTTGTCATCATCAAGGAATCCTACGGCAACGCACCTGCAACCTTTATTGCGGCGGGCTTTGAGGAAACCTACGTCGTTGACGAGCGTTATTACGACGGCAATCTTGTTGACCTTGTGAACAGCCGCGGCATAACCGACGTGCTTATCATCAACAACTGCGCCGCAGCAAACACCAATTTCCACATTGCGAACATCGAAAGCCTTCTTACCCAGACCTATTCGGGCGCCATCGCATATCCGGAGGGTTAAATGGAAAAGAAGCTTTTGATAAAAGAAAACAGTTTTATCGAAACCGAAATAACCGCTGTCACAAACGAGGGCAGCGGTGTTTCGCGTTATGAAGGAATGGTGGTTTTCACTCCGTTTGCCGCCCCGGGCGACGGCGCAAGGGTGAAAATCGCAAAAGTAGGGAAGAATTGTATCTATGGCGAGCTTGACAAGGTGTTAAGACCTTCCGTTGACAGAATAGAGCCGGATTGCGAAGTTTTTGGTCAATGCGGGGGGTGTTCTCTCCGTCATATCAGATATGATGCGGAGCTTTATGAAAAGACCCATTGGGTGAAAGATCATATTCAGCGCATAGGCGGATTCGACATCGAGCCTTTCCCGGCGATAGGTTCTCCGAAAATCGAAGGATACCGCAACAAAGCCATTTATCAGGTTGGCAGGGGCGAAAAAGGCGAGCCGGTTTTCGGTTTTTACAGACATAAAAGCCACGAGGTCATCGACTGTAAAAACTGCCGCCTTCAGCCGAAAGAATTTGCGGATATTCTTACGGCAATCGGCTTTTTTGTGAAGCAGAACAAAATTTCCATCTATGACGAAAAGACCCACAGCGGGCTCCTTCGTGCAGTTTATATCAGAAAAGGTGAAATCACCGATGAGATCGGCGTTTGCCTTGTGCTCAACGGGGATAAACTTCCGGGAGAAAAACTCCTCGTTTCTCTGTTGAGCACGCAGTTCAAAAATATTGTGAGCATCGTGCTCAACACCAACAAAGAACGCACAAACGTGGTGCTCGGCAAAAAAAGCCGCACCGTTTTCGGCAAGGACGGAATCACCGACGTTCTTTGCGGGGTGACGGTTGATATCTCTCCGGCGGCATTTTATCAGGTGAACCACGGCGGCGCCGAAAAACTTTACGGCGTTGCGGCGGAATTTGCAGGGCTTTCCGGCGGGGAACTTATCCTTGACCTTTATTGCGGAGCCGGAACTATCGGCCTTTCCATGGCGAAAAAGGCCGGAAGCCTCATAGGTGTTGAAATCGTTCCGGAAGCAATAGAAAATGCAAAGATAAACGCCGCACGAATGGGTGTGACCAATGCGGAATTCATCTGCGGAGATGCCGGTACGGCCGCCGAGGAGCTTCAGGAACGCGGCCTTGCCCCGGATGTCATAATTCTTGATCCGCCGCGCAAAGGCTGTTCTGAGGACACTCTCGAAGCTGTTGCGGCAATGAAACCGAAGAGAGTTGTCTATGTTTCCTGCAACACCGCCACCATGGCGCGGGATTTCAAAATCCTTGATTCTCTTGGCTATAAGCCCGAAAAAGTTCAGTCGGTGGATATGTTCCCGAGAACCGCCCACGTTGAGGGAGTGGGGCTGCTTGTGAGAAAATAAGAAAAACGGGGTGATTGGAATGCTTAAAAAGAAAAATCTGATCCTGTTATTTGCGGCAATGCTTTTTCTCTTCGCTGCGTGCGCTGAAAACGAACAGCCTGCGGTAAGCGGCGGAGAAGTTGCTGCAGAGAACAAAACGGCGGAGGATATAACTCCGGGAATATATGTTTTTTATAACGAAGAAAAAAACGCATATCTTTCCGCCGAAGGCAGAAAACTCATATTAAGCGAAACCCCGCAAAACTGGGTGATAAAAGAAAATTGTAATAAAAAATTTCATATATATGCGGAAAACACGGAGTTGCTTCTTGATATAGACAACGCGTTCATAAACGAAGGAACTGAAATAAAAATCTGGGAATTTACCGGATACGACGTGCAGACATGGAATATTGAAGCAAACAATAATTCAGCGTATTCCGTCCTTTGCGGAGCGGATAACAGCTTTTGCCTTGGTTTTGGCGAAGGCGCGCAGCTTCAGAAACGCGATAAGGGCAACCTTTCGCAGGAATGGAAGCTTATTAGAGTGGCTGATTTGGAGAAAAACTATTATTCCTGTTCAAGCAGCGGCGGGATAATAGAACTTCAGCTTCCGCTTGATATTACCGAAGTGATTTCAGAAGAAAGAATTGCCGATTGGGCGGAAAATCTTGAAAAGGCATATTATACTTTTTATGAACTTACAAACCATAAACCCTACGAAACCATAGTCGTTGAGGCATATAAGCCCGCACAGTATATAGGCTATGTCTATCCAAATTCAAATGTAATCCATATAGATTGCGATTTTATACGCGAGGATCTTGAAAAAATGACTCTTCGCGAAAGCGATTGGAATTTCTGCGCGCTTCACGAAATGGGGCATATGTTCGATTTTGATATGCCATGGAATTTTGAAGCGGAAGCTATGACGGATCTTAAAGTTGCGTACGTTCTTGAAGTAAACGGAGTTTCCGCCGTGCCTTCGGAATTCGATGCCTCATATAATTTTTACGGAAAAAATATAATGGAAGCCTATGGAATGCTCGGTTCGGATTTTTCAAAGACTTATAACGTATATGCCTGTGTCCGCCGTTTTCTTGAGATAAAAGAGGAAATCGGATGGGAACCCTTTGTGAAAACTTTCCATTATCTTAAAGAAAACGAAAGCGAATATTCAGACCTTTCGGGCTCACAGAAGTTTGAAAACTTTATTGATTTGCTTTCTCTTTACAGCGGCAGCTATATCAGAAACGAATTTTCTCAAAGCGAGTGGCAGTGTATAATCGATGCCGCGTTCAAATAAAAAAAACAAGAAACGGAACGACCGATAAACTTCGCTATCGTTATCGCCTTTATCCGTAAGGCGTTTTCAAAAACGGTCAAATTTGAAAACGCAGGTTTTTCAGAGCGGGAAAAGTGATTTGATTTTTAATTAAGGAGTGCTTAAAATGAAAAAACTTCTCTATATCGATGCCTGTATCCGTAACGAACTTTCAAGAACAAAGCGCATTGCTTCGCCCATTGTTGAAAGTCTTAAAAAGCGTTACGAGGTAGAAACCATCGTCATTAACGATCTTGCTCTTGCTCCGGTTCAGATTGAAGAAAACCGCCGCAGAGCAAACGGAATCGTTTCCGAAGAGGCCCTTTGCTGGGCGAACAAAATAAAAGAGGCCGACCGCATTGTTATTGCGGCGCCTTTCTGGGATATGTCAATTCCCGCCGCGCTTAAAACCTTTTTCGAGCTTTGCTCGCTTTTCGGGGTGACATTTGACAGCGATGACAAAACCTGTTTCGGGCTTTGCAAAGCAGAAAATCTTCTCTTCATCACCACCCGAGGGATGGCAATAAAAACCGGCGACCCGCTTGAACAGGCAACGCCATATATAAAGGCTCTTTCCTGGCTTTGGGGCATAAAGGGTTTTGAGGTTGTTGCAAGGGATAATTTCGATTATCTTCCGCAGGAAATTATAGAAAAAGAGATTGCCTCCGCAGTGGAGGAGGGACTTTTGATTGCAGAAACTTTTTAATAAAAAAACTGCCGCGTTTGGTTTTTATGCCGCCGCTGTGATTTTGATAGCGATATATATTACTGCGGATTTGCTGCCGAACTTTTTGCTTTCGACAGCGGCAAGGCTCGTTCTTCTTTGCGGCGGCTGTCTGCTTCTTTGGGCGGGCGGATTTTTGCTCGCAAAATCAAGCGGGAACAACCGCCCGATGAAAGTAAATCTTTGGATATTTCTGGTGCTTTATCTTGCGCTTTTTTTGACGCTGACCCTTTTTGACCCAATGTGGGGAAGAAACGGCGGGTTCGGCATTGTATGGACGGAAGAACTTTTTGATGCTTATATAAATAACTCGCTGAATCTTGTTCCGTTCAGAACCATTGCGGCATATCTTTCGTCGGCCGATTTTAAAACCGCGCTTATAAACCTGGGCGGAAATTTTGTCTGCCTTATGCCCCTTGGGGTTCTTCTTCCGCTCATATCCGAAAAACAAAACAGGGCGGGCGTTTTTCTGATTACCTGCGCGGCGGCCGTTGCCGCGGTTGAACTTTTGCAGTTCGCAACCCTTGCGGGAAGCTGTGATATCGACGACCTTATTCTTAACGTGGGCGGAGCGTTTGCGGTTTTCTGCATTGTGAAAATTAAGAAAGTCAATGAAATTTTAAGATATATCTTTTTGCTTGAGAAAGGGGTGTGAAACGTGAAAATCCTTCTCACCGGCGGTGCGGGATATATAGGTTCCCATACCGCTGTCGAGCTTGCCGCCGCGGGTTACGAGGTGGTTATTGCGGATAATTTCAGCAATTCAAGCCCGAAGGTGCTTGAAAGGCTCGAAATGATTACCGGCAAAAGGTTCGGGCTTTATGAAATCGACGTGGCGGATAAAACCGCGCTTAAAAAAGTGTTTGAAGAAAACAAAATTGATGCGGTAATACATTTTGCCGGGTATAAATCCGTTCCGGAATCGGTGAAGGTGCCCCTTTCATATTACCGCAACAATATTGATACGACCCTTTCGCTTCTCGAGGTTATGGGGGAATATGGCTGTAATAACATCGTTTTCAGTTCTTCGGCAACGGTTTACGGAACGAAAGCGCCGTATCCATATAAAGAGGATATGGAAACCGGCAACTGCTCGAACCCATACGGCTGGACAAAGCTTTTCATCGAAAGGATAATTACCGATTATGCCGCGGCAAAAGAAGGTTTTTCCGCCGTTCTTTTGCGTTATTTCAACCCTGTCGGGGCACATGAAAGCGGACTTATAGGCGAAGATCCGCGGGATATCCCCAATAACCTTATGCCGTATATTTCGCGCGTTGCGGTAGGAAAGTTACCTTATCTGAACGTTTACGGGAATGACTATCCGACGAAGGACGGCACCGGGGTAAGAGATTATATCCACGTCACAGACCTTGCGAAAGGTCATGCTGCGGCCCTTGATTTCGCTGAAAAACACAGCGGCGTTGAAATTTTTAACCTTGGCGCCGGGAAGGGAATAAGCGTTCTTGAAATGGTGAACGCTTATTCCAAAGCCTGCGGGCACGATATTCCATATAAAATTGCCCCGAGGCGCGACGGCGACCTTGCGGAATTTTATGCGGATGCTTCAAAAGCGAATGTAATTCTTGGCTGGAAAGCGGAACATTCAGTTGATGATATGTGCCGTGATTCATGGAACTGGCAAAGTAAAAATCCGAAAGGATATAATGAATAAAAAAATCCGACATGATGATTGACAGTAAAAAACAAGAATGTTATAATGCAAATACCTGCCGAAGGCAGGATAAGCGATAATAAACAAGCGAAAAGGAGTGTTTCCAATGAAAAAAATATTAGTTTTTTTGATGGCGGTTATGCTGTTATGTTCGTTTGCTGCCTGTGCTGCAGAAGAGGAACAGCCGGTTGATTATACAACTTTTTGCGGAAATTATTCCGATACCGAAACGGTTGAAGGACCGTGCTATACTGTAAGCATCGTAAGCGTTAATAACGAAACGAAAGAAATTGAACTTTCGGTATCCTACGTCGGCGTAAACTCTTCGCCTGTATATGCGACGGATCCTATTCACGCTTCCATCGCAGACGATAACACTGTGGATTTTGAATGGAAGGATTCCTGGAGCAACAAAGGCACCGGCACCCTTGTTCTGAATCCGGAAGATCCTTCGACAGTGGAAATTTTGATGACCGTGACCGAAGAAGCAGAAGTTAACCGTGCATCACTTTCGACCGGAGACCAGTATGTGACACTTAATCGTCGCTAATAATCAAAAAAGAGAGCAAGATTAAAAGATGCTTTTAATGCAAAGGCTGTTGCCGCTGCATTAAAAAGCGGGCGGATTTTTAGGCGTACTTCGTAAGGAAGTAAGCCTTTTTATATACTTTTTTTCAGACAGTGAAAAAACAGCCGGACCGAAAAAGCAAATTGAAAACCGTTTCCGCCCATTTTCAATGTGGGAGGGGCATTGGTTCAGCCGTTTTTAAGAGATATAAAAAAGGTGTGCTTCTTTACGAAGCACACCCAAAGGCAGGATTTTGTGATATATCATTTTTTTTGTGACATTTCGTTCCAAAGCGTAAAACCGAGAATTAAAATTCCCCCCAGAAGCTGGATAAAAGTCATTTCTTCGCCAAGAAGCGTTACGGAAATTACAACAGCAACAAGCGGGTCGATATAGCTTAAAATGGCCGCTTCCTGGCCGGGAAGCTCCTTCAGTGACGAAAAATAAAGGCAATAGGCAAAGCCTGTATGGAAAAGCCCCACGGTGAGAAGATTTGCCCAGCCGAATGGTTCGAGCGAGCCGAGGCTTGTTCCGCCGGCGGCGGCAACATAGGGGATAAGAACGGCAATGGCGGCAATAAACTGCAAAAGAGTGCGGTGGATGCCTTCAACCTTTTTGATGAATTTGTTCATAAGAATTACCGAAGCATAAAAAACGGCAGCCCCAAGCCCTAAAAGGATACCTATAAAATCATTCCCGCCGGAAGAACCGCCTGTTCCGGTTATGAGCACGATGCCGATCGTTGACATAACAAAACAGATTATCTGTTTTGCCGAAAGCCTTTCGTGGAACAGAAGAGGGCAAACCGCCGTTACGATAACGGGCGCAAAATAATAGCTCAATGTCGCGGCGGAAACGGTTGTATATTTATATGCTTCAAAAAGCAGTATCCAGTTTATGCCCATGGCTCCGCCGGAAAGAAGCAAAAGGGGTATATCTTTTTTTATTTCGCCGAAAGGTATTTTTTGTTTGGTCAAAAGCAGAAACAAAATTATAAGCGCCGCCGCCATTATCGCCCGATAAAGAGCGAGTTCACCGGAGGATACGGAGATATTTCTGACAAAGGGAGCAAGGGTCCCGAAAATCGCCATGGCGGAAATAAAAGAAAAACGTGCTTTTTTGGATGCTTTCAAAAGTTTCGCCCCCTTTTTGAAAAATATAACAAAAATATACACCAGTCAGCGGGTGATGTCAATAAAAAAGGCGCACATATAAGTGCGCCCATATTGCAAATGCAGCAAACGGTGGTTCCACGAAAAATTATGCTGCCGGTTCGAGTTCATAAACTTCGGTAAACTGCGCTTTCCTTTCGGGCGAAAGATGGTGACTTACGAGGATAAGAGTCAGTTCGGGGTTTTTGAGAAGGCTTTCTTCGACTATGTCGGCGTTTTTCTTATCCAAAGCGCTTGTGCCTTCGTCAACAAGAAGAATCGAGCGGCGGTGGATAAGCGCTCTTGCAATGGCAACACGCTGTTTCTGCCCGCCAGAAAGGGCGCTTCCGTCCTCGCCAACAGGGGTATCAAGCCCGAGAGGCATGGATTCGAGATCGCCCGCAAGGGCGCTGTTTTTAACAGCTTTTTCGATTTCTTCATCACTGAAATCGCCGCCGAGTGTGATATTTTCACGGATGGTGGTGTTGAAAAGATAAACGTCCTGCTCAATATAGCTTATTTGGCTTTGAATTTCTTCGGGGGTAAGCCCCTTTGCGTTTCTGTCATCGAAAAGGATATTTCCGGAATAATCCGGAAGCCAGCCGAGAAGAAGCTTGAGCAAAGTCGATTTTCCGCAGCCGGAAGGGCCGGTAAGGGCATATTTGCCGCCTTCTTCAAAGCGGATATTCATATTTTTGATAATGCATTTTTCGCCGTAGCTAAAGCAAAGATTTTCGGTGGAAAGGCTTTTGCAAACCGGAAAAAAATCAATTTTTTCCGGGAGGGATTTTTCTCCGGAATGAACGGTGATTTTATCAAAATAGGGCTTGCTCGCCTGAATGGAAAGGCGAAGCTGACCGAACTGTGCAAGACCGCCGTAAATTGTTCCGCAAAGGTTGCCGCCGCCCATAAGCGCAGATTGGATGATAATGCCTTTTATCGAAAGAACGCCGATAAGAAGGTTTACGCCCATCTGGCAGAAAAGGTTCACAAGGTCGATGCCTTCGCCGATAAAATCCTGTTGATAGGTGAGTTTGTGGCGGGGTTGTTCAAGCTGTTGGCTGGCTTCGTGGTTGCCTTCAATAAAGCGGCCGCTTTTCCCGAAAAAGCGCAGAACGTCAAAGCCCGCAAGAAGATCTTTAAGCTTGCTCATGGCTTTTGCCTGCTCGGCGGCACATTCTTCGCCGAGCTTTTCAACACGCTTGCTGAAAAGCTTCGGAGCGTTTATCATAACAGCCGCAACAAGAACGGAAACTGCGAGAAGGGACCAGTGCATCTGCGCAAGGGCGGCAATGCTGAAAATGACCTGTGCACCGAGGGAGATTATGCCGTAAAAGGAATCCCATGCAAGGGAAGAAATCTGGTTAATGTCGTTGGTGTACCGGGAAAGATATTCGCCGCTTTGCTGTGAATGGAATTCGCTGTGGCTTTTTTTAAGCAGCGAAGCGGTTATATCCGCACGGAATTCGTTGTTCATAAGAAGCTTTGCCTTCGATTTTGCCCAGCTTCTTGCGCCGTCAAAAACGGTGTAAAGGATCCAAAGCCCGAGGTCAACGAACATCCAGAAAAGGAAAAGCCCGAGGTCAAGCCTGACAATGCCTTCGGTCATCTGTATCATAACCACGTTCGTAAGGACAGAAACGCCCGCAAATAAAATTTGAAGAAAAACAATAAGAAGGTTTATCTTCCAGTGCTTTTTGATATAGTAAAACATTAATTATTCCTCCGGTCTATGGAAATATGGTTTTGTTCGGGTGTCGGAACCGAGAAAATTGATTTGGGTATCTTCAAGGATGCATCTTGCAAGGTAAAGGAAAGGGATATACGAACAGCCGATGCTGGGGCCGTATATTTTTGAAAGTCCGCCGATTGTGCCGAAATCCGTTGAATAGACAAGATGACATTCCTGCATCTTTTCAAGGGTTTCTTCAATTTCCGCAGTATCGGCGGAAAGTTTTTGAGCAAGAAGTTCCGAAGTGAAAAGACGGGTGTTTTCGCTTAAAAGAAATTCAAGCATTTCGAGAACGTGCGGCATGGAAAGAACTCCGAAGAATTTTCGATAGGCTTCCTTATCCGCGAAATAAGCGTTATAGCCTTTTTCGGGCTTCGGGCAGATTGCGGAAAAAGACATATCCTCCGCATTTACACCGAAATAGTTTCCGCCGTCGGTGCTGTGGTATGAATTTATAAGACAGCCGAAATCGTCTTCGCATTTTTCGACATATTCCATAGCGACAAAATTGTTTGCGCCGATGGCGGAAAAAACAAGGCGGTTGAGCTTTTCGTGGATATGTTCTTTGGGAACGGTTGCCGCCCATTTTTTTATTTCTTCATTTATATCGGTGACTTCGCCGCCTTCGCGCCCGAAAAGCGCATCGACGGTAACGCCGAGCCTGTCTGCAATTGCGGGAAGAAGGGCGACATCCGGCGCGCCGCCGCATTCCCAGCGGGAAACAGCCTGGGTGCTTACTCCGACCGCTTTGCCAAGCTCTTCCTGGGTGAGGCCTGCGGCCTTGCGGAATTTGGTTATCTGATTGCCGATTATATTGTTATCCATTTGAATACCTCCGTAAAGAATGAAATGACGTCGTTTTCAATCTATACTTGTATTTTATCACAAGGTAAACTTGAATTCAACGCATAGAATTTTGATAAAAATCAAGTAATATTTGAATTTACCGATAAAAAAAACAGCGGGAGCAATACTCCCGCCGAAAAATCAATTATTCCGCAAGATATTCTTCGAGGCAAAGTCCGGATTCATATATGAGCTTTGCCTGTTCTTTTCCGACATAGCGGAAATGCCAGGGTTCATGCTCAAAGCCGGTAATATCGACTTTATCCGCAGGATAGCGGAGGATAAAACCATATTCGTGGGCATGAGAAAGAAGCCATTTTTCCTCGGCGGAACCCTCAAATTCGCCTTTTGCGCAGCCGATATCAACCGCAAGGCCGCTGTTGTGTTCGCTGGTGCCCGGGGCGGCATCGGTTGCGCCGGATTCATAAAGCTCTCTTTGGCGATTTACGGAACGGTAGGCAGTATAGAAAATAAAGTCAAGCCCTTCGTTTTCGCCGGCGGCAATCATCGCGGCAAGATCATCATAAATTCTTGCATCAACCGCATGGCCTTCGTTATCAATGGCGGCGGTTTCGACGGCAAAACCTTCGGGAAGGGGATTTTCGCGGTTGACAAGAAGCATATACCATTCGTCACGAGGAATCGGATCCTCCTCGACTATGGGTTCGGTAACTTCGGGGATTTCAGGTTCGGAAGAACTTTCGGGAAGAGAAGAACTTTCCGGTGCGGAAGAGGAAGAAACGGGTTCTTCCGGAATATCCGGTTCAGAAGATTCAGAAACCGAGGAAGAATCGTAAGATGGCTCGCTTTCGGAAGATTCCGATTCTGTTTCTGCTTTTGCAATCGATCCGAATTCCGGTCCGTATTCTATGAAAACGAAAATTCCGCCGCAAATGGCGATTAAGAGTATGACGGAAAGAACCGCGAGTGCGATTTTTCTTCCGGTATGTTTCGGCTGGCGTATTTTTATGGCGCGGGGTTCGCGCTCTTCGGGATCTATTCTTGTTCCGTTGGACATTTTATCTTTTCTCCTTTTCATATAAAGGGAATTTGATATGAACAAAATTCCACATATAAATTATAATATAAAACGCAAATTTGTCAACAGAGGCAAATTTTTGTTGACGGCACGAGGCACAGAACGTGGTGAAATAAACAACAATTTATCTTTTTATCCACATATTTAAAAACGTGATAAAATATGTTAAAATGAAAATCTATAACAAAGCAAAGGAGGGCGGAACCTTGAACGAATGCAGAAAAAACATACCGCAAAGCAATCTTGAATCCCTTGAATCCGTTTTGGCGGAATACGCCGCCATTCCCGGAAGCCTTATAACCATCCTTCAAAAAACGCAGGAAATTTACGGCTATCTTCCGAAGGACGCTGTTTATCATATAGCCGAAAGGGTGGGGGCTGCTCCGGCGGAAGTAATGGGCGTTGCAACTTTTTATTCCCAGTTCCGCCTTGTTCCAATAGGCAGATATCTGATACAAATTTGCAGGGGAACGGCCTGTCACGTCAACGGGAGCGAAAGGGTTGCGGCCGCGGTTTCGGAATATCTCGGAATTAAAAGCGGCGAAACCACGGATGACGGGTTATTTACACTCGAAAACGTCGCCTGCCTTGGGTGCTGTTCTCTCGCGCCGGTAATTATGATCAACGGCGAAGCTTATGGGAATCTTACGCCCGAAAAAGCCGTTTCTGTTCTTGAAAACCTTCGTGAAAAGGAGGGTGCTTTATGAGAATAGTCATAGGCGAAGGTTCCTGTGGGATTGCCGCCGGAGCCTCAAAAATCCGCAGCGCAATCGAGAACCTTTTGTGTAAAGGCGAAAACCTTTCCATCGGTACGACCGGTTGCATAGGTATGTGTTTTCTTGAACCCATCGTGGATATCTATGAAGGCAAAAAGCTTTTAAAAAGGCTTGTAAAAGTCGGTGAGAAGGATGCAAAAGCCATTGTTGATGCGGTTCGAACGGGGGATTTTTCGGGCGTTGATTACATAACGATTTCGGCCGAGGATGAACAATTTCTTGAAAAACAGACAAGGATAGCCCTTCGCCATTGCGGAATAATCGATCCTACTTCGATAGAGGATTATTGTGCTTTTGGCGGATACGGCGCTTTTGAAAAAACGATCAAAACAATGACCCCGGAAGAGGTAATTGAAGAAATAAAAATTTCGGGTCTTGCGGGCAGAGGGGGCGCGGGATTCCCCACATGGTTCAAATGGAACGCCGCAAAAAACAGCAGGACCGAAGGGAAAAAGTATCTTATATGCAATGCGGACGAAGGCGACCCGGGTGCTTTTATGGACAGAGCGGTTATTGAATCCGACCCGCACGGGCTTATTGAAGGTATGCTCATCGGCGCATACGCCATCGGTGCGGCGGAAATGACGGTATATGTTCGGGCGGAATACCCCCTTGCCATAAAGCACCTTGAAGAAGCCATAAAGCAGGCGAAAAATCATAATCTGCTCGGCGAAAATATACTCGGAACGGATTTTTCCTGCGAAATGAGCATAAAGGCCGGCGCAGGGGCGTTTGTCTGCGGAGAAGAAACCGCCCTTATAGAATCTCTTGAGGGGCGGCGGGGAATGCCGCGGCTCAAGCCGCCGTTCCCGGCGCAAAGCGGATATATGGGCGAACCTTCGAACATAAACAACGTCGAAACCTTTGCCAATGTTCCGTGGATAATAGAAAAAGGCGGCGCCGCTTTTGCCGCCATGGGAACGGAAAACAGCAAAGGCACGAAAGTTTTTGCCCTTACGGGGAAAATAAAAAAAGGCGGCCTTGTCGAAATACCGATGGGCAAAACTCTTCGTGAAGTTATTTTTGAAATAGGCGGCGGCATCCGCGAGGGTAAAAAGATAAAGGCCGTTCAGCTTGGCGGGCCTTCCGGCGGGTGTATTCCGGCGGAGCTTCTTGATACTGTGATAGATTACAATGCTCTTGCACAAACAGGGGCGATTATGGGTTCCGGCGGAATGGTTGTTATGGATGAAAGCACCTGTATGGTGGGTATGGCAAAATTTTTTCTTGATTTCACAGCAAATGAATCCTGCGGAAAATGCGTTCATTGCCGCATAGGTACAAAACGCATGCAGGAAATACTTACCCGTATTGTTAAAGGCGAAGGAAGAAAAGGCGACGTTGAACTTCTTGAAGAGCTTTGCGAAGCCGTGAAAGAGGGTTCACTTTGCGGATTGGGACAGACAGCACCAAACCCGGTGCTCACGACTATCCGCTATTTCAGAAACGAATATGATGCTCATATAAATGAAAAACGATGCCCTGCAAAAGAATGTTCGGCATTGCTTACATATTCGGTCGATGCGAAAAAATGTGTTGGATGCACCCTTTGCGCAAGAAAATGCCCCGCAAAGGCCATAAGCGGTGAAATTAAAAAGCCGCATTTTATAAACCAAGCGATTTGCATAAAATGCGGACAATGCGAAAAATCCTGCCGCTTTGGGGCAATTTCTGTAAGATAAGGAGGCGACGGTATGGGTGAAATAAAAATCACCGTAAACGGCAAAGAGATGATCGGAAAAAGCGGCGATACTATACTCAATATCGCCGCAGAAAACGGTATTGAAATTCCGAATCTTTGCTATAACAAAAATCTTAAAATATACGGTGCCTGCGGCCTTTGCCTTGTGGAAATCGAAGGTGCGGCAAAACTTTTCCGCGCCTGTGCAACGGCCGCCGAAAACGGGATGGTTATAAAAACCGATACCGAAAGGGTTCGGCGTGCAAGAAAGGTTGCCCTTGAACTTATTATGAGCGATCATTTCGGCGACTGTAAGGCGCCTTGTCATCTGAACTGCCCGGCGCATACGGATATACAGGGATACCTTAAACAAATCGCTCTCGGCAACGACAAAGAGGCCGTGAGAATAATCAAAGAAAAGATCCCCATTCCGGCCTCCATCGGAAGAATATGTCCACACCCATGCGAAAGCCATTGCAGAAGAAGGCTTGTTGAAGAACCGCTTTCAATAGCTTATCTTAAAGCCTTTGCGGCGGATAATGATCTTGCTTCGGAAGATCCCTATAAACCCGCAAAAGCGAAGCCGACCGGAAAGAAAATCTCAATAATCGGCGGCGGCCCTGCGGGGCTTTCGGCAGCATACTATCTCTGTCTTGGGGGACATTCTGTCACAGTTTATGACGCAATGCCCGAAATGGGAGGAATGCTTCGCTACGGTATTCCGGAATACCGCCTTCCGAAGGCGGTGCTCAGAAAAGAGATTTCTGCCATCGAAGAACTCGGCGTTGTTATGAAAAACGGTATAAAAATCGGCAAAGATATAGGATTCGATGAAATCAGGGCGGATTTTGATGCGGTTCTTATTGCAGCGGGAGCATGGAGCAGCAGTAAAATTGGCTGTAAAGGCGAAGAGCTTAACGGAGTTATCGGAGGCATAGACTTCCTCAGAAAGGTCAATTTGGGGGAAATTCCGGATATCGGTAAAAGCGTTGCGGTTATCGGCGGGGGGAATACCGCCATGGATGCCTGCCGCACGGCAATAAGATGCGGCGCAGAAAAGGTTTATGTTATCTATCGCCGCACAAGGGCGGAAGCCCCCGCGGAGGATATCGAAATTGAAGAAGCCATCGAAGAGGGTGTCGAGTTCAGATTCCTCACAAATCCGGCGGAAATCATCGGCGAAAACGGAAAAGTAAAGGCCCTGAAACTGCAGGTAATGGAACTCGGCGAACCGGATGCTTCCGGAAGAAGAAAGCCGGTTCCTGTTGAAGGAAAGTTTGAAATCCTCGAAGCGGATACGGTTATCTCCGCCATCGGCCAGAAATACGATGGCACAGGATTCGATTCGGTTGCGCTTACAGACCGGGGAACGATTTTTGCGGATGAAAATAGCTGTATGACGAATCTTGAAGGCGTTTTTGCTGCAGGCGACGCAACAAACGGCGGAGCATCCATCGCCATAAAAGCCATTGCGGAAGCAAATCTTGCCGCAAAGGCGATGGAAGCTTATCTTGACGGTCTGCCTGTGGATTTCAAAAAACCCTATTATTCCGAAAAAAAGATGACCGAAAAGGATTTTGCGGATAAAGAAAAAATCCCGCGGGCAAAAATGCCGGTGAAATCCCCCGAAGCAAGAAAGCGTAATTTTGATTCCGTCATAGATGGATTTACTGATGAGCAGGCAAGGGCAGAGGCAAAACGATGCCTTGAATGCGGCTGCCATGATTATCCGGATTGCAGGCTTATCCGTTATGCAAACGAGCGGCCCATTGAACCACAAAGGTTTGCGGGTGAGATTCACGAAAGTTTTGTTGAAAGAAAGCTTGTTTCCATCGAAAGGGATCAGGGCAAGTGCATACTTTGCAATCTTTGCGTAAGAACCTGCTCCGAAGAAGCGAAAAAAGGCATACTCGGCCTTGTGGGGCGCGGTTTCAAAACCGTTATAAAGCCGGAATTTGACGATTCTAATACAACGGAATTCTGTAAAACCTGCCGCAGATGCGCTGATATATGCCCGACCGGTGCGCTTGAAATAATTGAATAAAAAACAGCCGGCGCTTTTTATCTGCGTCGGTTGTTTTTATGATAAATTGACCACAGCTTTTATTTTTACTTGATTTTAAATATGAAAAAGCATATTATATTTCTATATTATAATTGACATAAGAGGTGCAAAATGACAGAGATTGAAAAACGCGATGCAGGAATGATGTTCCAGGCAACAACTTTTATTAAAGAAATGTTTGAAACAAGGGATAAATGCACCGAATACAACAATATCCCTTATTCGGAATTTAATAAAAGAGTTGAATTTATAAAAAATCTTTTTGGAAAAGCGGGAAAAAATTGTTTTGTTGAAAACGGTTTCAAATGCAACCAGGGTTCCAATATTTCCGTCGGGGATAATTTTTACTGCAATTTCAACTGCACCATTTATGATTCCTGTGCAGTAAATATCGGCAACAACGTAATGATAGGCCCATGCGTAACAATATGCACTGCAACACACCCGATAAAAGCCTGCGAACGTATAAACGATGACAGCAGTGAGTTTGCTTTCCCGATCAATATCGGAGATAACGTCTGGATCGGCGGGGGCGCATTTATCAACCCGGGCGTCACTATCGGAAAAGGCGCCGTTGTCGCATCCGGTGCGGTTGTTACAAAGGATGTTCCCGAAAACGCACTTGTGGCGGGTGTTCCTGCAGTCGTCAAAAAATATATCGACAATGGCGAGGAAGCTTCGCCGGAGTATAAACCGTTTGATTTTGAAAAAATGTAATTTTTATCCGAAAGGAAACAACTGATGAAAATCGTTATTATCGGCGCAGGAAAAGTCGGCAGCACCCTTGCTTCACAGCTTGTTAAAGAGGGGCACGAGGTTATTGTTATTGATACTGATGAAGAGCGTCTTAATTCGCTTCAGAATATGATAGATATTATGACCCTTTGCGGAAACGGCGCTTCGGCAGAAATCCTCGGCGAAGCGGAAGTCAGCAACTGTGACCTTGTAATCGCCGCAACCTCTGCGGATGAAGTCAATATTCTTGCCTGTTTTATTGCACGCCAGAAAGGTGCGCCTAAAACCATAGCAAGGGTAAGAAATCCGGAATACAGAAACCAGCTTGAGTTGATGAAAGAAGAACTTGGCCTTTCGATGATAGTCAACCCGGAACTTTCTGCCGCGAATGAAATTTCAAGGATTCTTCGCTTTCCTTCCGCAAACGATGTCGAGCTTTTCTGCCGCGGTCATGTGGAGCTTGTTGATTACACCATCGGAAAAGCTTCACCCCTTTGCGACCTTGCGTTAAAAGATATTTACGGAAAATATAAAATCAAGGTTCTTATCTGTGCCGTTCGCCGCGGCGATGATATAACAATTCCGAAAGGCGACTTTGTCCTTCGGGAAGGGGATAAGATAAATATCACCGCTTCGCCGAAGAATATCCACGATTTTTTCGAGGCCATAGGAAGTTTTAAAAAACCGGTAAAAAGCGTTATGATAGTTGGGGGTTCCATGATCGCTTACTATCTTGCGAACCAGCTTATTGATATGCGAATTGACGTAAAAATCGTTGAGCGGGATGCAAAACGCTGCGAAGAACTTTCCGAAATGCTGCCGAAAGCTTCGATAGTCTGTGCCAACGCAACGGAAAAGGATATCCTTCTCGAAGAGGGAATTATGGATTTTGACGGATTTATCGCGCTTACCGGTCTTGATGAAATGAATATCATTTACGGTATGTATGCCAAAGCTAAAAACGTCGAAAAGGTCATCACCAAAATACACCATCTTTCGTTCCCCGAAGTTATAGAAAACAGCGGGATAGAAAGCGTTGTATCCCCGAAGCTTATTACAGCCGAACGCATCAGCTCCTACGTTCGCGCTATCCAGAACTCTTACAGCAAGAATAAGGTCGAGTCCCTCCGCAGAATAGTCGATAACCGTATCGAGGCTCTCGAATTCATTGTAAGGGAAGATGCGGATTATATCGGCGTTCCGCTTAAAGATTTGCCCATCCGCGAAAATATGCTTGTGGCCGCCATAGTAAGAAAAGGACATGCAATTATTCCCGGCGGTTTTGATGTTATTAAAAAAGGCGATTCCGTTGTTGTCATCACAGAAGGCGTTTCCACCGTCGATGAGCTCAATGATATCATGAGGTAAATATGAACTATAAAATGATTCGCTATATCATCGGCATGATTCTTATGGCGGAAGCCGCTTTTATGATTCTGCCGATGCTCGTTTCGCTTCTTTACGGCGAATATGAGATCATAATGCCGTTTGTTTACAGCATTTTGCTCGCTTTCGGAACGGCATGGCTTTTCGGCATAAAAAAACCGAAAAACGACCTTGTTTTCGCAAGAGAAAGCTATATTTCCGTTGCGGCGGGCTGGATTCTTGTTTCGGTTTTCGGGGCGATGCCGTTTTATTTAAGCGGCGCGATACCTTCTTTTATCGACTGTATTTTTGAAACGGTTTCGGGCTTTACCACTACCGGCGCCACAATTCTTGATACGGTTGAAAATCTTCCGAAGGGTATTCTCTTCTGGCGAGCTTTTACCCATTGGATAGGCGGTATGGGTATCATCATGTTTCTTATGATGCTGACCCAGTTTTCCGAAGGACATTCCCTTTATATTATGCGTGCCGAGGTTCCGGGGCCTTCTGTAGGCAAGATAGCGCCGAAATCGACCTCGAATGCCCTTATCCTTTATGGGATATATTCGGTGCTGACCGTTGCCGAAGCGGTTTTGCTTCTTTTTGGGGGAATGCCGCTTTTCGATGCGGTAACAACTGCCATGGCGACCGCAGGTACGGGCGGGTTCACGGTTCGGGATGCGGGCATCGCCGCTTATAACAGCGCTTATGTGGAATGGATAGTCGCGATATTCATGGTGATATTTGCGGTTAACTTCAACCTTTATTATCTTATGATTCTTAAAAGATTCCGGCTTGCCTTCAAAAGTGAGGAGCTTCGGGTTTTCCTTGCGATAGTTGCTGTTTCCACGGTGGTCATGGGCATCAGCAGTGCAAATTATTACGGCGGATTCGACGTTTCGGTGAGAAAAGCGTTCTTTCAGACGGCTTCGATTATTTCGACCACCGGTTTCGGCGGTGTTGAATATATGAACTGGGACTCAATATGCCATGCGGTCATACTGCTTCTGATGTTCACCGGAGCCTGCGCAGGTTCCACTGCAGGCGGAATTAAGCTGAGCAGGGTCATTATGACGCTGAAAATGTTCCGCAAAGAGGCGAACCGTCTTGCACATCCCCATGAAATAACAACGATAAAATTTGAAGGCAAATTTGTTGACAAAGAAACCAGAAGTTTTATAATGGTATATATGAGCGCGTTCTTTGTGATTCTTGCAGTTTCGAGTATTTTCGTGATGCTTATGGGCCATGATTACGAAACCGCATTCAGCGCATCGCTTTCCGCTTTCAACAACGTCGGCCAAGCGCTTGGCGAAGTGGGGCATTCCGGAAATTTCAATGTCTTTAATGGTGCAACGAAGCTTTTTATGTCGCTTCTTATGCTTACCGGAAGGCTCGAGATCTTCCCGATGCTGATACTCTTTATGCCTTCAACATGGAGAAAACATTAATAAAAGAAAGGATAAATAACGATGAAAAAATTTATCGAAGAATTCAAAACCTTTATCGCCAAGGGCAACGTCCTTGATATGGCGGTCGGCGTTATCATTGCCACCGCTTTCGGAAAAATAACCACTTCCCTTGTAAATGACGTGTTCATGCCATTCATAGGCTGGCTTATCGGGGATATCGACCTTACCGAACTCAATATCGTTCTTTCTCCGGAAGTACTTAATGAAGCAGGAGAAGTTATGACTCCCGCAGTTGTAGTGGCAATCGGAACTTTCCTTTCCACCGTTATCGACTTTATCCTTATCGCATTCGTTGTTTTCCTTATCGTAAAAGCTTTCAACACCGCAAAAGAAAAAGCCGAAGCCAAGAAAAAGGCAGAAGAAGCCGCAGCAGCGGCCGCGGCTGCAGCGGAACCCCAGCCCGAGCCGGAACCTTCCGACGAAGTAAAACTTCTTATGGAAATCAGAGATCTTCTCAAAAAATAAAGCGTATATTTATTGCAGGGCGGGGGCTTGCCCCCGCCGTATTTTTTGAAAGGAGCATCAAAAAAATGCGTGAACTTGTTTTCAATATAGCCGATGAGCACGACGGAAAACAGGCGTATCATTATCTTCGATATTGCGAGCATTTTTCCTATGCTCTTATCGTGAAAATGCGCCATACGGAAAATTCGCTTTTGCTCGATGGGGTGCCCATACGCACCATCGACAGGATAAAAGCCGGTTCGGTGCTCAAAGCCTATATACCGGATTCGGAAAGCTTCTTTACGCCGAATCCGGAACTCGAAATAACGGTGCTTTACGAGGATGAGGATATCGTCGTTTTTGATAAGCCGGTGCATATGCCGGTGCATCCTTCAAAAAATCACCAGACGGATACCGTTGCAAATTACTGTGCCGCACGTTACGGGAATGCGAAATTCCACGTTGTTGGGCGCCTTGATATGGATACTTCGGGCATAATCGTTGTGGGAAGACATTCCCATTCCGCGGCGGTGCTCACAAAAAACGGCGGTGAAAAAGAATATATCGCCATAGTGGAAGGCGTGCCGGAAGAACCTTGCGGGATCATTGATGCGCCTATTGACGACAGCGATCCGCTGGTGCATAAAAGCTTCATTGCACCCACAGGGCAGCCCTCCGTGACCGAGTACGAAACCATTGCATCAAACGGCGTGCTCACGGCGGTGCGGGTGCGCCCGAAAACCGGAAGGACCCACCAGATAAGGGTGCATTTCGCACATATTGGGCATCCTCTTTGCGGCGATGAGCTTTACGGCGGAAGCCCTGAGCACATAGACCGCCAGGCTTTGCACAGGAACAAAATGAAATTTGAGCACCCAATAACCGGCACCGTGCTCGAATTTGAAAGCCCGTTTCCGAAGGATATGCAGAAGCTTTTTGACGAAATAACAAAATAAAGCTGTTTTTGCTTTTTCGGCAAAAACAGCTTTATTTATTCATAAATTTGCGCTACAATATAATAAGACAAAGGAAGTGATTTTTACAGCATGGATATTAAAAATTTTCATAACGGGCTTGACGTTGACGGCGCTGCCGATGAAATCAAAGCGACAAACGATGCTTCGCTTGTAAAAGGTTTTTTTGAAAAGGCGCAAAATTCGGATTTTCTTGTTCCATACAGGGATAATCTCAACACCTTTCCGCTTCTTGAAGTTAAAGAGAAGGGAAAGATGCTCCCGGCTTTCGCAAGTTATGAAGCTTTCGAAAAAAGCCCCCTTCCAAAAGACAGAGCAAGGGTCATGCCTTTTGCGGAAATAGATAAAATAGTTAAAAGCAGCGGGGGCCGAATCGCCGGAATTATCATCAACCCCCACGGAAAATCAATGATATTCCAGCATAACGGGGCAAATCCGGGCGGCAATAGTAACGGCAAAGATGTGAAGCTTATGAAGCCGGCTTCTGTTCCGGAATCCATTGCGGCGGCGCTTCACGGATTTTTTACCGCGGCCGGGAACGTTTATTCCGCATATATCCTTTGGGCGCAGAAAGAGGGCGACCTTGTGCCGCATCTTTTTCTTGTTATAGATTTCGACGGAACGCGGGAAGAATTCTTCCCCAAGGCGGCGGAAGCCATACGCCCAAGCCTTAAAGCGGGCGATAACGTCGAAATGGCAAAGGCGGATTTCAAACTTTTGACCGCCGCCGAAAAACTTGTAAAACCCTTTTATAAAAAATCTTGATATCTTCGCCGTTTTGGTGTATAGTTATGTTGTAGCAGTTCGCAAAGGGGGTGCGTCTTTTTGAATAAGGGTATCGTAAGGCTTTATACCGGCGACGGAAAAGGCAAAACGACCATGGCTCTCGGGCTTGCTCTTCGTGTAGCCGGGGAAGGAAGGCGCGTCTTTGTGGGTCAGTTCATAAAAGATGACCCGAAGGGTGATATTATGGCTCTTCGTAAGGCTATTCCCGGGATCGTCACTGCCCAGTTCGGCTGTGGAACCGGCTGTATCGCCGGAAGAGAAGCGGACGCAAAAGATTTGGATTGCGCCAAAAAAGGCCTTGCAAGAGCAAAACAGGCCCTTGCAAGCGCGAACTTCGGGCTTGTTGTTCTTGATGAAATAACGATTCCGATGTATTTCGGTCTTATAACCGCAGATGAGGTAAAAGAGCTTATTGCCCTGAAATCACCGGGCACCGAGCTTGTTTTTACCGGGCGCTATGCTTCTGATGAACTGAAGGCGCTTTGCGATATGGTAACGGTTGTTGAAAGCGAGAAAATGCCGAAAAAAGTTCCGGAACTTTAAGATAGCAAAAACGGACTTGAATATATCGGTGTGCAATGATAAAATGAAATTGCAGTTTGAAAAGTAAATAATGTGGGTCTTATGGTTGCCTTAATGGCTTTCGCTTTTGCGAAAGGGAAAACGGTGTGAATCCGTTACTGTTACCTCAACTGTATTTGCCGACGAAGAAGGCAGAATGCCACTGTCGAAAGATGGGAAGGCGCCTTCGGAGGATGAAGCATAAGTCAGGATAATTTCCGTAAGATCATTTTCTCGGGTTAAGGGGAGTCCACAGGTAATTTATATACGCAATAATTTTAAAGGGCTTGTCATTTAACTGGCAAGCCCCTTTTATTGTTTGCAGAAAAATACGGGCGCTTCGGGAAAACCGGGACGTCCGTTTTTGCTTTTTTATAACGATAACTGAACTGTCAACAGAATGCCGTTTGCCGGTGCGGAAGAAAAGTTTATCACTCCTTTCTTTTCTCCGCACCGGCCTCCCGCAAATTCACTCGCAAGAGGTAAATATAAATGGATTATACCGAAAACATCAGAAGAACGAAAGAATATATTGCAAAGCACCTTTTAGAGGATCTTACGGCGGAGGAAATCGCCGCCCACGCTGGATATTCGACCTATCACTATTGCAGAATATTTAAGGAAAATACGGGCAAAAGCCTTATGCGGTACGTTCGGGAAAAACGCCTCGAAGCTGCCGAAAAGGATATCAAAAGCGGCGAATCCACTGCAGACGTTGCACAAAAATGCGGATTTGAAACCACAAGCGGCTTTTCAAGGGCGTATAAAAGAAAATTCGGGAAGCGCCCGACCAAAAAGAAAAACGCTTAAAATTTTCCAAAAAACCTAAGGCTATGTCTTGACAAAAGGGCTTCTTTTGAGTATAATAAGAAAGCTATCGAGGTGTAGCGCAGGTGGTAGCGCGCCAGTTTCGGGTACTGGAAGCCGTGAGTTCGAGTCTCGCCACTTCGACCAGTAAAAAATCGGAAGACTTCAGTCTTCCGATTTTTTTGTTTAAAAAGTTGAATATTGCGAAAAATAGTGATATACTGAAGATGCCAAACAAAATCCGAATATTTTACCCGTAAAAGTATGTGTATTTTTATCTATATTTTGGTAAAAATACAGATGCTCTATTTTGCATACACGTGCTTTGCGGGTTATGTAGGATTTTGTTTGGCGACAGTTGGAGCTATGTGTTTTTCGGTGCGTAGCTTCGGCTGCGCATTTTTTATTTTGTGGAGGTGAAACAGGGATGTCGCTGTCGCGACAGTAAAAACATATAAACTAAACCGTTTTTTTGATTAGAAAATTAAAGGAAAAGAGGGTGTCTTTATGGCATTGATTCAATGTAAAAATTGCGGGAATGAAATTAGCGATAAAGCTTTGGTTTGCCCTAATTGCGGCGAGAAACTTATTGAAGAAGTTAAAGAAGTCGTTCTTTGTGAAGAATGTGGAACAGAAATTCCCGAAGATGCAGAAAGCTGTCCGAAATGTGGCTGTCCAATTGCAAAGAAAACCAATGATTCTCAAAAAGTAGAAATAACCGGAGTGAAAATTCAAAATTCTCCGAAAACAAAAAAATATGTCATAACGGCTGTAATTGCTGTTATTGTTATTGCTTTAATTGCGTTTTTAGGTTCGAGTATTTCAAAAAATAATGCCGAAAAAGAAGCTGAAAGAATCAGACAAGAATATGCGGAAACCCTTGAAGAAGCTGTCTATACAATGTTATCGGGTGCCGCGGGTGCAGAAGAAGCAGGAAACCTTATCAAACAGGTATGGTATAATGCGATACATGAAGAAAATGATTCCAGAACAGATAAATACACTACTGAAAACGGTTGGGGATATACGTTTGTTGATTTTAATACGGCCTTGTCAAATTTGATGTATGATTCCGAATTTATGGTGAAACTGGCGAATATAGAAAACAATCAAGCAACGGTAAAAACTTTAATGAAACAACTCACCAACCCACCGGAAGAATATGAAGAAGCTTATGATGCGTTGAAAGATTTTTACGATGCTTATCTTCAGCTTACAAATCTTGCGTTAGACCCTACGGGAAGCTATAATACTTATTCGGAAAGTTTTAATGAAGCGGACACGGAAGCACTTAAATGCTACGAAGCAATGGGAATTTATGTGGAATAAGGATACGGAAATTTGTTCAAGCGCTTCCAACATTTATTCATTGAAAACCGAACAGAAATCCTGTAAAATTGATATTGTCCTCGAGCGACAAATAAATTACCAGGAGGTTAAGCAAAGATGATTTTCTTTACTTGCAACACCGGTTGCGATTCTGATTGCAGCTCTATTTGGCAGCTTCTCAGCCGGCTCTGCGGTTTTGGCTGCTGATAGTTAGATACCGAACGTAAAAAGCGCGGCGGAAAATTTTCCGCCGCGTTTTTTATTTAAACTTTTGTTGAAAAATCCTTTGGCCTGTTGCGCAGAAAATATGTTTTATAGTAAAATAGATAAAGTATTTATGCGAAAAAGAAGGCGAGATTTTTGAAAAAGACCGGGTTGGTTCTCGAAGGCGGGGGAATGCGAGGAATATATACCGCCGGGGTTCTTGATGTTTTTATGGAACACGGGCTTCACTTTGACGGAGTCATCGGCGTTTCCGCGGGGGCTATTCACGGTTGTTCGTTCCTTTCAAATCAAAAGGGGAGAAGTATCCGTTATTATAAGAAATACTGTTCGGACTGGCGTTTTATGAGCATGAAAAGCTGGCTTCTCACCGGCGACGTGGTGGGCGAAAAATTCTGTTATCACGATATCCCCGAAACGCTTGATCCCTATGACCATGAAGCTTTTGAAAAATGTGAAACGCCTTTTTATGCGGTTTGCACCGATGTTGAAACCGGCAGGGCGGAATATTTTCATCTTGAGCACATGGATGAACAGATAGACAGCCTTCGGGCTTCGGCTTCACTGCCTTATTTTTCCCGCATGGTTGAAATCGGAGGAAGAAAATATCTCGACGGCGGATGTTCCGACAGTATTCCGGTGGAAGCATTTATGCGAATGGGTTTTGAACGCAATGTCGTCGTGCTCACCCAGGCGGCGGGTTACCGCAAAAAGCCGCAGTCTCCGGCGCTTGCAAAGCTGGTTTACAGAAAGTATCCGAAATTTGCCGAAACACTTATAAACCGTCACGTTATGTATAACGCCACCCTTGAAAAAATAGAGGAACTTGAAAAAGAGGGTAAAATTTTCGTGATTCGGCCCGAATCGCCGCCGGAAATCGGAAGGCTTGAAAACGATCCCGAAAAGATAGAGCGGGTCTATAATATGGGCAGAAAAAACGCCGAAGAATGTATCGAAAATCTGAAAAAGTGGCTTTCGGAAAAATAAAAACATCGTTTTAAAACATTGTGCGGGAGCTTTTGCTCCCGCTGTTTTTGTTTCATTATTATCTTTCTTTTCATTGACTTATTGGCCGAAAAGTGTTATCCTATATGTGTGTAATTATGTCTTTTTGGAGGTGGACCTTTTGGCAGTTCACGAAGTACATATCGTAAAAGCCGAAAAGTCGAAAGTTGAAGAATACAGAAAGATTTTCGACGGTTCAAAACTTTATAAGCATTACGGAAGCAACGTTTATGACTGGATGGACAGCGCTCTTGCAAACGATGAAGTTTGGATAGCCGAGGACGGCAGGGGCGAAGCGGTCGGTTTTATGTGGATGCAGATCGAAAGCGTATATGCAAATATGCCGTATCTTGCGCTTTTGGGCGTTCGCAGCGATTACCGTTCCCACGGGGTCGGCCAGATGCTTATAAAATATTTTATCGAAACCTATGAATCCAAAGGTTATGACCGCGGATTTATTGCGGTAAATGATTTCAACCCCCTTGCAAGAAGACTTTACGAGGATATGGGTTTCCACAAACTTATGCAGATGCCCGAAAGCCTAGACCCGAGCCACAATCTCTATCTTCTTATGAGAAAATCCCGCAAACACAACAGCAACGTGTAAGAACAGTTTTATTATCTGAACGGAGGAAAAATTATGAGTTATCATCGCGAAGCACAGTATATGGCAAATATGATTGAAATCGAAAAAGCGGATCCCGCAAAAAAAGAGGAATACAAACGCATTTTCGAAAACAGCCAGCTTTATAACCATTATTTCAAAAAGACCGATTTTCTTGATCAGTGGCTTACCAACAGCCTTAAAAAGGGCGAAGGTTATGTTGCTGTAAACCGCAGCGGCGAAGCAGTCGGCTGGATAACCATCAAAGTTTCTGACCCGATGGTTGACGGTCTTCCGCATGCACAGCTTCTTGCAGTAAAAGATACCCAGCGCGGCAGAGGTATCGGCCAGATGCTTCTTGCGTTCTATACCGGTGTTATGAGCCAGCTTGGTTTCAAAGAATGTGCAATCGTTGTAAGCGATTGGAACCCCAGAGCAAGAAAACTCTATGATTCCCTCGGATTCAAACTTCGCAAAAGCTTTGATGACCCCGCGGTGGGCGGATTTATGGACCACATGCTTGTAAAAAAACTCTGATATAAAACTGTTTGCTGAATGTTTTTATGCCGGCGCCGCTTTGCGGCGCCGGTTTTTTCTTTGCCGCGAAAATTTAAACTATATTAACATATTTTTGAAGAAGATTTCACCAAAGATATACAAAGGCATGTTATAATAAAATCATAGAAAATACGCTTGAATACCAAGGAGACTGAAAATGAATATCGCGAAGATAATGATTCCCAAAATATCCACAGCTTTTTTATACGAAAACAACACGGTGCGCCAAGGGCTTGAAAAATTTACCCGATATGGCTATACCGCTGTTCCTGTTCTGAGCGAAAACGGAATCTATGCCGGAACCATTACCGAAGGGGATTTTCTTCGGCACATAATGCGCCTTGGTTCGGCAGAAATGAAGGATCACGAAAGCTATCTTATAAAAGATATCATACGAAAGGATTTTTGCCCTTCGCTGATGATAGAAGCGGAGCAGAAAGAGGTTATCGCCGCTGTTATGAACCAGAACTTTGTTCCGATAGTTGACGGGCGCGGAGTTTTTTGCGGAATCATAACCCGAAAAGGCGTTATCGGTACCCTTGAACAAAAGCTTGAAGAAAAATAGATAATTCGGAATCGGCAGGAACGGCGAAAAGTTCCTGCCGATTTTTATGTTGTCGGCTTATCCATTGCCGGGAAGGCTTTAAAAGGTTTTTTGTTGTAAAAACGCTGTTTGCATGATATAATTATTTATTCAATAAATCAAAAAGGATGTGCTTTTATTATGCCGAATGTCTGCGTCGTTTCAAAAAAATGCGGCGGCTGTCAATATACAGGAATTCCTTATCCCGAACAGCTTGCCGAAAAGCAGAAAAGGGAAGAGATCCTTCTCGGAAGATTCGGAAAAGTCGAAAGAATAATCGGCATGAAATACCCCTGTTTTTACCGCAACAAGGTAAACAGCGCTTTTGGCAAAGATAAAAAAGGCAGCATAATCTGCGGCACATATCAGATGGGAACCCATTATATAGTTCAGGTGGATAAATGCCTTATCGAGGACGAAAAATGCCAGCAGATAATCAGAAGCATAAAATCCTTGCTTAAAGGCTTCAAGATGGAACCTTTCAACGAGGATACAGGCAAGGGCCTTCTTCGCTACGTTCTTGTAAGAAGAGGAATCAAAACCGGCGAAATAATGGTCGTTCTCGTGCTCGGAACGCATATTTTTCCTTCGGGGAACAACTTTGTGAAAGAGCTTCTGAAGCTCCACCCCGAAATCACCACCGTCGTGGTGAATATAAACGATAAGAAAACAAGCATGGTCCTTGGCGAAAAAGAAAAAATATCCTATGGAAAAGGTTATATATATGATGAACTTTGCGGCTGCAGATTCCGCATTTCGCCAAGTTCTTTTTATCAGATAAACCCCGTTCAGACGGAGGTTCTTTATAACAAGGCCATCGAGTTCGCGGGTCTTTCGGGCAAAGAAAAGGTTATAGATGCCTATTGCGGCATCGGCACCATAGGAATGGTCGCGGCCAAAAAAGCGAAGACCGTTATCGGAATCGAGCTTAACGGCGATGCGGTACGCGATGCACGAATCAACGCAAAAGAGAATAAAATCGAAAATATTGAGTTCTTCAGGGGCGATGCGGGCGATTTTATGGTGAAAATGGCGGCGGAACACGCAAAAGCAGACGTTGTTTTCATGGATCCGCCGAGAGCGGGCAGCGATGAAGCGTTTCTTTCTTCCGTTGCGACCCTTGCGCCGGAAAAGGTGGTCTATGTTTCCTGCAATCCGGCAACCCTTGCGCGGGATCTTGAGTATATCACCGAAAACGGATATGAGGTCAAAAAAATCCAACCAGTTGATATGTTCCCTTTTACCGAGCATTGCGAGACAGTCGTTCTGCTTGTGAAAAAAGGCAAAAAGGGATTCGATAAAAAACCGTTTGATAAAAATCAAAATGTGAAAAAAGGCAGAAAAAATGGGGATTATCGCTTTGATGATCGCCGCGGTGTTAACGCTTACCGCCTGCGCCGCGAAAAGAAATGAAAAGTCTGTGTGACTTCAGATAAATTTCGGTTACACCTTTTTGCTGCGGCGGCGGATAAACGAAGATAAAACCGCTCGTAAGGGGCGTTTTTATTCCGTTTTGGAATTTTTTTGATTTGCTGAAAAAATTTTTTATAAAACAGTTGATTTTACGTTCGTAAAATGTTAGAATGTTGTCGAAAACAAATCAACCTGTAAAGGGGTGGCAAAATTGGGAAGAAAGCTTTTTTGTGACATAAACCCAACCTGCTATAAAATATCGGTGGCAAAAGAAACCGCCCTGCGCAATATAAAGGATTTTTTAAGCGCCGAAAAAATCGCGAAGGAGAAGAAGGCGGAGCTTCTTCCGAATATAGTTAAAAGCCACAGCTCGATACTTATAAGGCATCTTGAAGGCGTTGATATGCGCCTTCAGCAAAACAAGGTGACTAACATTCGTCTTGCCGCGGAAAAAATAAACGGAAGCATAATAAAACCCGGCGAAATTTTTTCTTTTTGGCATACCGTTGGAAAAACGACCGAAAAAGAAGGTTATAAAGAAGGCCTTGTGATACACAGGGGCGGTAAGCTTGGCGCCGATATCGCCGGCGGCCTTTGCCAGATGGCAAATATGGTGCATTGGCTCGTGCTCAACAGCCCGCTTACGGTTACGGAACTTCATCATCATTCCGATGCGCTTTTTCCGGATGACAGAAGAAGAGTGCCTTTCGGAACGGGCACTTCGGTCGTCAACAATTATGTCGATTACCGCTTTAAAAATAACACCGATTTTGCCGTGCAGATATGTGCATGGATAGAGGACGGCGAGCTTTGCGGAGAGCTTCGCAGTGAAAGACCTTTCCCTTGCCGCTATCGCCTTATTGAAGAAAACCATCACTATCGAAAAGAGGGAGAGCGATATTACCGCATTTCTCAGGTTTATCGCCTTGTTATTGAAAAAGAAAGCGGCGCCCAGATTCGCAAGGAGCTTATCCTCGATAACCATTCCCTTGTTATGTATGACCATGGCCTTATTCCCCCGGAACAGATTAGAGATGATTGAATGATTTTTGAAATTGAAAAGCTTGCCGAAAAATTCGGCGAAAGAACGGCATATATTTCGGACGGCGAGCACGCGGATTTTGCGGAGCTTTTTGACCGTGCTCAAAAAACAGCAGCAAAAATCAGCGGCGGGGATAATTCACCGGTTGTTGTTTTGGGGAGCAGAAGCACCGAAATGATGGCGGCGATCCTCGGCTGCATTATTGCCAAAAGAGCTTACGTTCCGATAGATTCCTCCATGCCGGAAGAACGGAAGGATAAAATAATCGCCGCTTCGGGTGCGGGGATAATCATTGACTGCGGCGGAAAGAACGCAGTGATCCGCAGAACGGAAAACAGTGCTCAAAACTCGGGCGAAAACGATACCGCATATATAATTTTTACATCCGGAAGCACGGGCGAGCCGAAAGGCGTGCCGATTTCGTATGAAAATCTTGATAATTTTATCGGATGGATAACCTCACTTGAACCGCTGAACGAATTTGAGCACGCAAGGGTGCTCAATCATGCAGCGTTCAGCTTTGATTTGAGCACCGCCGCGATATTTCTTGCGATTTTTGGCGGCCATGCCATTGTTCAGCTTGAAGGTACCGAGAATCTTGAAAGCGTTTTTAATACCATAAGCGAAAATAAAACGGAAATAATTGTTGCAACGCCGACTTTTTTGCGGCTTTGCCTTATTGATAAGGAATTCTGCGGAACAAAATTCCCCTTTATTAAATGCGTTTATTTTTGCGGAGAGCCGCTTCAAAAATCCCTTTGCAAAGGGATTTTTGAAAGGTTCCCCGATATCAGAATAATTAACGCCTATGGCCCGACGGAGGCGACAAGCGCCGTTTGCGCCATCGAAATAACGAAAGAAAGCCTTGAGCACGAAGAAATTTTGCCTTGCGGCAAAATTTCTTCCGCCGCGGCGGAAATCGTCATCGAAGCTGACGAGATCGTGCTCAAAGGGAAGAGCGTTTTC
>JAFUJP010000066.1 GCA_017473745.1 Oscillospiraceae bacterium
ATTATATTTGTTGATATTCGCAGGTTGGACGGGGTTGGAATCCCCCAGTCTTTTCATTCGCAAGCGAATGAAAATCCAGCCCCCTTTAGGCAAGGGGGCCTTTAAAAACGGAACGGTCAAGACCGTTCCCTACATTAGATTAAGCGATAACAGCAAACTGAACAGGGTTTACCCTCATCCGTCTTTCGTCTTCGGCGAAATCCACCTTCCCCGAGGGGAAGGCTTAAAAAAAGCGGCCTCGTTCGAGGCCGCTTTTGCGTTATTCTCCAAGATAATTCTCTTCCGCGGATTCAAGCTGTTCGGTGCCTTTGCTGAGCATCTCAAAACGATTGAACGCGGGAAGAAGACGGCTGTTATAGGAACCCATAGCCTTGTCAAACTGGGCACGGGCATTGGTAAGCGCGCCGTCCATCTTCTCGAAATAGCCAAAAAAGGTGTCGAAACGCTTGATAAGCTCCTTGCTCTGTTTTGCAATTTCCTTGGCGTTCTGGCTCATGGCGTTTTCCTGCCAGCCGATGGAAACTGATTTGAGAAACGCATAAAAAGTCATGGGCGAAAGAAGAAGCACGTTTTTTTCCATGGCATAGCCGAAAATCTCTCTGTCGGTGGCAAAAGCAGCCGAAAGCCCGCTTTCGTATGGCACGACCATAGCCACCATTTCGGCACTGCGGTCCTCGCTTTTCCAATAAGCCTTTTTATAAAGGGTGTCAATATGTCCCCTAAGCGCCCTTACATGTTCCGTAAGATGCTTTGCTCTCGAAACCTCTTCGGTATCATCCAGATAGAGGAGATAAGAATTCATGGGCGCTTTGCTGTCCACCGGAACGGTTCGTCCGCCGGTAAGATGAATAACCATATCCGGGCGGCCGCCCTCGCCGTTCGAGGCCTGTTCCTCAAAGTCGATATGCTCCACCATCCCCGCAAGTTCCGCAATGCGGCGGAGCTGTTCCTCGCCCCATTTTCCGCGCTGGGCGTTGTTTTTAAGGGTGCTGTTGAGAAGATCCGTCGCATTTTTCAGCTCGGTATTCTGCTTCTGAAGATTTTCAACCTTTTCGTTAAGTCCGCTGTATGCCGAAGCGCGCTTTGCTTCAAGCTCTTCTACTTTTGTGCGAAGTTCTTTGAGTTCATTGCTTACCGGGGTGACTATTCCGCCGACCTTATCCCCCGCCGTTTCGAGAAAGACCTTGTTGTTGTTTTCGGTTATATCCTTTGAAAGGCTTGCAAAAGAATCTTTAAGGCTGGTATCGGCCTTGCCAATCCATTCTTTAAGGTTTTTGTTGCTTTCTTCAACCGCCGCGGCCTTTGCCGAAGTTTCGGTCAGTTTTGAGTTGAGCGAAGCAACCGTTGCCGAAAGTTCGGCATTTTGTTTTTCCGCTTCTTCAAGGCGAAAGCTTTCGCTTTTAAGCATGGCCTCTTTCACCGCAAGGCTGCGCTCTTTTTCAGAAAGTTCCGCAAAAAGCTGTTCGTTTTTGCTTCGTATTTCAAAAGCTTCTGCCGAAAGCCTTTCTTTTTCTGTTTTATGAAGATCATTCTCGCTTTTGAGAGAGGAGATTTTCCCGTTCTGAATAAAAAATGCCAGCCCGAAGCCGACCAAAAGCGCCGCCGCCAACGCAATTATCAATACTGCCAAAGAAATTTCGAGCATATTATACCTCCGATTTATTTATACATATATTCTATAATAATGCGCCGCCGTTGTCAAACCGAAAGGTTGACATATTCGCACCGACAAAGGCATAAATTGAAAAGAAAGATTTTATTTTTCACCCTTCCGTCACGCTTTCGGCGTGCCGCCTTCCCAAATATGGGAAGCAAAAGGCGATTGGAGGTATTTATATGCAAAAAGGACTTTCAAATCGTGAAGCGGCGGCGCTTCTTAAAAAACACGGAGAAAACGTTCTCGCCGCCGAAAAGCACGAAAGCGCCGCAAAGATCTTCATATCCCAATTCAAAGACCTTCTTACTCTGATTTTGCTCGGAGCGGCGGCGGTTTCTGTTTTTATGGGCGAATTCATCGACGCTTTCACCATTATGGCGATAGTTTTTATAAATGCGGTCATTGGCTTTTCTCAGGAATATAAAACCGAGCGCACCCTTGAAAACCTGCGGGCCATAGCCGCGCCGAAGGCAACCGTTTACCGCGACGGAAAGAAAACCGAAGTTTCCGCATCAATGCTCGTTCCCGGGGACGTCGTGGTGCTCAAATCCGGCTGTCGGGTTCCTGCGGACGGAACAGTTCTCAATTCCATGAGCCTTTCGGCGGATGAATCCCTTCTCACCGGCGAATCCCTTCCGGTGGAAAAGAAAATCTATCGCGGTGGGGATACCTCTTCACTTCGCGGCGACTGCGTTTATATGGGAACGAGCATAACCTCCGGCCACGGCGAATTTACCGTTACCGCAACCGGCATGGATACGCAGATGGGAAAGATCGCCGGCCTGCTCAAAGAGAGCAAACAGGAACAAACTCCCCTTCAGCAAAAGCTTGCCGTGCTCAGCAAATATATCGCCCTTGGCTGTCTTGCCATCTGCGCCATAGTCACCGTCACCGGAATCCTTAGGGGGGAACCCGCTTTTGATATGTTCCTCACAGGTCTTTCTCTTTCCGTGGCGGCAATCCCCGAGGGGCTAACCGCCGTTATCACCATTTCCCTCGGGCTTGCGGTTTCGCGCATGCTCAAAAAGAACGCCCTTATAAGGCGGCTGCATTCTGTCGAAACCCTCGGCTGTGCGGATATCATCTGTTCGGATAAAACCGGCACTCTTACGGAAAACCGCATGACCGTTACCGAGGTTTTCCTTCCTGACGGAAGCATTATACATCCTGAAAATTTCGCTGAATCAGGCCAAAAACTGTGTTTTCCCCTTTTGGCGGCGGCGCTTTGCAATAATGCCGAGATAACCGGTGCTCAAACCGTTTCGGGCGAACCGACGGAAGCCGCCCTTATGAAAACCGTGCTCGATTGCGGCGGCCCGGCCGCTATCGGCGCGGATGATTTTGCCAGAACCGACGAAATCCCCTTTAATTCCTCGCGGAAGCTTATGTCCGTTTCGGTAAAATCAAGGAGCGGAAAGCAATATGTTTTTGCAAAAGGTGCCCCGGATGTGCTCATTCCGCTTTGCAAAACAAAACTTGCAAACGGCGTGCAAAGCCCCCTTTCTTCTGCGGATCATTCCATGATAAAAAGCCGCCTTTCCGCTATGGCGGCAAGCGCCCTTCGGGTTCTTGCGCTTGGTTATAAAGAGTATTCCGGCGGAAAAATCACCGAAGACGGTTTTACTTTTCTCGGTCTTTTCGGTATGATCGACCCGCCCCGCAAAGGCGCGGCAGACTCGGTGCTCAAATGCAGAAAAGCCGGAATCCGCACCGTAATGATAACCGGCGACCACCCCGAAACCGCCTTTGCCATCGCAAAAAGTCTTAAAATTGCCGCCCGAAAAGAAGAAATCATCACCGGAAAAGAGCTCGACCGCCTTTCCGAAAAAGAGTTTGCCTCGGCGGTTGAGCACCGAAACGTATTCGCAAGGGTCACCCCTGCTCATAAGCTGAAGATAGTGCGTGCCCTCAAGAAAAACGGGCACATTGTTGCCATGACCGGTGACGGGGTTAACGATGCCCCTGCGGTAAAAGAGGCGGATATCGGCGTTTCTATGGGCAAAAACGGCACCGACGTCACCCGCGAAGCTTCCGGTATCGTTCTTTTGGATGACGATTTTTCCACCCTTGTTGCCGCGGCGGAAGAGGGCCGCATCATCTATCAGAATATACGAAAATTTATTCGCTATCTGCTTTCCTGCAACATCGGCGAGGTAGTCACAATGTTCTTCGGTATGCTTATGGGCATGCCCGTAGTTCTTTTGCCCATACAGATACTCATGGTCAACCTTGTTACCGATGGGATCCCCGCCATAGCCCTGAGTTTTGATCCCCCGCAGGATGACGTTATGGCCGAAATGCCGCGAAAGCGCAGCGAATCGGTTTTTTCAAACGGTCTTGCAATGACCATAATCACAAGGGGCTTTCTCATCGGGCTTTCGGTGCTCGGCGCTTTCACAACGGTGCTCGGCCTTTGCGGCGATATTGATTCCGCCCGAACCGCGGCTTTTCTTGCCCTCGTTTTTACTCAGCTTGTGCACGTCTTTGAATGTAAAAGCGAAACCAGAAGTCTTTTCACGATCAATCTTTTAAGCAATATGAAGCTTGTCTGGGCAGTTATTTCTTCCGCCGCTATTGTTTTGAGCACGGTCTATATCCCGGCGCTCAACGTTATTTTCAAGACGGTGCCTTTGGATTTGGTTTCTGTGCTCACGGTGCTTGGGTTTACCCTTGCGGTGCCGGTGATTTCGGGTGTGTTGCATATTTTCCGAAAGAAGCAATAAGCCAGAAACTTTTTTGATAACGCAGGTTTAAAGCGAAAAGCGGTGCCCGAAAGGGCACCGCTTTTTTCAGTTTTTATGTATTTATTTTACAAGCACGAAGCAATAAAGAACGACCCCGCCCTTTTCACCCTGCATATTGATGCCGAGCATTTCGGAAAGCTTTGCAACCTCGATGCAATATCCGCTTACGGAAGGGCATGCCGTATCGGGGTGGCGGCAGGGTTCGCCTGTTTTGATGCCGCAAACTTCACAAAGATGGCATCCGCCGGCGCTTAAAACCCTTGCGTTTTTCTTGCTGTAATCCAGCTTTTGCATGGAACGCCAAAGGGTTTGGCTTCTGCGCTCGTGCTCGAGCTGGGCGCCGATGTATTCTTCGAGAACGGTCACGTCCTTACAGGGATATTCCTTTGTAAAAACAAGCACGTCCTTGTAATTATGAAGCTGTGCAACAAGGGTCTCGGCGCTGCCTTCTGCGGGCGGGCACATATAGTTCGAGCGGTACATTCCGCATATATTCTTTTCGCAAAAACGGCGAAGGGTCGGATCACAGGGAACGAGCCTTGCCTTTATCTCTTTGCAATCCTCAAAGCCGATGGATTCCGCAAGTTTTTTTATATCCTCATACATGGGAATGATCCCCTTTCGATAATGATCTATTTTCAGTATAATGCTAAAAAACGGCTTTGTCAAGCGGAATATCTTGCGAAATACTTTTAATGTGGAATATGAATTGCAGTTTGCATCCGCCCCGCGTTATTGCGCCGTATCCCGGGCGGCAACATACCGTATCCCAATGCACCAAACAGATTTATTCCTCCGTTATTCTTTTCCTTTTCAAGAAATCAACAAGAAGTGCCGCCGCCATCCCCGCAAAAAGAAGGCCAACCGCAACGTCATAGAAAAAGAAGTTTTCTATAAGAAGCATTGAAAGGAACCAGCAAAGGGCGCATCCCGCGGGGATAATTTTAGCCCATTTGTTTTTCGCGCTTTTACAGGCGGCCGCTTCGATAAGAAAGCCCGCTCCACCGATTATTATAATCGCAGCGACAAAAATCATAATAACAAAAATACTCTTTGGCATAAAACTTCTCCTTTCATAAAAAATCCGTTTATCTTCTTTTAAATATAAGATTTATCAAAAGCATAACAGCCGCGCTGATGGCCAAAAGCCCGAAAAGTGCCGCAGAACCGCCCGTGAAATCCTCTGTAATCAAGCCGCAGGCAAGAAACAACAAAGCGCACACGGCGGGAAGAATAAATTTTACTGCCCCGTTTTTTGCACGGCAGGTAAAAAACTCCAACGCAAAGCCTATTGCTGCAACACTGCCGCCGATTATCAGTACGAATAACAAAACCCCTTCTGCACTCATTATAACTCCTCCTTTATAGCTTTCACTATAATAGTGTCTTTTTCGGGTTATTTTGTTGCATTATTTCTGTTTTTTTATAAAATAAATCACCCATCCGGCAATCGAGCCTGCCGCCAGAGCGCCTCCCAATATCCAAAGAAGCACTATAACCGCAAAAATGCCCTGCCCTGCAATGCCGTAAACGGCATCCGCAAGAAGATTTTCTCCCCGTATGAATGCCGCAACCAAAAGCGCCCCGGCCCCGGCAAAAATCGGAATAAGCTTTATTATATTTTTCCTTGCCTTTTCGCAAAGAAAAAACTGAACCGCGGCAAAAACTGCCGCAATGGGAAGGCCCATTATTAAAAAGAACATATCACACAACCTCTGGCAGGGGCGGATAATATCCGCCCCTGCCGCAAAAATGTCGAACCGATGCAAATATTACGAACTTCAAATCACCATTTATTGTGTACTCTTTCCGCAAAGACCATTCTATCCTTTATTTCTATAACCGTTCCGTCGTCAAGAACGGCTTTTCCGCTCATTTTTCCGAAAACCTGGTGCGGAAGCATGGCGATAACTTTGAAATCTGCCGGGGGATCCCTGTCTATAACCGGAACA
>JAFUJP010000067.1 GCA_017473745.1 Oscillospiraceae bacterium
CCCCTTGAGGGGAAGGTGGCATCGCGGAGCGATGACGGATGAGGTGTTTCTATGCAAACACGGAAATTAGCGGACAAACACCTCATCACCGCCTTCGGCGGAGCTTCTCCTCAAGGAGAAGCCTGCCCTCCGGGAATCCTCTTTGACGGGCGCACCTGCGTGTGCGCCCCTACAACCACATTCTTCACCGCGGTGCGCAAACAACAATTTGTATTCTGTTTTGGAATATTTTTAAAATACGTGCAACAAAACGCCTTCTTTTTTACACTAATGTATTAGACGTTAGTAAAAAGGAGGCGTTTTTGTGTTTAAAAAATTGTCTGCGATGATTCTTGCGGTTATGATGGCAGTTTTGCTCTGCGCCTGTGAAAGCGAAATTCCGCCGGAAAAAGAAAACCCTGTTTCCGGGCAGGAGAACATCTCTCCGCAGGAAAAAGAACAGGTGAATCCATCCGAAGCATCAAAGGCGGAATCTTCCGAACAGGAAGAGGAACCCGCGGAAACGGAAGTGCCCACGGCGGATATGATAGAACGCATATACCTTGAAATGGGTGAAAAATCTCTTGCGGACCTTTCCGAAAGGCAGAAAGAAATCATAAAAAAGCTTCTTCAGCCGGAAAACTGGGTTGAGGCGGAAAATTTTGAAAGCGTAAACTTATCCGGCGAAACGATTTTCGAATCATGCGGCGGATTTATCCGCATCGGCTTCAGTGAAGGAAAAAGTGTTGTGACGTTGGAACCGGGAGGAAAGCAGAGGGTGTTTTATGCTCCGGAAAAGGTCGCTTCTGACATTGGTTTGTTCCGGCAGAAATATGAACTTTCGCAGAAGGTTTTTGAAACTATGCCGGAACCTTCTTCCGAGCTTAAAGAATATGATGAAAAATATCTTTGCGGGGGATATTTCGCAACCGCCGTGGGTCAGGAATATGACGAGGAAAATTATTTCAAGGATAATATACTCGAAATGATGTTCAGACATGTTTTTGAACTTTCGCAGAAAGCTGGGATAGTCGGAGAGGACGTCTATGACCCGTATTATCCGAAAAAGCTTGTGGAGGAACTTATATCGCACTGTTATTTGTGGAATGAGGAGGATATCAGAAACAACGCAGGGGATTTTCCGGAAGATGAAAACGGAACCTATCATTTTGCAGGGGAATACGGCGGGGCATACCCCATGCTGATGCTCGCGGATATGAGGGAAAACGGAGATGAAACCGAACTTTACGTTGACCTTTATTCCAGCGCAGACGAAAACATAAACGGATATCATCTTCTTCAAAGCAGCGTTCTCACTATCCGTTCCAACGGCGATGGAACGTGGAAATATTTATCCATCATGATTTATTTTTACAGATTTTATGAGGAGGTAAATTAAAATGAAAAAAATAATTTGTCTTGTTCTTGCGCTTATGCTTTTGTTTTGCGCCTGCCGAAACGAAAACCTGCCGGAAAGAGAACAGCCCTCACAGCCGGAAAACAGCGCGGCGGAAGAAAAGCAGGAGGAACCGGTGGATTTTGTCGTGCTGAGATATCTTTGCGATTACCCCGGAACAAAGGATACGCCTGCGGATTTTGAGGAAGGATATCCATATAAAGCCGAGGGGCTTGAGGTTTCAAAGCAGGTTGAAGAAATTCTTTATCTTATGGACCGCCCCGGGGATTTTGAAATAGTGAAAGAAATTCAAAACGAAAGGATTCTTTATGCCGCGCTTAAAGCGCTTCCGATGTTTTCGGTGAATGACGCAAAGGATCCCGAAACGAAAGAAAAGCTTGAGATTATTGCAAACGAAGTGGGCGACGATTATTTCTATCCGGAAGAATGGGTTGAAAAAGCGGCAAAGGAAATTTTCGGCGAAAAGGCGGAAGTTGAACACAAAAGCCTTTTGGAAGAAAATTTTATCTATCACGAAACCGCGGGAGTTTATACCCCGCCGCATGCGGGACTTAACAGCGTGATTCCCTATATCACCGGAATGACCAAAACAAGGTACGGATGTATTGCCGAATTTTTCTATGTAACAGTAAATATGTCAGGTTTTTCCCTTGGGGACGGCGGCGAATGGATCGCTTTGGGCGAAGATGAAAATATGCTTGAGCATCCGGAATTTATTGAATTTGCCGCAAGCGGAAAAGATATTTATACCGCGACATTCATAAGCACAGGCGGAACATACAGCATAGAATCCCTTATCAAAAACCCCCAGGAACACGAAATTATTGCGGAGCACATAGCCGCACTCAATGAAATTAAAAGGGAAACGTGGTTTATCGAAAGCGATGATTCAAAAAACTACGTTCCGCTTTATTCCGAAGCGTTGGACGAGAATTTTAATGACAAAACGCCCGATGCGGTGGCTCTTTCAAAGGATGTTTATAATGACAGTTTCAGCGATGGAAAGTATAACGGATATTACGTCAACGGCTCTCTCGAAAGATGTGAGGAGATAACCAACTTCAGAAGCGAACAGGAAATCGCCGATCATATTGCTCAGTGGGTCGCCCCGGAATTTTTTGATAACGAAAACTTCAGAAAACATATCATGGAATATGACGGAAAACTGTATCGTCTTTGGTATTCCAGAGGATACGGAGTATCTTATTACGGAGATACCGTTATAACCGAACAAACAGAAACAGAAATGACCGCCGTTACAAAAATTTATCGGATTATCAAAAACGAAGCGGGTACCGCCGAAATAAAATTCGAAAACCGCGGCGGGAAATGGATAATCGTTTCGGTGGAAGAGAGTTATTATTGAGGTAAATTATTGTTTAGCGCTGCATTATTGAAAACGCCGTAGGGGCGCACCTGTGTGTGCGCCCGCAAAAAAGGATTCCCGGAGGGCAGGCTTCTCCTTGAGGAGAAGCTCCGCCGAAGGCGGTGATGAGGTGTTTGTCCGCTAATTTCCGTGCTTGCATAGAAACACCTCATCCGTCATCGCGAAGCGATGCCACCTTCCCCTCAAGGGGAAGGCTTTAAATGCATATAAACAATAATTTTTCTTTACACCCGCAAGGAAAAGTGATATGATTCTTTTATTCTTTTCAAAAAAAGAGGGTGCGGGAAGAATGATAGAAAAACTTTGGATAAACCTTTCGCCGAGAAACAGCCGCATTGTTAAAATGCTCTGGTCGGCGCTTACGATGTTTTTTATCGGTTTCGGAATTTATTTGCAGATAGAGGCGGATATCGGTTTTCCTTCGTGGAATGCGCTTAATCAGGGATTTTCGATTGTTTTTCCCATAACTTACGGCACCGCGAGCATACTTATCGGGCTTTCGATCGTTGCAGTTGACCTTTTGATGAAAGAACCCATCGGAGCGGGAACGCTTATTGATGCGGTTTGTGTCGGGCTGGGAACGGATTTTTTCAGCCTGCTCGACCCGATTCCGGAAATGGAATCCATCTGGGTTAAGATTGTTGTTTTTGTGATAAGCCTTTTTATCTTGAGCATCGGCCAGTATTTTTATATGATAGCGGGTTTGAGCTGCGGGCCGCGGGATGCGTTTCTTGTTGCGGTGGGCAAGCGCTGCAAAAAGATTTCCATAGGCACGGTGAATAATATAATCAGCGCCGCAGTTCTTATCATTGCGTGGTTTATGGGCGCGACTGTCGGAATCGGAACGGTTCTTTCTGTTTTCGGGCTCGGAATGGTAATGGATTGGACATTTAAGATGGTGAAATTTGAACCGCGAAGCATCACCCACGAGGATATCATGGCAACTGCAAAGGCGATTTTTACGAATAAAGAATGACAAACAGCAGGGGAAATTTTCTCCTGCTGTTTTTGTGAGGAAGATTATTATTTACCTCGGTGCGGTAAACAACAATTTATCCCATAAATATAAATAATATATTAAATATTTAAAAGGGTTATTGAAAAATAATATATTTTTGTGTATAATAACTCTGAATTATGGAGAATTGTGTTCATTGGGGGCGGATTTTTGAAAGAAATATACCTTGACAACAGCGCAACCACAAGAGTATATGAACAGGCCGCCAAAGAAGCCTTTAAGGTCATGACCGAAATTTACGGCAACCCCTCTTCGCTTCATATGAAAGGCGTTGAGGCCGAAAAGGTCATGGAGGAAGCAAGAAGGGATATAGCCAATGCCCTTGGCGCAAACCCCGACGGGCTTTACTTTACAAGCGGTGGCACCGAGGCCAATAACCTTGCCGTTATCGGCGGGGCCCTTGCCAAAAAGCGCAGGGGGAACAAGGTCGTTGTTTCGGCCTATGAACATGATTCTGTCATCAAAAGCGCAAAACAGCTTGAAAGCATGGGCTTTTCGGTAACTTATCTTGCGCCGGATAAAGACGGAATTATAACTCCGCAATCGGTTTTTGATGCGGTGGATGAAAAAACCGTTCTTGTTTCGGTGATGCTTGTCAACAACGAAATCGGCGCTGTCAACCCAATAAAGGAACTTTGCGCCGCCGCAAAGCGCAAAAATCCCGAGGTTGTATTCCATACCGATGCGGTTCAGGCTTTTTGCAAAATTCCGTTCAAGGCAGAAAAGCTCGGGGTTGACCTTGTGACAATAACCGCCCACAAAATCGGCGGCCCCAAGGGCGTGGGCGCCCTTTGGATAAAGAAAGGCGCAAGGGTTTTGCCGAACCATTTCGGCGGCGAACAGGAAAAGCAGCTTCGGCCGGGAACCCAGGCGACGCCGCTTATCGCGGCTTTCGGAAAAGCGGTTTTTCTTGATTCCACTTCAATGCCGGTGCGCAGAAAGCGTATGGAAGAACTTGAAAGATACCTCAAGGATTCCATTGCCGAAGTTGACGGTGTTGTGCTCAATTCAAAAGAAGGCGCGCTCCCGAACATCGTGAATATTTCCGTTTTGGGGATAAGAAGCGAAATAATGCTTCATTTTCTTGAAAAAAGAAACATATATGTATCAAGCGGTTCTGCCTGCGCGCTGGGCGCGAAAAGCCACGTTCTTGCGGCAATGGGTTATGATTCCGCAAGAATCGACAGCGCCATACGCATAAGCTTCGGGCGTGATACCGAAAAAGAGGATATTGACGAACTTGTTGCGGCCATAAAGGACGCCATGAGTTTACTTTGCAAATAAAAAGAGGTTTATAAATGAGAGAAATCATTCTTATCAAATGCGGCGAAATTGCCCTTAAAGGTCTGAATCGTTCGGGCTTTGAGGACAGGCTTATAAAAAACTGCAAACGCCGCCTTGAGGATCTTGGCAAATTCAAATGCTGGAAATCCCAATCCACCGTTTATATCGAACCGCAGGAGGATGACATCGACCTTGACGAAGCGGTTGAACGCCTTCAGAAAGTTTTCGGCATAGTCGCACTTACAAGAGCCTGTGTTGCCGAAAAAAACTGGGAGGATATCACCGAAAAGGCAAAGGTCTATCTTGCGGATACACTGCCTTATCTCAAAACCTTTAAGGTGGAAGCCAAAAGAAGCGACAAAAGCTTCCCCATGAAATCCCCCGAAATCGCAAGGGAGATGGGCGCGGTTCTTCTTTCAAAATTCCACCATCTTCGCGTTAACGTAACAAATCCGGATATCGTCGTAATGGTCGAAATCCGTGAAAAATATGCCTATATCCACGGTCAGCAGCTTCCCGGAGCGGGCGGAATGCCCGTCGGCACCAGCGGAAGAGGACTTCTTCTTCTTTCCGGAGGAATCGACAGCCCCGTTGCCGGCTATATGATGGCAAAGCGCGGCGTTGATATATGCGCTCTCCACTTCCAGTCGCCGCCTTATACGGGCGAAAGGGCATGGCTTAAAGTTCAGAGCCTTGGCCAGAAGCTTTGCGACTATTGCGGAATAATCGATCTTTTCTCCGCCGGATTTACCGAAATTCAGGAGGAGATCAAGAATAAATGCCCCGAAGATCTTTTCACCGTTATCATGCGCCGCTTTATGATGAGGGTCGCCCTTCGCCTTGCTGAAAAAGAGGAATGCGGAGCGATCATCACCGGCGAAAGCCTTGCCCAGGTTGCAAGCCAGACAATGCCCGCCATCGGGTGCACCGATGCCGTTTCAACTCTTCCGGTTTTCCGCCCGCTTATCGGCATGGACAAACAGGAGATAGTTGAAATTTCCGAAAAGATCGGAACATTTGAAACCTCCATCCTTCCTTATGAGGATTGCTGTACGGTATTTACTCCAAGGCACCCCAAAACCCGCCCCACCCTTGAGATGATCGAGGAGGCGGAAAAGGCCCTTGATATCGAGGCCCTTGTTGAAAGATGTGAGATAAGCCACCAGCGGTTAAGACTTTTTCCTAAAAAGTAAGAGGTAAAATGAAAACTGATTTTAATTTGAAAGGAGTGATTTCATGCAGTCGGAGATAATCCTTTTGAGCAACGTAAAACAGGATAACGTTGCCCAGCTTGTTCAGAAAGAATTCGAGATGCTTGGAATCGCCAACATCAAAGGAAAACGCATCGACGCAGAACGTTCCGCAATACATAAAAACGTTGCGGAAGCGCTTGCTGATTACAACGTAATTATGATTATCGGCGGCATGGGCGAAGAAAACGGTAATATGACCGTTTCTGCTGTTGCTTCCGCCATCGGCTTCCCCACCGTTCAAAGGGAAGGCGAGGTATTCCCAGAAGGGGCGGAAATATTCCGCAACAAGAACGGAAAGCCCAGCGGCTGCGCTCTTTCACAGGGAAACCAGTGCATAATCCTTCTTCCGGGTGATGCTGATACAATGCAGTTCATGCTTTGCTATCGCGTATCACGCTATCTTGCGGATTTTGTCGGCGGAGCTTATTCGCTTAAGACCCTCCGCTGTGCCGGAATTTCCAAATCCGATGCGGAAGATGCGGTTTCTTCCGCAGAAACAAGCGGCACCGCAGTAAGGGTTTATGAGGACGGAACCGAGATTGCCGTTCAGATTTACGGCCGCGGAACCGACAGAAAAGAAGCCGGCGCAAAGGTAAGCGCCGCGCTTAAAAGCATAGCTTCCGAAGTTGGCAGCGCCGCTTATGCGGTGGATGCCGAAAACGTCGGCCAGGCATTTGAAAAAGAGCTTTCTAAAAAAGACCTTAAAGCTGCCATCGCAGTAGAGGGGATCCAGCGCCACGAAATAGCAGCCGCGGCTTATACCAATGAATTCGTTGGAAACTATCTCGGAACCTCACAGGGTGTTTCGAGATACGATATCCCCGAAAAGCTTCTTAAACGCCACGGCGTCAACAGCACCTGGACTGCCGCAGTTCTTGCGGGCGAAGTTTGCAAAACCTATGGTTCAAACATCGGAATTGCAATCACCACCGACCCCACCAAAAACAATGACGGCGCAAACATTGCCGTTTGCATGGGCGATAACGTCTGGACCGAGCACGTTACAGCCGAAACAAGGGAAGAACTTATCGCCGTTGCGGGCGAAAGGGCAATTCATATTGCGCGTTCCGTTGCTTTTGCATATCCGAAGCTTTATGAAAATTCCGTTTCTCTTATGGGCGCCGTTTCCGGCAAATCGAAATTCAGAACATCGAAATCCACCGCCGGCGGCCAGAAATGGTATTCGAGATTTGTTCCCATGAAGGGCGACAGCAAGGGCGAGCTTATAAGAAAAATTGTTTTTATCGTAAGCATTCTTGTTTTTATCGGCTCCATGGGTTATTTAAGCACCAAGCTTTTTGATAACGTGAACCAGAAAAACCTTTCTGCGGATTTTGAAAAGTGGGTAAATACAACTCCGGAGGATGTTCCGGAGGAAGAACTCCGGGAATGGGGTTATAACCCCAAGCTTTATAAGCTTTTCCAGGAAAACCCGGATACCATCGCTTATATCAGCATCGACAACACCAACGTAAAATTCCCGGTAGTCCAGACGGCGAAGGTCAATGACAAGGGCCTTACCGGTCAGTATTACCTCCGCAAGGATTTTTACGGCAACTATTCAATGTACGGAACGCCGTTCCTTGATTACAGATGCGAAGCGGATCCGGATGAACAGAGCACCAACCTCATCGTTTACGGACACAACGTCTATAATGACGGCGAAATGTTCAGCGACCTTATAAAATATAAGCAGCTCAAATTCTATAAGGAGCACCCGGTGGTTCATTTTGATACCCTTTACGGTGATCAGGACTGGCTCATCGTCGGCGTTATCCTTACCAACGCATACGAAAAGGATGGCCCGGTTTGGGATTACAACAACTTTATAAACGGCGACGAAGCCGAAACGAAAGAATTCCTTAACCAGGTTGCAAAACGCACCCTTATCGTAACCGGTGTTGATTACAACACAAGCGACCATTATCTTACCCTTTCCACCTGCAGCTATGATTTCACCGATGCGCGTGTTGTCATTGTTGCAAGACAGGTTCGCGAGGGAGAGGATATAAGCACCCTCGATACAAGCGGCGCTTACTACAACTCCAACCCGGTCATGCCCGATAAATGGTATCAGGCAGTTTCTCAGGCACAGCAGTCCGAAGCCGATGCTTCCTTCGGCGATGCGGAGGAGATCGGCGAAGGTTCCGCTTCGCCCGTTGTTGAACTGATACTCGGAAGCTATCCCGATAAGAGGGATTATAAAGTCGGCGAAGCGGTTGACCCCACCGGTCTTACGCTTTTTGCTTTCCGTGAGGACGGAACCATGGAAGAGGTCGTTGACGGATATACCATTATACCGGATGGACCTTTGACCGATGCGGGCGATTATGAGATCGTTGTCACCTATGAGGAAGTTGCCATTTCCTTTATCGTTACGGTAACGGAAGAAAGCGAAGAAACTTCTTCTTCCGAAGAAACAAGTTCCGAGGCGGAAGTCGATTATATCGTTATTCAGAAAAAGCCCGAAAAGACCTCTTATAAAGTCGGTGAAAAACTCGACCCCAAGGGCCTTGTGATCCGTGTTTATAAAACCGACGGCAATTATGAGGATATTACGGATATAACCGCTGAAAACGCCGAAAGCAAAGAGCTTTCTTTCGAGCCCAAGCTTACGAAAGCCTTTGATACCGCCGGAGAAAAAAATATCAAAGTTACCTACGGCGATTACAGCGCAACATTTAAAATCAACGTGGAAGGCGAAGCCACCGTTAAATCCATCGAGATAGTGAAAAAACCTTCCAAGCTTATTTATACCGTCGGTGAAAAGCTTGATACCACCGGACTTACCCTTCGCGTTACAAAATCGGATGATACCTATGAGGATATCACAGAAGGATTCGAGGTTATCCCCAACGGAAACCTTACCTCCGCAGGAGAAACAACCATCACCGTAACCTATGAAGGGCTTACCGCAACCTTTAAGGTAACGGTAAACGAAGCGACTTCTGAATCCACTTCTTCCGAGAGCACGCCGCCGCCTTCGACTTCATCCGAATCCGTTCCGGAATCCTCTTCAACACTGCCTTCTACCGGAAGCGGTTCTTCCGTTGCGGAAGGCTCGTTTGCGGCATCCTCCGGCGGTGAAAGCAGCTATTACAGCCGCTCTCTTACCGATACCGTCATCGTTAACGGAAAGGTTATGAGCATTTATGATGCTGTTTGCCAGATAGTAGCATACGAAGCCGGCCAGGGACAGCCTGACGAGCACGTTAAGGCACAGGCGGTCGCAACCTATACATATCTTATGTATAACGGCGGAAACGTCAGCGCAGGGGTCAGCACCAAAAAGCTTGATTCACAGATCAAAAGATGTGTTGCCGAGGTTATCGGATATGCCGTTCTTGATGACAGAAGCAACAAATATATCCTTGCAACCTATTTTTCTGAAAGCTGCGGAGAAACCGCAAACGCGGAATGGGTTTGGGGATACGCGAACAGAAATCTTGTTTCTGTTTCTTCGCCGGTTGACGGCTATACGAGCAAAACCTATATCATTTCTTCTTCCGATTTTGCGGATAAAGTAAAGAGCAAAACCGGGATCACCCTTTCGGGCAATCCTTCCGGCTGGATAAGTATTTCAAGCTATTGGGGAAGCACCGATTATGTAAACATGGTGAACCTTGGCGGAAGCACATACAGCGCAAGAAAACTTCGCGAAAACGTTCTTGGCGGATCGAAACTTCGTTCCACAGCCTTTGACGTCAGATACGACAGCGCAAGCGACAGTTTCGTTTTCACCATGCGCGGCTATGGTCACGGCGTCGGAATGAGCGCCGTCGGTTCCATCGCTTATGCAAAACAGGGTTATGAATGGGATGAAATTTTGCTTAAATATTATTCCAACTGTTACATAGGAATGAAATATTAAAACAAAAAATATTCTTTGAACAGCGGCGCTTCGCAATGAAGTGCCGCTGTTTTTTGCAGAATATTTTGGGTACCGCACAAGGGCACATAACCAGGAACGCGGAGCGTTTGCCTCCCCTATCAGGGGAGGTGTCACCGGAGGTGACGGAAGGGTGGAAACCCTGTCCCGTCTGCCATTATCGCTTAATCGAATGTAGGGAACGGTCTTGACCGTTCCGTTTTTTTGTAATTTGTTATGTACCCCCATCTCTTTGACGGCGCAAAGAGACGGCGGTACCCGTCAGAGAAACGCCTTTCTAACCCCTGCAGTTTGCTCCCGCAAACGCTGTCCCCTTTCAAAAGGGGACAAAGCGCACCACCGAACGAACGGAGGTTCCTAA
>JAFUJP010000068.1 GCA_017473745.1 Oscillospiraceae bacterium
CTATTACAAACGGGATATGTTTCCCGACCCAAACGCAGAGGAAAGAGATTACTTCTTCGGTGATGAATACCGATCCACGATGCAGGAGATCCACAACAGACCGCAAGATCGGTGCTACTATCTATTCTTTCAGTGGAATGGACAAGATATAGGCTTTGCCTTGCCGGTGATCTACACCTCCGAGGATGGCAAATGCTTCATTATGGAATACTGCGTATATCCGGAATATCGTGGAAACGGTACAGGCAGAGAATGTGCCAAAGTTCTGTTGAATTGGGCAGAGGAAAACGGCGCACTCTATGCCGAACTGAATTATGGCGGTAATGATCGCCGTCTTCGCTTTTGGAAAAGTGTAGGTTTCATTGAGAACGGTGTTGACGAATGGGGCGAGCCGTTGATGATTTTGCCACCAAACGATGAAGTGCCTTTCACCGTGGAGATCTTGGGCAATCCAACCGATTGGCAGCTTTTGAAATTGGAGAACGGTTTCAAAAAAGACATCGGTGAAGAATCGCTCACGGAGGAAATGCAGAAACATCTTCAGCAAGCTATCAAGAACGGCAAGATTACTTTCTTTGTTGCAAAGCGTGGATGCCGTGCTGTCGGTATGTGTAGCGTTGCAAAATGCTATTCTACCTTCTCTTGTTCGGATACGGGCGTATATGAGGATTTTTACATCGAACCGGCTTTCCGCGGCAAAGGTATTGCTCGGAAATTGGCAGAGGCAGCACAGACATGGTGCAAAGAAAATGGTATATCGATTTTAACGGTATGCTGTGCTCCGTGTGATGAAAAGATGTATAAAGCCCTTGGCTTTGACATTGGCTTGGGAACTACTTTCGCACACATCGAGTAACTAACACAAGGGCGGCGATTTGGTACGCCGAGTCGCCGCCTGCTTCAATAACGGGAATAGAATTATAGACGAACGATGGGAATTGGGCCAATCGATAAGGGCGCACTTCTATACATCGCATTCTGCCATGTAGTGCGAACAACGTTAAAAGCCAAGCTGCAAAATGTAGCTTGGCTTTAACTGTTTTACGAACCCCGCCCTAACGGGGCGGCTTGTTTTTTTGGGGGGAGCGGAACTTTTTAAGTTTCGCTGATTATGCCGTCGCTGATATATAATTTTCTTTGGCACATATCGGCATATTTTTCCTCATGCGTAACGAGAATGACGGTGGTGCCGTTTCGGTTTATTTCGAGAAGAAGCTGCATTATTTCATCTGCGGTATTTTTATCAAGATTACCGGTGGGCTCATCAGCAAGAATAAGACCGGGGCGGTTTATAAGCGCGCGTGCAATGGCAACGCGCTGTTTCTGGCCGCCGGAAAGCTCTGAAGGCAGATGCTTCATTCTTTCGGTGATACCCAAAAAATCAGTTATTGAATGAAGATGTTTTTTGTTTATCTTTTTTGAATCCAGAAGGAGAGGCATCACAATATTTTCTTCAGCAGTCAGAACGGGAATAAGGTTGAAATCCTGAAAAATATATCCGATTTTTTGTCTTCGGATTTTTGAAAGTTCTGAATCGCTGGAAGATTGCAGAGAAATGCCATCAATTTCAACATTGCCGGAGGTTGGCTTTTCTATGCCGCCTATAAGGTTAAGAAGGGTTGTTTTTCCGGAACCGGATTGCCCGATAATGGCAACGGTTTCTCCGGGCTTTATTGAAAAAGAAACGTTTTTTAAGGCAAAAATTTTGTCGGTTCCCTGTGTGAACGTTTTTGTAAGATTTTTTACTGAAACGATATCCATTTTATTTCTCCTTATTTTATATTCTTTTCATAACGTTTTTCAAAGTTCGATAAACCGGGTGTATATATGCGGCAATAATAAAAAGAGCCATTATCATATAAAAAGGTAAAACTTTAATAAGAAATGTTTCGATTATGTCAAAAGAATCCGAAGCAAGCATTATAAACGGAACACAAAACAGCAATGGTATGACACAGGCGCAAAATGCGGCTTTTATATCCTGTTTGATATATGACAAGCGGATATCGCGTATGGATGCGCCAATGGTATAAAGCGAACGGATTATCCCGCGGCTGTTTTCAATATAGTCAGAAAGTTTTGCATACAAAATTACCGTAACAAACAAAAAGATGATAAAAAACAGGAAAAGTATAAGAAGATAAATGCCGGGAGAAGTATAAAGAACGGCATCAACTGTTTCCTGATGGTTTGTGATTTCGTATTCCGCCCCGGGGAAATATGTTTGCAAAACGGACTGAACGTGGCTGCTCGCGGAAGGATCGGTGAGTTTTATCTCAATTATGTTTATAGGTTCCATAGAAATTATTTTTTCATAAAAAGAATCGCTTAGGTATATATCTACAGCCCAATCGGCGGATTTTGCATCCGTAAATTCGGTTACAAGCAAACTTAAAGATACGATGCCGGAGCTTTCGGAATAATGGTCGGATAAACCTATCTCAAGGGTATCGCCGATGCTGTAGGAAGAAAGATTTTGATTTTTGCAAACGGCGATTTCATGTTCGGATAGCGGAGTTTTTGCTGAATCCAAATCGCTGTATCTCAAAATTCTTACAGGCAGGGGAATAGCAGAAGGGTCATCCGATACGACCGTATATTTATCCGGCGGGATTTCGTATTCCGCTGAAATTGCTTCCACGCCGGATATTCCTTTAATTAGGTTCACGTCCTCCGGGGCAAACCCTCCGAAAGTTTCGGCATCATTTATGGAAAGCCTGATATCATATTCGGATTCTGTTTTCAAAGAATCGAAACCGATCATAATGCCGCTGAAAACAATCATGAATACTGTTACAATCGGAACAGAAGTTAAAAGACAGCTGTTGAAAGTTTTGTTAGTTCTTTGTCTCCAAAGCCTTGCGAGAGAAGCGGACGGGGAAGAAAGAATTTTAAACCTTTTGTATTTATGCTTTTTGAAATTTTCATTTGTCTGCCGATGAATTATTTCAAAAACAGAGCATCGGGCGTATTTTTTTATTGTAAAGAAAAAAACCGCCGCGAACGAAACAAAAAACAAAAAAAGATGCAGAAAAATATTCTGTGGTTCAACATGGAACAAAAGCCACGATAATTCTTTTACATTTTGCATTTCGAGGAATGAACCAAGCAGAAACTTCATCATGCCGACAGAAACAAAAACGGAGCAAACGGAAGCCATACAGAATATTGCGGCGAATTCAAAAGCAAAAATCATGGCTATATGTTTCGTTTCTGCACCGAGAGAAACAAGCTTGCCCATATCCGAAGAGAATTGGTTCAAATGGCTTTTATAAGCCGATTGTATCGCAAAAGAGGAAATAAGTATAATGAATAAATTGATTATCAACAAAAGCTTTTGCGCTGAAAGATACCCGCCGGTATCGGTGGAAATTCCGTGGGCGTTTTCATAATTGTAACCGGAAATTATAAGCCTTTCATTGCCGGAAAGTGCTGCTTGTTTTTGAATCAGATTGTCATAGAAAACAACGGTTTCTTTGTTTTTCCATTCCTCATCCGAAAGGATACTCAGATAAATTATTCCTTCATCAAAAGCAGGAGAGGATAATCCGGGTATGTTTTCAAAATACGCCATGTCATCTTCATCGGCGTTTGAAATATGGTATGTTACTCCTTTCGTTTTATCGAGGAGATATTGTTCCATACCGTAAGCGCTGCTGTCGCGGTAAACGGATATTAAAAGAGGCAGAATAAAAGAACAGGTGACAGCAACAAAAAACGAAATATGCCGTTTTGGATCGCGCAGAAACGACTTTTGTAAATAAATAAGATAACCCATAAACAAAACTCCTTATATTTCAGATGATTCTGTAACAGAGTTTAGCATTTTTTCAATGGGTAAAAAAGCGGTTTAAATAAATCTTAATCTTTGTTAAGGAAAAATTAAGTAATAAAAAAATCCACCGGTATATTGCCGGTGGATCCGCTTATTTTTCTTTCACAATATTATGATAAGCAAAAGCGTTTATATAAACCGTTGTCAAAAGCAAAATCCTTGCATAAAATTCAAGGCCTTCGGCAGTATCGAGAACTGCGGAAACATCGCCGATTGAAACTTTATAGTTTATATAAACAAACGCAAGCCACAAGGCGCCGGCACAGCAAGCCTCGCTGAAAAGACCGGTTTGCATAGCTTTTCGAACGGAATACTTCTTTCCGAAGAAAAGGTTGAAAAGAGCGAAAAAGACGGCGTTTGCACCGAAAAGAAAACTAAAAAGCCCGATAAGGCCCGAGCTTTCAACAGAAAATTCCATACTGCGCTCATAGCTGGAAAACGCATCAAAAACGATATATGAAACTATCGAAATAATCGTAAGCCCAAGGGCCGAAACTATAAATATCTGCCCGGTTCTTTCAAATTTGCGTTCCTTTTTGGAAAGCTCGATGATATCCTTTGCTATGGAATCCTCAACCTTTGATTCAGGATTTTTTTCACCCTTTATAATCTCCGTAACCGAAATATCAAGCTCGGCAGAAAGAGGTTCCAACAGAGAAATATCGGGGAAGCCATGGCCGTTTTCCCATTTTGAAACGGCGGCAGTGGAAACGTTAAGTCTTTCAGCAAGTTCTTTTTGAGTTATGCCTTTTTCGGTGCGCAACTCTCTTATAAGATTCCCTGTTTTGATGTTATCCAAGTGCAGTGCACCTCCTTTGATTTGAGTTTAGCACTGTGAGCCGTTTTTGTAAATCAACGCTTCGTAAACCGTGAAAAAAAGCCGTCTTTATGCGGGCGGCAGGGCGTGAATACCGAGTTGAAACCATAGGGGTTTTGTAAATTTCATTTATTGTTGATTGCAGTTTTAATGTATGATAAAATAAAAAAAGATTGATTTGCAGGGGGGATCGGGATGGATATTTTTTCAAAGATAGAAGAAATCGCCGTGAAATGCGATTTCTTTGAAACCGGATATATAAATATCGCAAATCTTAAATATTATCCGGAGGTAAGAAAGCTCTGCGAAGCAAATTCATGCCGCAATTACGCGGTTTCGTGGGCGTGTCCTCCGGCGATAGGTACGGTTGCGGAATGTAAAGATCGTGTTGATAAATACGATAAAATGTTATTGTTCTCGCGAAAATACGATCTTGGGGATTCGTTTGATTTTGAAAGAATAACAGAGTATCTGTTGGATTTTAAACAAACAGTGGATATATTTGATAGAAATTTAAAAGGGTTTCTGAAAGAATATTTATTGCTTTCCAATGAGGGCTGCGGAAGATGCGCCGAATGTACATATCCGGATGCACCTTGCAGATTTCCGCAATTCCTGCATCATTCTTTGGAAGGTTACGGATTTATGGTCAATGAACTCGCCGAAGAAGCCGGTGTTCATTATAATAACGGAAGGAATACCGTAACGTTTTTTGGTGCGCTGTTATTCAATTTGAAATAGCGAAATGCAATGTTTTCGGTTCAAGCTTGATGCAGCGGTAATTTTAAGCAAATCATTGCCCGGTTAACGGAATAAAACACGGATGCCCGATGTTAAAAGGGCATCCGTATTTTTATGTTAAAGCTGTTTTTTCAGCTTCATCAGCATATTTTCGGTGTTTGCCCTTGCACCTGGGTGGGGCATATAAATAACCTTGCCGTCATAATTTTTTATATTTCGGTCAAAAACCCATCCTGTTCCGCAGCAGACGATGATTTTGGGTTTTATTATTTCGATTTCACGTTTCAAAACTTCGCCGGCTACGGGGGTTTTTGCAAGAAGATTATATTCTGTTTCTGCCTGTTCTTTTCCTCTGACTTTATTGATGTTGGTAAAAGCAATGTTTCCGATACAGCTGATGACTTCGCTTTTAAGCGAAGCGATTTCTTCTATCGGAGTTTCGGGCGAATTGATGAGCATTGCCCAGCGCCCGATATTATACCACATATTAGGATGTCTTTTGGCGTGATCGGAAAGGCCGTTTTCGGTCATTTCACACATCCAGCTGCGGAACAAAACGCCCTTTGAATAATCCTCGTTTTTCCAGTTGTTTGTTTCACGGCAAATGAAAAGTATTCCGTTATCCATATCATATTTATGAATATTTATTATTCCGAACGCATTTAGACGCTTCGGGGGTTCGTCTTTGAATACTTTTTGCCATTCTTCGATGAATTCCAAATCATACTTTTTATACAAAGTATCAAGACGGTTGTTTATTAGCTCGTTTTCTTTAAAATCTATCATAAGGTTTTCTCCTGCTTATAACGATGTATGATTTCGCAAATTTTTTCATGGTTTAATTGTCTAACAGAAATCCAAGGTTCATTATAAATAAGCTGCAATTTTTGAATCATTTCAAAAAATGCTTCGTCATCCAAATGATTGGCAAAATCAATGAAATTCAAAAGGTCTTTTTCGGATTCAAATAAAAAAATCGGTTTTATTTCCAGATCCCATGCTTCGTCTTTGCTGATTTTGCTTTTTATTGACAATGCAAGTTTACGGCTGTAATCATCGAGAGCGGATAAATAATCTTTTACAGCGGATTCGCTTGCTCCGTATATGCATACACATGCTTCATCGCCTTGGACGAAATCCGGAAGAATTGAATCCGGTGCGCTTTTTTCCGTATGAAAATCCAAAAACGCATCATACTGCGGGATATTTTTATAATAGCTGTTTATATTCATGCAATCACCAAAACAAAATATGGATTATCAAAAATATAATACTTTATTTGAAATTGAATAACAAGACTTTTTTAATGCGGATTTTTGAAGAACCGATAAATGGTGCTTTTACGGGATATTAACGTTTCTTGCTATTGAAAAGAGATTTGAAAATATGCTATAATATTTAAATTATGAAAGGAGGAATCGCCTTGCCTGCAATTCCCGAAAATATACTGAGCCTTGTTCAAAAACCCGCAAGATACTGCGGCGGCGAACTTAACAGCGTTGTTAAAAACAAAAATGATGTTTCCGTAAGGTTTGCTTTTTGTTTTCCCGATCTTTACGAGGTCGGTATGAGCCATCTCGGAATGAAAATACTTTACAGCCTTCTTAATAATGATCCGGAAGTTTGGTGCGAAAGAGTTTTTGCGCCGGATATTGACATGGAAAAAATCCTTCGCGAACGCAAGCTTCCGCTTTTTGCGCTTGAAAGCCGCGATTCCGTCGGGGATTTCGATATGATAGGTTTTACTCTTCAATACGAGCTTTCTTATACCGGGATCCTCAATATGCTTGATCTTGCGGGGATTCCCGTTCGCTCCGAGGATAGATGCGAACTTAAAAACCTTGTGGTTGCGGGCGGTCCCTGTTCCTGCAATCCGGAGCCCATTGCGGATTTCATAGATCTTTTTATGCCGGGAGAGGGAGAAGAAGTCCTTCCGGAAGTTGTAAATCTTTATAAAACCGCCAAAAAAGAGGGCTGGAGCAAAAAGCAGTATCTTTGCGAAGCTGCAAAAATCAAAGGCGTTTACGTTCCTTCTCTTATTGATGTTGTTTATAACGGGGATGGCACCGTTAAGGAATTTGTTCCGAAAGAAACCGCCGTTGTTCCGGTACAAAAACGCATTATAAAAGACCTTGACGGAGTTTTTTATCCGGATAAATTTGTTGTTCCTTTTATTGATATTGTTCACGACAGAAGCCAGCTTGAGCTTATGCGCGGCTGTATCCGCGGCTGTCGCTTTTGCCAGGCGGGTTTTATCTACCGTCCGGTAAGGGACAAGCATTTTGAAACTCTTTCGAAAAATGCTCATGACCTTTGCGACAGCACCGGTTACGAGGAACTTTCGCTCACCTCGCTGAGCACCAGCGATTACAGCGAGCTTGAGCCTCTTCTCGATGACCTTCTTGAATGGACCCCGAAAGAGCACGTCAACCTTGCGGTTCCTTCGCTTCGTGTGGATAACTTCAGTGAAAGCCTTCTTCAGAAAATAACCAAAGTTCGCAAAACCGGTCTTACTTTTGCACCGGAAGCGGGCACCCAGCGTATGCGCGACGTTATAAATAAAAACGTTACCGAAGAAGAAATAATGAACACCTGCCGGACAGCTTTCGAAGGCGGATACACCGCTGTTAAGCTTTATTTTATGATCGGCCTTCCCACCGAAACCGATGATGACGTAAGAGGCATTGTTGAGACCGCACAGCGGGTCGTTGATCTTTATTACTACATGCCGAACAAACCAAAAGGCAAAGCGGTGCAGGTCACCTGCAGCGTTGCAAGCTTTGTTCCGAAGCCTTTTACTCCGTTCCAGTTTGAACCGCAGGATACCAGGGAAGAGCTTCACAGAAAGCAGGAGGTCATGCGCAGCGCACTCCATAGCAGAAAGATAAATCTCGACTGGCACGATGCGGAAACCTCTTATCTCGAGGCGGTTCTTGCAAGGGGCGACAGAAAAATCGGTAAAGTTATCGAAACTGCATGGCGTAAAGGCTGTAACCTTGACAGTTGGGATGAGCATTTTAAATTTGACACATGGATGGAAGCTTTTGCAGAATGCGGCGTTGAGCCGGAATTTTATGCAAACCGCACCAGAAGCTACGACGAAATCATGCCGTGGGATATTTTTGATTACGGCGTTTCTAAAAATTTCATCGTAAATGAAAATAAAAAGGCTCATGAAAGCGTAACAACGCCAAACTGCCGCCAGAAATGTTCCGGCTGCGGCGCAAACTGCCTGAAGGGAGGACGCTGTTTTGAATGATATGACAAATTTCATTGACGTAAGGCTTTTCTATACCAAAACCGGCAGTGCAAAATATATTTCCCATCTTGACGTTATGCGCGCCTTCCAGCGGGCTCTCAAACGCTCCAAAATTGATTTCTGGTACACAGAGGGATTCCATCCCCATCTTTATCTTACCTTCGCTCTGCCGCTTTCTCTCGGTTATGAAAGCGTTGCGGAAAGCGTTGATTTCCGGCTTGTTGCGCCGATGCCTTATGAAGAAATAGTTCGCAGGATAAACGCCGTTCTTCCGGTTGGTTTCAAGGCAATCGCCGCCGGAAAACCGAAAATGGATGCAAAAAAGATCCGCTTTGCGGATTATGATATTTCTTTTGCTGCGGAAGGAAAAGACGTTGAACAGATGCTTGCGGATTGGTACAGATGTTTTGACAGGGAAGAAGTTCCCGTGGTAAAAAAGACCAAAAGCGGCGAAAAAGAAATCAATATAAGACCCCACATAAAGCTTTCAAAGCTTGAAAACAAAGAGGGAAGATATTTCTTCAGGGCACGCCTTGCTTCGGGGGTTGAGCTCAACATAAACCCGGATTTGCTTTTTGCGGCATTCGATAATTTTGCCGGATTCCGCCCGGAGGATATTTCCGTAAGAAGAACGGCGGTTTATAACGAAAAAATGGAAAAATTCCGCTGATTTTGTTAAAATAATACTTGCAATTATATTTTTCTTGTGTTATTATAATAAGGCTGTTTAGTATGTCTAAACGGCGCTGTCGCATTCCCGGCGACAAGAACGGCAAAAAATATGCCGGGCGGACAGTCCTCTGTCAATGGTATCCATTGAGTATGAATGTCTGAAAAATAATAAGGAGGATATTTAAAATGGATGCACTTAAACTTATTTCCCAGGACTGCCTGAGAGCTGACAAACCCGAAGTTGCAATCGGTGATACCGTTAAGGTATATTGCAAAATCAAAGAGGGAGACCATTACAGAACCCAGATTTTCGAGGGTGCGGTTATTGCTAAACAGCATGGCGGCATTTCTGAATCTTTCACCGTTCGTCGTGTTGCACACGGCTGCGGAATTGAAAGAGTTTTCCCGATCCACAGCCCGATGATCGAGAAAGTTGAACTCGTACGTCATGGTCGTGTAAGAAGAGCTAAACTCTATTATCTCCGTGACAGAGTTGGTAAAGCTGCAAAGGTCAAACAAGTCAGATAATTTGTTATTTGCAAAAAACTCCCTTGCCAAATTGGCAGGGGAGTCTTTCTTTATTGAAAGAAATATAGTATAATATATATTAGAATAATAGGAATTGTTGAAAGGAGGCGATTTTGCCCTATGGAACAGGTGGATATCCAGTGGTTTCCCGGCCATATGGCGAAAACCCGCCGCTTGATGAAAGCGAATCTTCCTCTTGTTGACGTTGTTGTTGAAATAACCGATGCAAGGGTGCCTTTTTCGAGCCGAAATCCCGAAATGAAAAGCCTTGTCGGCGGAAAGCCGAGGGTCGTTGTGCTCAATAAATGCGATATGGCTGATGAGGCTATAACCCAGGAATGGGTAGAATATTATAAATCCAAAGGTATCCGCGCCATTCCTACCGATTGCCGCACCGGAAGAGGCCTTAATAAGCTTGCGCCGGTGGTGCGCGAAGTGCTGAAAAACGAACTTGAAAAACGCGCAAGAAAAGGCATGGAAGGCAAACCTATCAGAATGATGATAGTCGGTATTCCGAACGTTGGAAAATCTTCTTTTATTAACCGCATTGCCGGCGGAAAGCGCGCCAAAGTTGAGGACAGACCCGGCGTCACCCGCGGAAAACAGTGGGTAACTCTTGATAAGGGCATTGATTTGCTCGATATGCCCGGCGTTCTCTGGCCGAAATTTGAGGATAAAACCGTAGGCGAGCACCTTGCTTTTACCGGTGCGGTAAAAGACGATATCCTTGATATTGAAACCCTTGCGGCCCGCCTTGCGGATGTTCTTAATCACGAAGCACACAAACAGCTTTGCGAAAGATATAAGCTTACCGACGAGGAAACTGCGGATATTGAGCCCTATGACCTTCTTGAACTCATAGGAGCAAAGCGCGGGATGAAAATTTCCGGCGGGGAAGTCAACACCGAAAGAGCTGCCGCAATGCTTCTCGATGAGTTCCGCGGAGGAAAAACAGGAAGAATTACCTTGGAGCGACCCAATGAGCTTATATGAATTTGAGCACGCAAAGCGTGCGGAACTCGGAATAAAACATATCTGCGGAGTTGATGAAGCGGGAAGAGGCCCCCTTGCGGGACCGGTTTTTGCCGCTGCGGTTATTTTGCCGGAGGATTATGAGATAGAAGGTCTTAATGACAGCAAAAAACTCAGCGAAAAAAAGCGCGAAAAGCTTTTTGATGAGATAATTGAGCACGCTCTTGCTTATTCCATACAGAGCATTGACCATAAAACCATTGATGAAATTAATATTCTTGAAGCAACCATGCTCGGAATGAAAAATGCCGTAAACGGCCTGAGCATCAAGCCGGAAGCCGTTTATATCGACGGCAATCGTATTCCGAAAGATATGGATATTCCGACGGAATTCGTGATCAAGGGCGATGCCACAAGTGCAAGCATTGCGGCGGCTTCGATTCTTGCAAAGGTCAGCAGGGATAGATTTATGCTCGAAATGGATAAAAAATATCCTGAATACGCTTTTGCGAAACATAAAGGTTATGGAACGAAGCTCCATTATGAAAAGATAAGGGAATTCGGCCCGAGCGAGATACACAGACTTACTTTTCTTAAAAAGATGCACTGAGGGTGATTTTATGATTACCGAAAAACGCCGTCGCGGAGATATGGGCGAAGATTTCGCCGCCGAATATCTTGAGGGAAAAGGCTATGAAATCATCGAGCGAAATTATAACACCCGCATGGGTGAAATAGATATCATAGCCAGGGACGGAAAATACATAGCTTTTGTGGAAGTCAAATCCCGTGCTGACGATTGTCTTTATGCCCCAAGGGAGGCTGTTACCCGCTCGAAACAGCAGAAAATCTGTAAAGCTGCTATGCTTTACAAGCTTCAAAAGGGGCTTAACGGTCAGCCAAGGTTCGATATTTTTGAAATCGTTTACGGCAAATACGACCTTGAAATTAAAAAATTCACCCACATAAAAAATGCTTTTGGAACGGAGAGTATCCATGGATTTTTTTGACCTTCATTGCGATACCATTACCTCTGCGATGCAGAGAAGTGTCGATATGACGCATGGCTATCTTGATATTTCTCTTCCTGTTAACAGGGAGATTGTGCGACATTGTCAGTGCTTTGCCATATTCTGTCCGGATACCATAAAGGGCGAGGACGCTTTCAACTATTACACCATGGCAAAGCATTATTTCCGCGATCAGCTTGCGGAATATCCGCAGTATTTTGAACAGGTTAATACGGCGGCGGATATCGAAAAAATTACAAAAAGCGGAAAGACCGCCGCAATTCTTACTGTTGAGGGAGGAAGAGTGCTCGGCGGAAAAATCGGGCGGCTTGAAAAACTCCGGGAAGACGGCGTCAAAATGATGACGCTTACGTGGAACGGCGAAAATGAGATTGGCAAAGGTTCTGTCGAACAGGGTTTCGGCCTTAAACCGTTCGGAATCGAAGTTATTAAAGAGATGGAACGGATGAAAATGATAATCGACGTTTCGCATCTTTCGGATGCCGGTTTTGAAGACGTGATCAAAAACGTTGGATGTGCCGTAGCCGCAAGCCACAGCAACCTGCGTTCGATTTGCGGCCACAGGCGCAATCTCACGGACGAATATTTTAAGGAAATCATTCATCGTGGGGGAATAGTCGGTATCAATTTTTATAAAGGTTTTCTCAATGAGAATGAAGAACGGGCTTCGCTTGACGATATTGTGAAGCATGTTGAAAAAATGCTTTTGCTTGGCGGAGAAAACACCGTATGCATGGGCAGCGATTATGACGGCTGTGATGTTGTCGATGGTATAAAAAAGCTGAACGATGTTACAAAGCTTTATAACATCATCACAAAGGAATTCGGCGAAAATCTTGCCGAAAAGATATTCTGGAAAAACGCAAACAGATTTTTTGCGGAAAGAATCTGAGGTGAAAAAAGTGAAATTTCAAAGCACGAGAAACAAAGATCTGCGGCTCGATTCCGCCGAAACAATTATACGAGGGCTTTCGGATGACGGAGGCCTTTTTGTGCCTGTGGAAATTCCGATGCTTGAAAAAGGCGAAATTGCCGAACTCTCGAAGCTCGATTACTGTGAAAGAGCAAAGCGAATCTTTGCGAAATATATGACCGATTTTTCAAAAGATGAATTGCTTGAATGCGCGAAAAATGCATATATCGGCAATTTTGAGGACGATACCCCAACGCCGATAGTGAAGCTCGGCGAAAGCACATATATGCTCGAACTTTGGCACGGGCCGACCTGTGCTTTTAAGGATATGGCGCTTCAGATCTTGCCGCATTTTCTTGTAAAATCCGCTGAAAAAGCCGGCGACGGCAAGAAAACCGTTATCCTTACCGCAACTTCAGGTGATACGGGAAAAGCGGCGCTTGAAGGTTTTTGCGACGTCGATGGAACGGAAATAATTGTTTTTTATCCTCAGAACGGCGTTTCAAAAATACAGCAGCTCCAGATGCAGACCCAGAAGGGCAAAAACGTCACCGTTTGCGGAGTTATGGGCAATTTTGATGACACTCAAACCGCGGTAAAATCTATTTTTACCGATGAAAATATCAGAGCCGAACTTGCCGGAAAAGGCAAGCGCTTTTCAAGCGCCAACTCCATAAACGTGGGTCGTCTTCTTCCACAGATAGTTTATTATATTTCGGCATACGCCGATCTTCTTAAAAACGGAGAGATAGCTGAAGGTGAAACTGTGAACGTAACCGTTCCTACGGGTAACTTCGGCAATATTCTTGCAGCATACTATGCAAAGCGCATGGGCGTTCCTTTCGGTAAGCTTATCTGTGCTTCGAACGCCAACAACGTGCTCACGGAATTTTTGAGCACGGGGGGCTATAATATAAACAGAAATTTTTATCTGACTGAATCTCCATCAATGGATATTCTTGTTTCAAGCAACCTTGAAAGGCTTCTTTTTGAACTTTGCGGAAAGGACGATGAATACGTTTCGGCGGCGATGGAATCGCTTTATGAGCACGGGGAATATTATATCACAGATGAGATGCTTGCGTATCTCAGAGAGAATTTTCCTGCCGGATATACCGACGATAAAAGCGCAAGAAACCGCATAAAAATACTGTTTGATGAGTATTCTTATCTCTGTGATACCCACACTGCCGTTGCTGTGGAGGTCTATGAAAAATACAGAGAGAAAACTGGGGATAACACCAAGACGATAATCGCTTCGACCGCAAGCCCGTATAAATTCCCGAGAGCCGTGCTCAAAGCAATAAGCGGAAAAAATTACAGAAACGATTTCAACGCCGCGAAGGAGCTTGAACGCATTTCCGGCCTTCCGATGCCCGAACAGCTTCGCAGCCTTGCCAAAAAAGAACCGCGTTTTACTTCTGTTTGCAAAAGAGAAGAGATGGCTGATTTTGTTTTGAGCACCGTCGGAGGTGAAGGCTGATGTCCGTATGGGTGATGGCTGATCTGCATCTTTCTTTCGGAACGGATAAACCCATGGATAACTTTTTCGGCTGGAAGGATTATGTAAGCAAAATCGAAGCCAACTGGAAGGAACAGATAAAACCGGAGGATACGGTTGTTATTCCGGGGGATTTTTCATGGGGACTCGGTTTTGATGAGGCTTTGCCGGATTTTAAATTTATCGAAGCCCTTCCCGGCAGGAAAATCATAATGAAAGGCAACCATGATTATTGGTGGTCAACAAGAAGCAAGGCGGAAAAGTTTTTTAAAGAAAACGGCATAACGACCGTTGAAATTCTCCATAATAATTCAGTCCTTGCGGAAGGGCTTGCTCTTTGCGGAACAAGAGGCTGGGTTTTTATGCCGAATGAACAGCATGATCTTAAAATTTCTGCAAGAGAAGCCCAAAGGCTTGAACTTTCGCTTAAGGATTCTGAAAGATTTCCGGATGCTGAAAAAGTCGTTTTTCTTCATTATCCGCCGGTTTATGCCAACGAAATGGTGCCCAATATCATTTCGGTTCTGAAGCAGTACGGAGTGAAAAGAGTATATTACGGGCATCTTCACGGTGCTTCACGGAGCCTTGCCAACGAGGGTAATTATATGGGAATAGACTTCAAACTTATTTCAGCGGACCATCTCGGGTTCAGATTTTGGAAAATTCAATAAAATTATATAATATTTTTATATAAAATAATTGATTTTATGATAAGTGTATGATATACTTTAACAGTTACTGAAAATGTATCTATCAGGAGGAAACAACATAATGGAACTTAGACAGATTGAAAAAACCGGCACTAATGAGGTTAAGCTTACCATTGCTGTAACCGCAGAAGAGTTCGGACGTGCTGTTGACGCAGCAATCAGAGAAAAAGGCAAAAACCTTACCGTTCACGGATTCCGTAAAGGCAAAGCACCCAAAGCTCTCATCGAGAAAACTTACGGCAGAGAATATTTCTATCAGGACGCTGTTAACGAAACCTATGGCGTAGCATACGATATGGCAGTTGCAGAAGCAAAAATCGTTCCCGTTGACCGCGCAGAAATCGCACTTGTCGACTGCTCCGAAGAGGGATATACCCTTACCGCAACCGTTACCGTAAAACCCGAAGTTTCTGTAAAGAAATATAAAGGCATCAAAGCCGACAAACTCATTGCAACTGTATCCGACGCACAGGTTGAGGGCGAACTCAGCGTAATGCTTGAAAGAAACGCAAGAATCATTGAAGTTGAAGACAGACCCGCACAGAACGGCGACCAGGCTGAAATCGATTATGAAGGTTTCAAAGACGGCGTTCCTTTTGAAGGCGGCAAAGGCGAACATTTCCCGCTTGAACTCGGTTCCGGCCAGTTTATTCCCGGATTCGAAGATCAGGTTTGCGGCCACAACGTCGGCGAAGAGTTTGACGTAAACGTTTCCTTCCCGGAAGATTATCCTGCTGAAGAGCTCAAAGGCGCTCCTGTTGTATTCAAATGCAAACTCCACAGCATCAAAGCAAAAGAAATGCCCGTTGCTGACGATGAATTTGCAAAAGACGTAAGTGAATTCGATACCATCGACGAACTTAAAGCCGACATCAAAGCAAAACTTCAGGAAAAAGCAGACGCACAGTCCGAAGCGGAGCTTGAAGAAAAACTTGTTGATGCTATCATTGCAAACATGGAAGCAGAAATTCCCGAATGCATGTATGAAGCAAGAATGGATGATATCGCCGCTGATTTCGAGAACAGACTTGCAAGACAGGCTGGCCTTACCCTTGATGAATATCTCAAATATACCGGTGCTGACAAAGAATCCTTCTTCGGCGGCTTCAGACCCCAGGCAGAGCGCCAGGTAAAAATCCGCCTTGCTCTTGAAGCAATCGCAAAGAAAGAAAAGATCACCATGACCGAGGAAGAAATGAACGAAGAATTCAAATCCCTTGCCGAACGTTATGAGATGAAAGAGGAACAGGTAAGAAAGATCGTTCCTGTTGACGAGCTTACCGAAGACCTTTGCGTTGAAAAAGCAATTAAATTTGTTCGTGAAAACGCAAAAGTAACCGAAATCACCGCAGAAGAAGCTGCAGCAAAAGAAGCAGCTCCCAAGAAAAAACGCACCACCAAGAAAAAAACCGAGGAAGCTCCCGCTGAAGCAGCACCCGCAGCAGAAGGCGAAGAAGCTCCCGCTCCCAAAAAGAGAGCAACCCGCAAAAAGAAAGTCGAAGAAATCGATCCCGCAATCGACTGATTTTGGCGGAACAGTTTCCAGAGAAACTGCAATATAATTATCTTTGTATTGGAGGATCTCCGGAATTTATTTCCGGAGGTCCTTTATATCATTAATGACATTTTTTGACAAGATTTGTTAAAATCCGAAAGGAGTGATACCCCAATGAGTTTGGTACCGATGGTCGTTGAACAGACCAACAGAGGCGAGCGTTCCTATGATATTTTCTCCCGCCTTCTTAATGACAGAATCATCATGCTTTGTGACGAGGTAAACGACACCACCGCAAGCCTTGTTGGTGCCCAGCTTCTTTATCTTGAAGGACAGGACCCCGACAAGGATATCAGCCTTTATATCAACAGCCCCGGCGGTTCCATTTCCGCAGGAATGGCTATTTATGACACCATGAATTACATCAAATGCGACGTTTCCACCATCTGCGTGGGCATGGCTGCATCCATGGGCGCTTTTCTTCTCAGTTCCGGCGCGAAAGGCAAACGTTTTGCACTTCCCAACAGTGAAATTATGATCCACCAGCCCCTTGGCGGAATGCAGGGTCAGGCTTCGGATATCAAAATCCATGCCGACCACATAATCGCAATAAGAGAAAGACTTAACCGCATTCTTTCTGAACAGACCGGCCAGCCCATCGACGTTATTACCCGCGACACAGACAGGGATAATTTTATGACCGCAAAACAGGCCATGGAATACGGCCTTATCGACAACGTTCTTGACCACAGAGAATAATTCAGCATAATTCGGAGGCTTTTTGACTATGGCCAATAAAGATGATCACAAAATGCGCTGTTCCTTTTGCGGAAAACCGCAGGATATGGTTTATAAACTTATAACGGGACCCGGCGTTTGTATTTGTGACGAATGCGTTGAGCTTTGCAATTCCATCCTTTATGATGAGGATGACCTTGACCCCATTGAAAAGACCAAACGCAAGAAAAACGAAAAAAACAAACCGGTTATCGACCCGGCAACCCTTCTCAAACCGGCGGAGCTTAAAGCGGTTCTTGATAAATACGTTATCGGGCAGGACAGCGCAAAAGCAACCCTTTGCGTTGCGGTTTATAACCATTATAAACGCATTTTAAGCAAGCTTGATACCGAGGACGTTGAACTCCAAAAGAGCAACGTGCTTCTTCTCGGTCCCACCGGTACAGGAAAGACCCTTCTTGCCCAGACCCTTGCAAGAGTGCTCGGCGTTCCTTTTGCCATTGCGGACGCCACCACCATCACCGAGGCCGGATATGTCGGTGAGGATGCGGAAAACGTTCTTCTTCGCCTTATTCAGGCTGCGGATTTTGACGTTGAAGCAGCTCAGCGCGGAATCATATATGTCGATGAAATCGACAAAATCACAAGAAAATCCGAAAACCCGTCTATTACAAGGGACGTAGGCGGTGAAGGAGTTCAGCAGGCGCTTCTCAAGATGCTTGAGGGCACTGTTTCCAATGTACCGCCCCAGGGCGGAAGAAAGCACCCTCAGCAGGAATTCATCCAGATAGATACTACCAATATTCTGTTCATCTGCGGCGGTTCTTTCGACGGAATCGAACCTATTATCGAAAAACGCATCGCAAGCTCCGCAATGGGATTCGGAGCAAATGTGCTCAGCCAGAAATCCAAGGAAACGAAAGACCTTCTTAAAAAGGTAACTCCCCATGACCTAGTCAAGTTTGGTATTATCCCCGAAATGGTTGGCCGTCTTCCCGTCATAACCGCCCTTGAAAGCCTTGATAAGGAGGCTCTTGTAAAAATCCTTACAGAGCCGAAAAACAGCCTTGTAAAACAGTATCAGAAGCTTTTCGGCCTTGACGGAGTGAGCCTTAAATTTACCGAAGGTGCTCTCGAAGCCATTGCACAAAAGGCCATAGACAGAAAAACCGGCGCAAGGGGACTTCGTTCCATTATGGAAGAAACCCTTGGAAAGCTTATGTTCGAGCTTCCTTCCGATGAAACAGCGGAGGTCGTTGTGATCGGCGAGGAATGCGTGACTTCCGGCGCGGAGCCGAGAATTGAACGCAACCCGCTTAAAAAAAGCGTTCCGCTTCAGATAGCGGCAAACGCTGAAAGAAAATAAAAACTATAAGCGGCAGCCGCTTTTATCGGGGTTGCCGCTTCCGATATTTTTATACCGGAGGTGAAAAATATGCCAGAGAAAAAAGAATATGAAATGATTGCCATGCCGATGATCGCCATGAGAGGGATAGTTCTCTTCCCGAATATGATCCTTCATTTTGACGTGGGCCGCAGAAAATCCATTGCCGCTGTTGAAGAGGTAATGAAAGGCAACAGAACCATTTTTCTTGCTTCGCAGATAAACGTTGAAGAGGACGAAATAAAAACCGAAAATATCAATAAAATAGGTGTAGTTGCGGAAGTTCGCCAGGTGCTCAAAAGTAAAGGCGATACCATAAGGGTGCTTGTGGAAGGCAAATACCGCGCAAAACTTCTTGACGTTGTTGATGACGGTCTTTTCCTTGTTGCGAATACACAGGAATTTCCGCTTAAAGAGCTTCGCCCGAAGCGTTCGGTGCTTTGCGATGCTCTTATGAGAACGGTTAAAGATCTTTTCAACGAATATACATATCTTGTTCCCAAAATGCCAAAGGAACTTATAGTCAAGGCGTTCAGCATGGATGATCCGGCTCAGCTCGGTGAATTCCTTGCGGGGAATCTCAATATTGATATTGAGGATAAACAAGCTATTCTTGAAGAATCCAACTATGTAAAGCGCCTTGAAATGCTTGCGGGTATTCTTGAAAACGAGAATAATATCCTTGGGGTCGAAAAGGATATTTACGAAAAGGTAAAAGAACAGATAGATCAGAACCAGCGTGAATATTATCTTCGCGAACAGCTTAAAGCAATAAACGAGGAACTCGGCGAAGGCGAAAATGTTCAGGATGAGGCAGAAAACTACAAGAAAAAGATAGAGGCTGCCGGTGTTGAGGGAGAAGTTAAGCAAAAGCTTCTTGAAGAAGTTGCAAGACTTTATAAAATGCCATATAACAGCCAGGAAGCAAGCGTTATCCGCGGATATCTTGATACCTGCATAGCTCTTCCGTGGAACGTAAAAACCGAGGAAAAGATAGATATTGCAAAAGCGAAAAAGCAGCTTGACAAAAACCATTACGGTCTTGAAAAAGTAAAAGAGCGTATTCTTGAACTTCTTGCCGTAAGAAAACTTCAGCCGTATATCAAGGGACAGATAATCTGCCTTGTGGGGCCTCCCGGTGTTGGCAAAACTTCCATTGCGAAGGATATTGCCGCGGCTATGGGCAGGAAATACACCAGAATTTCCCTTGGCGGTATGAAAGATGAATCCGATATCCGCGGCCACAGAAAGACCTATATCGGCGCAATGCCCGGAAGAATTATGAATGCCGTCAAGCTTGCCGGAAGCAAGAATGCCCTTATTCTTCTCGATGAGATCGACAAAATGGGCAATGACTTCCGCGGTGACCCGGCTTCCGCAATGCTCGAGGTTCTTGACCCGGAACAGAACTATGCCTTCCGCGATCATTATATTGAAGTTCCGTTTGACCTTTCGGATGTTCTTTTTATTACGACAGCCAATGATGCAAGCACGATTCCCGGTCCGCTTTATGACCGCATGGAAGTTATTGAGCTTGCTTCCTATACAAGGGAAGAGAAATTCCAGATTGCCAAAAAACACCTTGTCAAAAAGGAAATGAAACGCCACGGCCTTAATTCCAAAACCCTTAAAATAACCGATGACGCTCTTTATGCCATCGCTGATTATTATACAAGGGAAGCGGGAGTTCGTAACTTCGAGCGTATCATCGGCAGCCTTTGCCGAAAAGCAGCGAAGAAAATCGTCGGTGAAGAAGCAGAAAAAGTCACCATCAACGGAAACAACATCACTGATTTTCTTGGTGTGAAGAAATTCCGCCCGGAAACCATTGAAAAGAACGATGCGGTGGGTCTTGTAAACGGTCTTGCGTGGACTTCCGTCGGCGGTGATATGCTTCAGGTAGAGGTTGCAATCCTTGACGGAAGCGGAAAAATCGAGCTTACGGGCAACCTTGGTGACGTTATGAAGGAATCCGCAAGAACTGCTATCAGCTACGTCCGTTCCTGCACCGAAAAATACGGCATCGAGCACGATTTTTATAAGACAAAAGATATTCATATCCATGTTCCCGAAGGCGCCGTTCCGAAGGACGGCCCTTCCGCAGGCGTAACCCTTACCACAGCTATAATTTCCGCTCTTTCCGGAATCCCGGTAAGAAGGGACGTTGCCATGACCGGCGAAGTTACCCTTAGGGGCAGGGTTCTTGCCATAGGTGGACTTCGTGAAAAGACCATGGCCGCATACAGAGCGGGGGTTAAAACCGTGCTTATTCCGGAAGAAAATCTTCCTGATCTTGAAGAAGTTGATCCGGTTGTTAAAGCTGCTATCACTTTTGTGCCCGCAAAAGAGGTTGAAACAGTGCTTGAAACTGCACTTTTGAAACCTGCTGTTTCATCAAAAGACAACAGCTTTATGGAAGAAATTTCGCTGCTCGGCCATGAGCACGATAATAAAACCGTAAATATTCAGTAAAAAGAGGAAAACATGAACTATAATCATGCAGTATTCGATGCCGCATACGGCACCTCGAAACAGCTCCCAAAAGCGGAACACGTTGAATTTGCCTTTGCGGGACATTCCAACGTTGGAAAATCTTCGCTTATGAATGCGATTTTTGGAAGAAAAGCCCTTGCAAGGGTTTCCAGCCAGCCGGGCAAGACAGTAACGGTCAACTTTTATGATGTTGACGGTGTAAAGTTTGTTGACTTGCCGGGGTATGGTTACGCAAAAGTATCCCAAAGCGACAAAAAACGCTGGGCGGACCTTGTTGAAGGCTATCTTATGAGCGACAGGGATATTCGCCTTGTGGTTCAGCTTGTTGACAGCCGCCACGCACCGACAAAGGATGATATTCAGATGATAGACTTTATGATCGACAACGAAATGCCTTTCATCATCGCCCTTACCAAATGCGATAAACTAAATAAAACCGAGCGCAAAAAGCGCGAGGAAGCTTTTCTTACCGAGATACCTTGCTTTGATCAGATAACTTCAGTTTGGACCAGCACAACCACATTTGAGGGCATCAGCGACCTCAAAGAGATTTTCGAGGAGCTTTCTTCCGATGATTATGAATTTGAGGAAGTGGAAGAATACGAAGAATAAAAACAAAAACGGCACTTTATAAAAGTGCCGTTTTTTGACCGATGAAAACGAAAGGGGAGATTTGGAATGGATATTTCTTTTAAAAACGGAAACGAAAAATTTAATTACAGGGCCTGCGCTATGATAATAAATGACGGAAAGATACTTGCCATGAAGGACGAGCGCTCGCCGTACTATTATCTTCCGGGCGGAAGAATTAAAATAGGTGAAACGGCGGAAGAGGCGGTTATAAGAGAATGCGATGAAGAACTTGGGATAACTCCAAAAATAATCCGCCCCCTTTGGCTTAATCAGGCATTTTTTACCGAGGACGTTGAGCATATAAATTATCATGAGCTTTGCGTTTATTTTCTTATGGATATTTCTGAAACGGATATCCTTTCCCGCGGCGAAAGTTTTGTCGGAATGGAAAACGGACACAGCCACCATTTTGAATGGCTTGAATTTGACAGACTTAAAGACGAATATTTCTATCCTATTTTCCTTAAGAAGGATATTTATAATCTGCCGGAAAATTTCACCATCAGGACGGAAAGAGAATAATTTACATGCTTATGAGCGAATTTTATCCATCCGTTCTTTGTTTTTAATTCTTAATGTTTTATTAAGATTTGCCGCTTTTTATTGAATTGCAAAAAATGATAATATATAATGAAGCTGAAATTATTAATCAAAAGGAGGCATTCCCATGAAGAAAATTTCGGCTTTGATTATAGCTTTTATGCTTTTGCTTGGGCTTTCGGGCTGCGGCGGTGAAAAACAGGAAATTGAAATTATCATTCCTGCGGGAAGTATGGAAGCTTTTGTTTTTTCGGATGAGGTTTTTGAAGCGACAGATGATAAAATCATCGTAACCGCAGGGGCCGGTTTTTCCGATACTTCGGTTACTTTGAAAACAGAAAAGGTTTCAGAAGAAATTATGTATGAACCGACATATCTTACTCATGGAATGCCGGTCGAAATAGAAACCGAAAAGGGCGGCTGGTTTAAAATCGGCGTTTCGGTTCAAAATCCTTCGGAGCACGACATTGCAGTTTCGATTTACGTTCAGAACATCGAAATAAAATCCGAATAAAAGGAGCTGAAAGCAATGGAAAATACGAAACCTTGGGTGAAAATCGTAATAAAAATTATTCTTACCGCGGTGGCAGCGGGAATTTCGTATTTCTGGTTATTGATGGTTCTTATTTTTTCTACGATGCTGGAACTTAACATTGTGCTTACCAATATAGGATACGCCATTGTTCCGGTGCTTTTGCTTCTGCTTATATGGTTCCCGAAAAAGAAAAAGCTGTTTATAATTTGGGGCGCAGCGACGGCGGCTTTTGTTGCGGCTGCGGTTATTAACGTCATATGGGTTCAGTATGACGAAAGCTTGACAATCAACACAACGCCGAATATAAGTGTGCATGAATATCTGCCCTTTGATGAAGAATCAAAGATCGTCACCCTCGACCATGAGGCGAGCATTAAAATCGAAGGAGATTTGCCGGTTCTTGACGGCGCGGCGGCGGTGTTCCCGGTATATTCCGCTTTTGTAAATGCGGTCTATCCCGAATCTACCGAGCTTTGGGACGGTGTTTTTGAGTATAACAACACCGTCGGCGGTTATAAACTCCTCGGCGAAAAGCAAACGGATATTTTCTTCGGCGCATATCCTTCGGAAGAACAGATCGCCGACGCAAGGGCGGAGGGAACTGAATTTGTCTATACTCCCATCGGTATGGATGCTTTTGTTTTCTTTGTTCATAAAGATAACCCCGTTGATAACCTTACCACCGAACAGGTACAGGGCATTTATTCCGGAGAGATTACGAACTGGAAAGAGGTCGGCGGAAACGACGAAGAAATCGTCGCTTATCAGCGCAACGAAGGCAGTGGAAGTCAAAGTATGCTTATCCGCTTCATGGACGGAAAAGAGATTATGGATGCGCCCAGCGAACAGGTGAATGATTTTATGTCCGGGATAGTGGAAAAAGTTTCTGATTACAGAAGCAAGCCGGGTTCCATCGGTTTTTCTTACAGATTTTATCTTGAGGGTATAATCAAAAATCCGGATATCAAGATTCTTAGCATCGACGGCGTTGCACCAACGGCGGAAAACATAAAAAATGGAAGCTACCCCATAGTTACGCCGCTCTATGCCGTTACCTATGAAGGGAACGACAACGAAAACGTCCAAAAACTTCTTGACTGGATACTTTCTGATGAGGGACAGTATATCATTGAGAAGACCGGATATGTTGGGATAAAATAAAGGCAAAAAGTACGGCGGGAGCCATAGCTCCCGCCGTTTTTTTATGGCTATTTTATTTCTATAAAAATACATTTATCGGGAAAAAGCTTACGAAAAAGTCTGAGCACCGTATTGAGATGCCTTTCCGAAAGATTTATGCTCAAAAGGCCTATGTGCAGAATATAGCGGTGCTCAAAGGATTTCATAATGCTCAAGAACCGCACGAAGATTTTCTTTTTTGCTTTCTTCCATATTGCCGAGAGGAAGACGGCAGGGCCCGAAATCATAGCCCATAATATTGAGCGCTTCCTTCACCGGAATTGGGTTGACGTCCGAAAAAAGCGCATCAATAAGCGGCATAAGTGCAGTTTGTTTTCTTGCCGCTTCAAGAGTTTTGCCGTCAAAATAAAGTGAACAAAGTTCCTGCATTTCTTTGGGAACGACGTTTGCGGCGACTGAAATAACGCCCTTCGCCCCGATGCTCAGGAACGGAACGGTAAGCTCGTCACTGCCGGAATATATATCTATTTTGTCGCCGCAAAGTGCGAGAGTTCTCGCCGCCTGGGCGACATTGCCGGAAGCTTCCTTTACGGCGCAGATGAAAGGGTTTTCGGCAAGCTTTGCGTATGTTTCGGGTTTGATGTTCACGCCGGTTCTTGAAGGTACGTTATAAATAATGGTCGGAAGCTGGCACCATTTTGTTATGTAAGAATAATGTTCAATAAGTCCGCTTTCGTTTGCTTTATTATAATATGGCGTTACGGAGAGAATGGCATCTGAACCTGCATTGCGGGCGTTGAGAGCAAGCCTTGCGGCGTGGCGGGTGTCATTGCTGCCGGCGCCGGCAATAAGAGGAACACGGTGATTGATGGTATCTTTTGCACAGCAGATAATGTTGTATTGTTCCTCGTCGGTAAGGGTCGCAGATTCGCCTGTGGTTCCGTTAACTATGATTGCGTCAACACCTTTTTGGATAAGTTCATCAATGAAGTCTGCGTATTTTTTAAGATTGACGGAACCGTCTGAATGCATGGGAGCTGCAGCGGCAACCCCGCACCCGGTAAAAATATTGTTTTTCATATAAAAAATCCTCCGGAAGATATAAACTGCATCTATATCTATGCGAAGGATTTTTTAATTATGATTTAATCAAAATAGCCTTTTGCGGCATAAAGTTCAGCCATAAGAACGTTGCCGCCTGCGGCGCCGCGAAGGGTGTTGTGCGAAAGACTTACGAATTTGTAATCATACTGGCTGTCCGGGCGAAGACGGCCGATGGAAACGCCCATGCCTTTTTCAAGATTGCGGTCAAGCTTGGCCTGGGGACGGTCCGGCTCTTCAAAATAGGAGAGGAACTGATTCGGCGCAGAGGGCAGCCCAAGAAGCTGAGGTTCGCCTTTATAATCCTTCCAAAGCTCTTTTATCTCTTCGGCAGAAGGTTTATTCTCGAAGCTTACAAAGACTGCGGCGGTGTGCCCGTCGGAAACCGGAACGCGAAGACACTGGGTTGTGATGGCGGGAGAACCTGCATTGACGATTTCGCCGTTTTCAATATTACCCCAGATTTTGAGGGGTTCGTTTTCACTTTTTTCTTCTTCGCCGCCGATATAGGGAATGAGGTTATCCACCATTTCGGGCCAGCGTTCGAAGTTCTTTCCTGCACCGGAAATTGCCTGATAGGTACAGGCGAGCACCTTCGTGATGCCGAATTTCATAAGGGGATGAAGCGCGGGAACATAGCTTTGTATGGAACAGTTGGATTTTACGGAGATGAATCCGCGCTTGGTTCCAAGGCGTTTTTTCTGTGTTTCAACAACCTCCATGTGCTCCGGGTTGATTTCCGGGATTATCATAGGAACGTCAGAAACTCCGCGGTTGGCGCTGTTGTTGGACATAACAGGGCATTCAAGTTTTGCATATTTTTCCTCAAGAGCCTTTGTTGCGGCTTTATCCATATTGATTGCGCAGAAAACGAAATCAACAACGGAAGCGATTCCTTCCGCGTCTTTTTCTGCATCAAGAACGGTCATTCCTTTTACAGCTTCGGGAATGGGTGCTTCCATAGCCCAGCGTCCGGAAACGGCCTCCTCATAGGTCTTTCCGGCGCTTCTTCCGGAAGCGGCAAGGACTTCGATATGGAACCAAGGGTGTTCCGAAAGCAGAGTTATGAGGCGCTGGCCGACCATTCCGGTGGCGCCGATAATACCGACTTTATAATTCTTCATAAAAACGGCCTCCCTTATAAATAAAATAGCTTGCAATAAAACCTTTGTTGCAATATAATATATAAGTTATATGAATATGTTTTTGATTTTATCATTACATATTTTCTGTGTCAATATTTTTTGCAAAATTAAGATAATTGGTGATTAGATGAAAACAAGTGACTTTTATTTTGATCTTCCGGAGGAGCTTATCGCACAGCATCCTGCGGATCAGCGCGACCATTCCCGCCTTATGCATCTCAACAGAGAAACGGGCGAAATCGAGCACAAACATTTTTATGACGTGATAGATCTTCTTGAACCGGGCGATCTTCTCGTTCTCAATAACTCAAGAGTTATCCCCGCAAGACTTATCGGCGAAAGGGAAGATACCCATTCTCCCATCGAATTTCTTCTCCTCAAGCAGATAGACCTCGACGTATGGGAAATCCTTGTAAGACCCGGAAAACACGCCAAAATCGGCAAGCGCTTTGTCTTTGGCGGCGGACTTCTTAAAGCGGAAGTCATAGACATTGTTGAAGAGGGCAACCGCATTGTAAAATTTGAACACGAAGGCAATATCTATAACGTTCTTGATGAGATCGGCCAGATGCCACTTCCGCCGTATATAACCGAAAAACTGGAGGATAAAGAGCGTTATCAGACTGTTTACTCCGACCCCATTGGTTCCGCTGCGGCACCCACCGCAGGACTTCATTTTACCAACGAGCTTCTTGAAAAGATACGCGAAAAGGGAATCAACACCGCGTTCGTCACTCTTCATGTCGGTCTCGGAACTTTCCGTCCGGTAAAGGTGGAGGATTTTGAGCATCATATTATGCACACCGAGCATTATATGCTCCCGAAAGAGACCGCAGACCTTATCAATGCAACCAAAGCCGCGGGCCATAGGGTTATCGCTGTCGGAACAACCTCTTGCCGCACTCTTGAATCCGTTGCGGCAAAATACGGCGAAATCCGCGAGGACGACGACGATACAAGCATCTTCATTTATCCAGGATTTAAGTTCAAAGTTCTTGACGGACTTATCACAAACTTCCATCTTCCGGAAAGCACCCTTATAATGCTTGTTTCTGCATTCGCCGGTTACGAGCACGTTATGAACGCATATCAGGAAGCGATTGATGAGAGATATCGCTTTTTCAGCTTCGGCGATTCAATGGCGATTATTTAAGACAAAAAATGAACGGCTGCTTTTGGCGGCCGTTCCTTTTTTTAATGAGATTTATCCTTGTGCGTCTTTTGCAACGTTTCTGAATTTTTCTTTGGGCATTTTGCAGAGCGGGCAGCGGAAATCTGCCGGAAGGTCTTCGAACTTGGTGCCGGGTGCGATTCCTCTTTCGGGAATGCCTTTTTCTTCGTCATAGGTGTATCCACAAATCATGCAGGTATATTTCATAAGATTATCTCCTTTAATAATTATATTTTTGTTTTCAAAGTGTATCTCTTTGATTTGTCTGTATTATACTCCAAAATTTACCGGTTTTCCAGTGATTTAGTCACATAAAATCAATCTTTTTGCATTTTTTTATAACTTTCAAGCTCTTCAGATGTCATGTGATCTTCCAGTACGCCGAAAATGATTTTTCTGTCCCTTGCGCTTGCTCTTCCGAAGGCGCTGAGCATCAGCGATTCTTCGGTGCTCAAGGTTTTTATCGGGGCAGGGAAGCCGCTTATGCCCATAAGGTAATCAAGAGATACGTCAAGGGCTTCCGCGATTTCGGCGGCGATATCTGCCTGTGGTTTTCGGCTGTTGTTCATATATCTTGAAAGGGTTGCTTCGGTGGTTCCGGTTTTTTGAGCAAGCCAGCTTTGGGTTATTCCGCGCTGTTTCATAATTATTTTGACTTTTCGTCCAAAATCCGCAATTTCTGCCATTTTTATGTTCTCCTGAATGGTGTTATACAAAATGTATTATAATATTATCATAAGGATTATACGAATGTCAAGAAAAATTATACAATTGGAAAGGCTGTTGAAAAATAAATATTTACAAAATATTACTTGAAAAGATTTTCACATTAAGTTATACTTATATAGTTATATTATTGCCTTATAAAGAGGAGAATTATGCTTACTGTTATTAAAACCGAAGGAAAAGCCCGCAGATGCGAATTTGAAACAGTCCACGGAACTGTTCAAACACCGGCGTTTATGAACGTTGCAACCTGCGGCGCAATCAAAGGCGGCGTTGCCGCAGAAGATCTTAAAGAACTTCATTGTCAGGTTGCACTTTGCAATACCTATCATCTTTCGCTTCGCCCGGGTGACCTTGTTGTCAAGGAATTGGGCGGTCTTCACCAGTTTATGAATTGGGATAGACCTATTCTTACAGACAGCGGCGGTTTTCAGGTATTCAGCCTTTCCAAACTCCGCAAAATAAAGGAAGAGGGCGTTTATTTCAGAAGTCACCTTGACGGTCACGCAATTTTTATGGGTCCGGAAGAGTCTATGCAGATCCAGTCCCACCTGGGAAGCACCATCGCAATGGCTTTTGATGAATGTGTTGAAAACCCTGCGCCGAAATCCTATGCGGCACAGTCCTGCCAGCGCACCACAAGATGGCTTCACCGCTGCAAGGCTGAAATGGATAGACTCAATTCCTTGCCCGATACCATCAATCCCCACCAGATGCTTTTCGGCATTAATCAGGGCTGCACTTTCGAGGATCTCCGCATCGAGCATATGAAAGAAATCGCAAAGCTTGATCTTGACGGCTACGCCATCGGCGGTCTTGCGGTAGGCGAGCCCACTCTTGAAATGTATCGTATCATTGATGCTGTCGAGCCTTATATGCCGAAAGATAAGCCGAGATACCTTATGGGCGTAGGAACCCCCGTAAACATTCTTGAGGCTGTTCACCGCGGTGTTGACCTTTTCGACTGCGTTATGCCGAGCAGAAACGCCCGCCACGGAACGCTCTTTACATGGCAGGGAATCCGCAACCTCAATAATGAGAAATATATTTATGACAACGGTCCCGTTGATCCGGAATGTGATTGCCCGACCTGCCGCCTTCACAGCAGAGCCTATGTTCGCCACCTTCTCAGAGCGAACGAGCTTCTTGCCCACAGACTTACCGTTCAGCATAACCTTTTCTTCTATAATACTCTTATGGAAAGAATCCGTGAAGCGCTTGATAACGGAACTTTCGAGGAATTTTATCAGAAATACCGCGATATCCTCGGAAAAAGAATATAAAGGCTTGAAACGGGCATTTATTTAATCTATAATATTTATATAAATATTTTTGGAGGTAAAACAATGATCAACACCCCTTATCTTCTTACCGCAGCGGTAGAAAACGCAGGCGAAGGTTCCATACTTGATACCATAATCAGCTTTGCACCTATCGTTGTTGTGCTCATCGTTTTCTATTTCATGCTCATCCGTCCCCAGCAGAAAAAAGATAAAGAAGACAGAGCAATGAGAGAAAACCTTGATATCGGCGACGAAATCGTAACTATCGGCGGAATTATGGGCATCGTTTCCAAAATCGGCGAAGATTACGTTGTTATCGAAACCGGCGGCGACAGAAGCAAGATCCGCCTTACCAAAACCGCGGTCGCACAGAATATTTCTGCAAAAGAAAAAGCAGATGCGGAAAAATAATCATTAAAGAATAAAAACGCTTTTTTCGGAATATCTTAAAGAAGATGACCCGAAAGGAGCGTTTTTTATATGTCCGAAAAAAACCTTAAAAAATTTGCCGTTTGCACAGCGATAGGAAGCGGCATCGGAATAATATCTGCTTCGATTCTTATTTTTCTTATGGCGGCGGCTCTTGCGGTGGGGGATATTCCGGCCTTGCTCATTTCGCCGGCAACTGTTATAATGCTGGCTTTCGGCGGGTTTTGCGGGGGCTTTGCCGGGGCGAAGCTTTCGGGTGAAAAAGGGCTTCTTTGCGGGGTGCTTTCCGGAATAGTTTTCTTTCTTATAGCATGGGCGGCCGGTGGATTTTTCGGAACCGGAGGTTTTGGAACCGCCGCAATTATAAAGGCGGCGATGATTATTATTGCGAGTTCCCTCGGCGGAATAATCGGAGTTAATTATATTAAAAGAAAATAGTTGCAACTATTGAAATAATGTGCTATACTAACAGTGTTGAAATA
>JAFUJP010000006.1 GCA_017473745.1 Oscillospiraceae bacterium
CTGCCCTCCGGGAATCCTTTTTAACGGGCGCACACATAGGTGCGCCCCTACATTCACGTTCTGCATCTCGGTGCGTAAACAATAATTTATTTTTAAATGATAAATAAAAAATCCCGCCTTTTTCAAGGCGGGATTTTTTTGTTATCCCCAGATGGGGGAAGGGTATTTTCCTTCGTCTGTAAGGCGCTGAAGCGCTTCAATGAGAGAGGGGGTATCTTCCTTATAAGTGACCCCAAACCATTTGTCGGGGCATTCCTGAACTTTTACAGTGGCCTTGCCTTCGCGCAGAAGCTGACCGACCACGTTCGGAAGATAACATTCCGCGCCAAGCGGATTTTTCCGGAGTTCGTCCGCTTTGAATTCTTCCATGGCTTTTTCAAGATGACCGAAAATATCCGGTGTGAAGCCCCAGAAGTTCATTGAAACGGGGGTTCCCGCCGGAAGCGGGAACCAGCTTTCGCCGTCTTCGGTATATTCGGCGCATTCACCGCGTTTTTCTATATGAGTGCGCTCGTTTATTTCATCAAGCATTCCGTTTTCGGTTTTGCAAACTCCCCGGGCAACGTGGCCTTTATCGGTAACGGTGTTTTCGATGCGGTAACCCATCATGGCGTATTCGCCGGTGCCTTTCATTTCATCAAGAAGGGCGCCTATAAGCCCGAAGCAATGATTGCCGTAGTAATCATCGGCGTTGATAACGGCGAAAGGTCCGTCAACATGGCCGCGGCAAAGGGCAATGGCCTCGGCGGTGCCAAAGGGTTTGTTTCTGCCTTTTTCGGCATAATCCGGGTCAATTTCCTGAAAAACGTAATCGGTTTCTATAAATTTTGAAACAGGATCCCCGATTGCTTCGCGAAAATCCGCCTCGAAACTTTTGCGGATTATAAAAACAACTTTCTCGAAGCCCGCTTTATAAGCGTCATAAATGGAAAAATCAATTATTTTTTCGCCGCAGGGGCCAACGGGAGTTATCTGTTTTGCACCGCCGTAACGGTTGCCGATGCCGGCGGCAAGAATAACAAGGGTCTTTTTCATTTTGCTGAATAATCTTCTTTCGTTTTTTGATAATTCTATGCCGAAAGAATCAGAAATATCTCTTGGTCGCTCTTTCAGCAATGGTTTTGAAGGCGGCTTTGGGGTCTTCGGATTTTGCGAGAATGATCATAGCCGCGATGACATAGGGGCGCATTCCCGCTTCGGCAAGAAGGCTGTCGAGGTTTGCGTTATAAACCTGGGCGGTCATTTCGCCGCGAATGCAGGAAATATCGGTGACGTCTGCGGGGATATCATGGATGAGAAGGGCTTTGCCTTCTTTGGTTTTTTCCATCATTTCCTCGGTGACTTCCCAATCAATGAAATTTTTGTTGTTTTCGCGAAGTTCGTGCTCGAGAAGGTCAATATAGGTTCCAAGGTTCGCGGCAGAAAGCTCGGTGCGTTTTTCAAGGAAGGTATAGGGCGCCCAGTTTATCGGAACAACGATATCCGCATCGGTAAAGGCTTCTTCCATGGAATCGGTGCGGGCAAAGCTGCCGCCGGATTTTTCGGCGTTCTGTGCGGCTCTGTCATAAGCATCGGGCATAAGATCCATGCCTTCGGGTGCTGCGAGAACGACGTTCATTCCAAAACGGGTCACAAGGGAAAGAATACCCTGGGGAACCGCAAGGGAACGGGTGCCGTTCGGGGAATATGCCCAGGTCACAGCGATTTTTTTGCCTTTGAGGTTTTCGATTCCGCCGAAACGGCTTGCCATATACTGAAGATCCGCAATGGTCTGGATAGGGCTGTCCTCATCGCTTCCGAGGTTGAGAACACAGGGTTTTTGGCTGATGATGCCCTTTTTCTGGCTTTCTTCAACGGAATCGGAAATTCTTTTTATGTATCTGGAGCTTTTTTCGATAAAATCGCTTTCACAAACGCCGACGGCATCCGTCATATAGGAAGCCATGGCGGCAGTTTCGTTTATGGAGTTATTGCCGAGTTTTTTATCCATGTCTATAATGGTAAGGCCCAAAAGGTCGCATCCGGAAGCAAAGGCAATATCCATGCCGGTATCCTTTTTGCTGAACATCGAAACGGCAATGCCGGAATCGAAAATCTTGGGCGAAACGTTGCTGTCGCGAAGCGCTTTAAGGGCACAGGCACCTTTGGCAACCGCTTCGATATCCGCATCGGTCATATCCCATGTGCGAAGAAAGCTTTTGCCGAAAAGTCCGTTTTCTTCTTTGTTTGGAAGTTTGTTTATTGCGTCGCAAAATTCCATAAAATATATCCTCCGTTCGGGTAATTTTAGTATTGTATATATATCACTTTTATTATAATAACAAGCCTTTTGATACAAGTCAACAAGAAGATTGTTAAATTTTGAATCAAAATTTGTGAATAATAAACTTTTTTGCGTTAAAAAATTCATCTAATATTCCAAGTTGACACATTTCCATCACATAAGTTACAATATTATTATACTGTTTTATCGTATAATCCAAACAGAAGGGCGGATCCCTCCTTGAAAAAAGAACTTTTTTCAAAATTCAAAGAAACAGCAGTCGCCGTTTTGCCCGTAGCCGGCGTTGTTTTTCTGCTGCACCTAACAATAGCGCCCATGCCTTTCGGCGTTCTGGCGCTGTTCCTTTCGGGCACTTTTTTGCTTATAGTCGGCATGACCCTTTTCCAGCTGGGTTCGGAAGTCGGCATGACCCCAATAGGAAACCAGATAGGAAGCAAGCTTGTTGAGCTGAAAAATCTTAAAATTTTCATCATAACGGCTTTCCTTCTCGGCCTTCTTGTTACCATTGCGGAACCGGATCTGCAGGTTCTCGGAAAACAGATGCCGGAGGATACTCTGTTCAGTATTTTCGGTATGGATCTTTCCGTCGGCCAGGTTCTTATTTACATGGTAGCCATCGGCGTTGCGCTTTTCCTCACCGTTGCGGTTTTGAGGGTCGTATTCGGATGGGATCTTTCGAGATTGTTCCTCATCCTTTACATCATCGTTTTTGTTATGGCGTTTTTCACAAGGCCCGAATACCTTGCGGTAGCTTTCGATTCCGGCGGCGTTACCACCGGGCCTATTACCGTTCCGTTTATTCTTGCTCTCGGTATCGGCATTGCTTCGGTAAGAAGCGATAAAAACGCGGAAAACGACAGCTTCGGTTTCGTCGGACTTTGTTCCGTCGGCCCCATTATGTCCGTTCTCATCATGGGCATGTTTGTAAAAGGCGATGCTTCTTATGAAGAAACCGTTATCCCCGAAATAGAAAATTTTGCGGATGTCATAAAGGTTTATCTTGATGCCTTCCCGACGTTCTTTGAAGAAGTTGCAATCGCGCTTTCGCCCATTATTGCGGTTTATCTTTTCTTCCAGTTCGTATATCTCAAGCTTCCCAAAAGCTCGCTTATAAAAACGCTTATCGGCGTTTTATATACATACGTCGGCCTTGTAATCTTCCTTACCGCGGCGAACGTTGGTTTTATGCCGGCGGGAAGCTTTATGGGCGGCGCACTTGCGACCCTTGATTACAACTGGGTGATCATACCCATCGGCATGCTTGTCGGTTTCTTTATCCTTATGGCGGAACCGGCGGTTTACGTCCTTACCGTTCAGGTCGAGGAAGTTACCGGCGGTGCCATCACCAGAAAGATGATGATGACCGCCCTTATGATAGGCATGAGCATTTCCGTCGGTATGGCCATGCTTCGTGTTATCACAGGTATTTCTATATGGTATCTTCTTATTCCGGGATACGGAATTGCGCTTATCCTTATGTTCTTTGTTCCGAAGGTATTCACGGCCATCGCATTCGATTCGGGCGGTGTTGCTTCCGGCCCTATGACGGCGACCTTCCTTCTTCCGTTTGCCATCGGCGCCTGTTCCGCCGTTGGCGGAAACGTTCTTATGGATGGCTTCGGCGTTGTTGCAATGGTCGCAATGACCCCGCTTGTTGCCATCCAGATCCTCGGTGCGGTTTATGCGGTTAAAGCAAAACGCGCCAAAAAAGAAGAAGCAGAAGAACTTGCCGAAATTTATGAGGATATCGAGGAAGAAATCGAATACTATCAGCTCGATCTTGAATGCGCGATCATCGAGCTTGACTATGATGAATAATAAAGGAGGTGTTCCGCTTGTCATCATACGAAAAAATATCCGCTGTAAACAGCAGCGAGCGTCTTGATATAATTGTTACCATAGTTTCGAAAGGGAAGGGCGAAGGCGTTGTGGATATAGCCCGCGAAAGCGGTGCCCTTGTGAATATAATCTGTCACGGACGCGGAACCGCACCCTCCAGCATTCTTGAAATGCTTGGCCTTGGCGCAACTGAAAAAGAAGTGGTTCTTAGCTTTACAAAAGATGAAAAGAGCGAAGAACTTCTTGAAAAAATATCAAAAGGTCTTGAATTCGCAAAACCCGGCCACGGAATAGCCTTCACCGTTCCGCTTCAAAGCGTTGCCGGAATTATGGCTTTTAAGTTTCTCACCACCGACAGTTTGGAGGATGATTGATCAATGGAAGACAGAAAAGACGTTTTTTCTCTTATAGTCACAATAGTTAACCGCGGATATTCCGAAGAGGTTATGGATGCCGCCAGGGATGCGGGAGCAAAAGGCGGAACCATTCTTTATGCTCACGGAGCCGGGCTTCACGAAGCAGAAACTTTCTTCGGCATTTCGATCCATCCGGAAAAAGAGCTTGTTCTTGTTCTTGCGGCAAACGATATCCGCCCAGTGATTATGCAATCAATAGTCAAAAGGGTCGGCATGACCAGCGAAGGAGCGGGCATAACTTTCTCTCTGCCGGTAACGAACGTTGCCGGAATTGCCCACCTCAATAATTTTGAGGAAAAAAAGGAAGAATAATGCAATAGAAAAAGCGCACCCGCAAGGGTGCGTTTTTTTGTGGAATGAAAGATGAATTATTGTTTATGTTATTAAGCTCCTCAGAGGAGGAGCTGTCGCCGAAGGCGACTGAGGAGGGATAAACCCTGTCTAATTTCGATAAGCGCTCCGCGTTCTTGTATATATGCCCTCTTGCGGTACCCAAAATATTCTGCGGCATAACGCCTTGAATATTTTGACCGCGGCGCCAAAAACATCTCGCTTCATCGCCCACAGGGCGCGCTTCGATGTTTTTGCCCATCCGTCTTTCGCCTTCGGCGAAATCCACCTTCCCCCGAGGGAAGGCTTTGAATATCTCCACGGCGAATGGAAAGCCGCCACAGCCGAGCTGTCGCGGTATATTGAAAACCGTTGCCGGCTCCGAACGGCGACGCTGGAGATTAGAAACCTCGTTCGTTCGGTGGTGCGTTTTACCCCCTTTGATAAGGGGGATTTTTGCGGGAGCAAAAATGGGGGATAGAAACGTGTTTCTTTGCGGTCTTACC
>JAFUJP010000069.1 GCA_017473745.1 Oscillospiraceae bacterium
AAAACAAAGCTGACTCCGGCGCGGATACTTGTCGGGTTCGTTGTTTCGGGCGTCATACTTTCCGCCCTCGGTCTTTATGAACCCCTTGTGGAATTTGCGGGCGCCGGCGCGACTGTTCCGCTTTCGGGCTTCGGCCATACTCTCGCAAAGGGGGTTCGCGCGGCCGTTGCGGATAGCGGATTCCTCGGCATATTTACCGGCGGGCTTGCCGCAACCGCGGGCGGAATAACCGCCGCGATCCTTTTCGGCTTTATCATAGCGCTTTTCTGCAAGCCAAAGGATAAATAAATCAGGGAGCCGAATGAAAGGCGCCCGGGGCGGATATGATATGCCCGAGAAGCATATAAAAAGGTGTGCTTCATAAAGAAGCACACCCGAAATCCGCAGTTATTTTTTCTTCGCTGTTTCAAAACTTTTGTCTATAAGCTCATAAATTTCCTCCGCCGGAACGGAACCGTCAAGACAGATGGTGAACCAATGCTTTTTGTTCATGTGGTATCCGGGGAAAAAATGTTTTCCGTCGATAAATTCGGGCAGATTTTCCGGCTCTGTGCGAAGGTCGATTATTTCGATAATTTCATCGCCTTCAAGCCCAAGCTTGTTTTTCGCAACCGTAAGAATTGCGCCGAACCATTTTTTGTTATCCGCCCGACGCCAAACGGCATTGTTCGGGAATTTTTCCCAAAGATATTCCGGTTCCGCGCCGTATCTTTCGCGAACGTGCTCAATGCAAAGCTTTGCGTAATCGGTTTTGAAAACGTCGTGCTCAAAACATTTTTTTGAAATTTCCGTGAGCACGGCTTCGTATTCCTCGCGTATTTTCCCGACGAAGGCGCCCTTTGCATCCGCGACAAGATGAAGAACGTATTCCTCGCCGAAAGCGGAATCCTTCACCTTTGCCGCAACCGAGCACGGCAAAACGACAGTAACTTCAACGGTAAAATCGCCGCCGCAAATAGGCGCAGAATAGCTGTATACGGCGTTTTTTTCGGCAAAACCGAAAGCCAGCAGTTTTTCAGCGGATGCGGTTTTGTTTTTAAAGAATGTTTCGGAAAGCATGGTCTCACCCCCTTGGATACAAATATTCTATCACAGGATGCACAGGAAGTCTATAGAACAAGGATTTAAAACAAAAAAACGCCTTCATCGTTTGATGAAGGCGAAATTTTTAAGACATTCAATTAAGCGTTAGCTGCGTTGAGCTTTTTAGCAAGAGCGGATTTGCGTCTTGCAGCAGTGTTTTTATGGAGAATACCTTTTGCTGCAGCCTGGTCAACACGTTTGATTGCAAGGCGGATTGCGGCTTCTCTGTCTTCTGCACCGTTTGCGCAAGCGATTTCGGCTTTTTTGATGTTGGTTTTAAGGTTGGTTTTGATTGCTTTGTTGCGAGCGGTTTTGGTTGCGATAACCTTAACTCTCTTTTTTGCAGATTTAATGTTCGGCATTAACTACACCTCCTTCGCTTATCGGATACATTCACAAATAAACATCATACACGAAATAATTCGTTCTGTCAAGGGTTTTTGGCCTTATTATCACAAAAATATTTGTGAACAGTCCAAAATAAGCCGGGATCTGCATTAACACGGTTTGCAAAATACCGGTAATTGATATTATAGCAAAGGAGAAGCCCAAATGTCAACAAAAACCGATCTTGCAAAAGAAATAATTGTTAAAAAATCGCCGGTTTATTCAAAAATGCGAAAATATTTCCGCGGAAAAACCGAAATAACGGAAATTCGGATTGAAACGGATGAGGAATCCGCCCTTATCGAAAAACCGAAAGGAACATACATTACCGTCGAAGCGGATTACGCAAGGCTGCCCTTCGGGGATTTCGACGAAGAGCTTTCGGCCCTCGCCGCCGAAACAGAAAAGCTGCTTTCGGATAAAAGCAAAATTCTTGTTATCGGTATAGGCAACCCCTTGCTGACGGCGGATTCCCTTGGCCCCGTTGCGGCGGAAATGATCCCCTGCGGAAAGCTTTTCGGCAAGGAACTCTGTGCGTTTTCGCCGGGGACGGAAGGGAAAACCGGCATAGAACCGGATGTGCTCATTTCCGCCGCAGTCGAAAAACTTAAACCCACCGCGGTAATTCTTATAGATGCTCTTGCGGCGGAAGATATCTCCCATATCTGCAAAACGATACAGCTTACCGACAGCGGTCTTGCGCCCGGTTCGGGGGCGGGCAAAAGGAAAACCGCCCTTTGCAAAGAAACACTCGGCACCCCCACGGCGGCAATGGGCACCCCGACGGTCATACGATATCCCGATTCAGATTCGGTTTTTGTTTCGCCCAACGATATTGCCCTTATGGTAAAAAAAGCCGCAAGGCTCATGGCGTGCGCCATAACCCTTGCGGTGTTCCCGGAACTCGGAGCTGAAACTGTGAAAGAGATGGTGATATAAAATATTATTGCTATCATCATCGTTTTACCAAAAATGCCGCGTTTTTGACGCAGAGCTTCACCGTAGGGAACGGTCTTGACCGTTCCGAATTTAATGCCTTCCCCCGGGGGAAGGTGGATTTCGCCGCAGGCGAAAGACGGATGGGCAAAAACATCGAAGCGCGCCCTGTGGGCGATGAAGCGAGATGTTTTTTGGCGCCGCGGTCAAAATATTCAAGGCGTTATGCCGCAGAATATTTTGGGAACCGCAAGAGGGCATATAACCAAGAACGCGGAGCGCAAACGCCCCTTGTTAAAGGGGAGAGGGCCACGCAGTGGCGAGGGGATTCTTTTTAATACTTACCCCATTTCTTTGCTCGTGCAAAGAAACGCGGTAAGACCGCAAAGAAACACGTTCGCCCCTACCCGCTCGCT
>JAFUJP010000070.1 GCA_017473745.1 Oscillospiraceae bacterium
AGCTGAACGATTATAAGCGCAGCGGCACCAACCGTTACGGTGAGCCGAAAGAGGCGCAGGACACCGTTCAGGATATGATCGTCGAGAAGGATCGTTCCTTTTCCATCACCGTTGACAAGGGAAACAACGCGGAACAGATGGGAATTAAGGAGGCTTCGAGAATTCTCAACATCGAGATGAGCGAACAGGCCATCCCGGAAATGGATAAATATGCCCTTAAAAAATTTATCGACTACGCCGGAACCATTGAGGAAATCGCCGAAGAGCCCAGCGAAGAGAACATCGTTAAACTGCTTTCGGACGGCATGGTGAAAATGGGCAATAAAAAAGTTCCGCCCGAGGGCAGATATATCTTCATCGGATGGAGCTGGTTCGGGATGCTTCGACTTTCACCGCAGTTCATCGGGGTCGAAGCGCTGGCGAAAGAGGTGCTCGTTAAAGGCGCCGTCGGCACCTTTATGGGCGCGCAGGTCATCACCGTTCCGGACGATTATCTTATGAAAGGCGACAGCAGGGCATATTTCCTCATCGTTTATAAGAATTCCGTTCTTCAGCCGAAAAAGGTTCAGGATTATTTCATTAAGGAGAACCCCGCGGGTATCAACGGCGCACTTATTGAAGGCAGATTTATCTATGACGCATTCGTCATCGGCGCGAAATGCGACGGCGTTTATGCGGCGGTCGCGGCGGGTTCCGTTCAGGAAGAGCCGGTTTTCAGCATCAACGGCAACAATCTTACCGTTGTTTCTGAAGGGGCGGCAAAAATCAGAGTTACCACCGACGGCACTGACCCCAGATATTCCGATACCGCGGCTGAAACCACCAGCGGCGGGGCCGTTACCCTTGCGGCGGGCACTTACACCGCGAAGGCAGTTGCTTTTGATGACGAACTTTTCACTTCACCCGTTGTGGCGGACGTTGAAAGAACCGTTGCCTGAAATGGAATCCGGACGGGCGGTTGATATAAACCCTACGGCCGATTTATGCAAAACCGCGGGCGGGGAGGGTTTCTGAACCCATCACCGCTTCGCGGTTACCCTCCAATTGACAGGGAGGCAGAAAAGGAAAGGAGAAAATATGGCGGCAGAGGATAAGAATATGAATCAGGCGCAGGAAAACGCCGAAATTGCCATTGAGGAACTTCGCAGCCGATATGCCGAAAGGATGCGCGAACAATATGAATATGCGGCAGAAAAGCTTCGCAGTGAAAGGGACGAGGCCCTCAGAGAGAACTGGATCTTGCAGCAGCAGGCCCGGGCGGCGCTTCCGGAGCAGATGGCGGCGGCCGGAATAAACGGCGGCGCCGCGGAAACAAGCCTTGCGAATATCAATGCGCAGTATCAGGGCGGAAGAAACGACATAAGAAATGAATATATAAAAGAACTTGGAGAGCTTAACGGGGAGCACAGCGAAAAACAGGCGGAAGCAGAGCAGGGATACAATGAAAAATGGCTTGAATATTTGCTTTCGCTTGCGAAGAAGGAATATGAATATGCGAAAAAGCAGGGATGAGAGGACGGACAGGATGAAAGACGCCGCAGAGCGGCTACACATCATCCGTCATTTCCTTCGGAAATGCCACCTTCCCCTCGAGGGGAAGGCTTTAAAGGAAGGTGATTTGAAATGCCGGAGGTTTTGAATTTCGGGAGGGTTTCTGTTCCGGCGGGGAAGGTGCTTGAGGTGACTTCCTTTGCGGGGATAGACCTTTCTTCCGCGCCGACGGACGTAAGCAGAAAAAGGAGCCCGGATGCGCCGAATATGATGCCGGACAGCCTTGGGAACCCCATAAAGCGAACGGGTTTTTCGGTTCTTGAAAATTACGGGGCAAGAATAAACGGAAGTTTTTCCCTTGGCGGACAGAGGATCATTCATGCGGGAAGAAGCCTTTTTGTTGACGGAAAGGAATATTGGAGCACAATGGTGGACGATATTTCTTCCGGACAGGTTATCGGCGACAAGCTTTATATTTTTGACGGGTTTGAAGCGCTTTGCTTTGACGGGAACGAGGTTGTTCCGCTTCGGGATACGGCTTATATCCCGACGGTGCTCATTTCAAAGAACGCGGACAGCGCGGAAAAAGAAACGGTGCTCGAAGGGGACGGGCTGAGCACGGAGTTTGCTCTTGAAGAGACGGCAGATGAGATAATTTCGGTAACTGCGGAGGGCCTGAGCACCGAATACGCATACGAAGACGGAAAAATAAAGTTTGGCGAAGCACCGGCAGAGGATGCAAAGATTATTATAAAGGCGAAATACGCAATGGAACCCGGCGGCAGCGCAAAAGAAGAATTCAACCTTATATCCCCGCGATGGAAGGAGAGCTTTCTTTGTTCAACGGGAACGGAAAAGAGCTTTACCCTTTCAAAAAAAGGGCTTTGCGGTGCGCCGGTTCGGGCCTTTGTTATGGACGAAAACGGCGAATGGCAGGAAAAAACCGAGAATGTCGATTTCACCGCGGACAGGGAAAACGGAAAAATCGTTTTCAATGAAGCCGTTCCGAAAACGCCGGTTACCGGCGAGGATAATCTTGTTATCGAAGCGGAAAAGTTTTTTGACGGATGCGCGGAACGCATCAACGGCTGTCGAAAAAGCATTGCCTTTGATTCCGGCGGAACGGCCGCGAGGATTTTTGTTTGCGGGAACAAAAGCGAGCCGAACAGGGATTATTGGTGCATGCCAGGCGACCCGACCTATTGGCCGGATACATATTATTCCGAACTTGGGAGCAGCGAGGTTTCGATAATCGGATATTCGATCGTTGACGGATATCTTGCTTCGCATATTTCGCCGGCTTTTGACGGGCGAAGCATTGTTCTTCGCAAGGCGGAAACAGACGAAAACGGCAACGCGAGCTTTCCGGTGGTGAAGTATCTTCAGGGGGAAGAGGCGGTTTCGGCGAATTCATTTATTTACATGGAAAAAGAACCGCTTTTTCTCACCGGAAGGGGCGTTTATGCCGTTACGGCACAGGACGTTTCGGGCGAAAAATACACCCAGAACAGAAGCTTTTATATCAACAAGGAACTTTGCAAGGAAAATCTTAAAGATGCTTTTTGCGCAAAATGGAAGCAGTTTTATCTCATTTCTGTCGGCGGGAAGCTTTATCTTCTGGATACAAGCCAGAAAAGCTATGAAAGAGGCGAGCCTTTGAGCGCGGCACAATACGAATGTTATCTTTGGAAGGGTTTTGATGCAAGGATCCTTTGGGAAGAGGAAGGGGTTCTTTTCTTCGGCGACGGGGAAGGCCGGGTTTGCCGCTTCAGTGAGAACAGCTATTCGGACGACGGGAAAGCGATAGAGGCTTACTGGACTTTTCCGGATTTTGCGGGGGAGGATTTTTGGCGAAACAAGACCATACGAACCGTTGCGATTCAGGCGGCGGCATATCCGCTTAACAAGCTCAGGCTTGAACTCCGAACCGGGGGAATATGGAAAGTTCTTAAAGAATGGACGGACAGGCTTTCGTTTTTTGCGTGGAATGCATTTAGCTGGAAGGATTTTACATGGAGCGGAAATTCCGGCCCGAGGACGCTGACCCTTAAAACGAAAATAAAGAAATTCGACAGGGCGGGTTTTCGCATAGTTTGTGATGAAAAGGATAAAGCTTTCGGCCTTTGCGGATTTGCGCTTGAATACACCGAGGGAGGAAGGTTCAAAAGGTGAAAAAACAAGGCTGTTTTAGGCCGCGGGCTTTTTTCAGGCAGAGAGCGATTAAGGGAAGGAGAATTATATGGCACTTGAAAAGATAACGGAAAATGACCTTTTGGGGAAGGGAGTTATGGGGCAGCCGGAAGTTCCGGGGCTTACGGCATTGGAGATGCAGGCGGCCATCGAGCAGATAACCCGCGAGGTCGTTATTCCGAAAATAAACGAAATAATCGAGCAGGCCGCATCGAAAGAGGACCTTGAAAAGCTTCTTATCGAAGCCGGGGCGGTTACATCTGTATTCGGCAGAGCGGGAAACGTCAGGGCAAGGAAAGGCGATTACACCCCGGAAATGGTGGGCGCCGCGGCAAAGACCCACGCGAGAGAACACGCATGGGACGGAAGCGACCCCATTGACCCGGTGAATATCAGTGCGGCGGACAGAGTTCACAAACACGGAAACATAACCAACGAAGGCAAAATCGGGGACGCCAACGGAATGGTGCTTATGACCGGCCTGGGTGGAGCCATCGAAGCGAAGGAAAAGGCAAACTGCGGGTTTGTTCTTCCGCCGGAGAGAAAGGAGATTTCGGGGGAATTCACCGCCGAGGACAACAAGATTTATTTCGGCGAGGGAATCAGCGATTTTGTTTTCAACTGTGATGCAGACAAGGCGGCTTCCTGTCACGGCTGGGTGGTTTTCGGAGTTCCGGGAACAATCAGCCTTAACGGATTCGATTTTATCGACGACATGGACGATATTGCATCGGCGGAAAGCGGCAGCAGATGGGAATTCGACCTTTCGTACGGCTGTCTTATCATTCGGAAAAGGAGTGAATAAAAATGGAGCTTCTTCGATTTACGGTTTGCAATCAGCGGCTTTCGGGCGGGCGAAACAAGCTTGTTTCGGACAGCATAGATTATGTTGAGGCGTATTTTGATTTTCGCACGAGCGACTGGAGCGGGCTTTCAAAATGGGCGCACTTTTGCAAGGGTGAGGAAGTTTATGACATAAACCTTGTTGACGACAAAATCACGAAGGATATGCATCTTAACCTTGGGGCGGGCACATGGGAAGTGAAGCTTCACGGCAACGACCCGGAGGGCACCATGAGGATAACCACCGACAGGGCGCACGTTGTGGTAGAAAGCTACGGAAGTCTTGAAGAAGGGGCGCCGCTTCCGGAGGTTCCGCTTTCTGCGGCGGAGCAGATAGACGCAAAGGCGCAGGAAGCGCTTGACGTTGCCAATTCGGTGAGAGCGGATGCGGATAAAGGAGTTTTTGACCCGATTCGGGGAACTGATTACTGGACGGAAGAGGATAAAGCGGAAATAGTTGAGGAAGCGGTTAAACTCGTAAAAACCGGGGCGCAGGGTGAGCCGGGAAAGACCGCTTACGAATATGCCGTTGAGGGCGGTTACACCGGAACGGAAGAAGAATTTTATGAGGACCTGGCTCTTTCTGATGAAAGATTTGAAAAAATCGAAAGCGACATTGCCGACCTTAAATACGTTGCTCTTGAGGCGGTCGGGCTTTCGGTTTCGCCGAGCGTTGCGGAAAACGGCGACGTTGTTACGGCGGTTACGTTTTCTTGGGAGTTCAACAAGGTGCCCGTGAGCATCACCATAGGAAGGGAAAGCGACCCGTTCGGAATTGTTGAGGTTGAGCCTTCGCAGAAGGGTTCTTACCTTATCGAAGGGGAATTTTCGGCGGGCGGATTTCTTCCCTTCCCGATTATTGCAGAGGACGAGCGCGGCGCGACGGTTGCAGTGAGCGTAAGGCTTTACTTTTATGACGGCATCTATTACGGATGCGCGGCGAAGCCGGACGCGGTCGACAGCGAATTTATTCTTTCGCTTGCAAAGAAGCTTTCGGGCGGAAAGAACCTTACAGTTTCCGCAACAGGCGGCGACGGGCTTTATTTCTTTTATGCCTATCCCGCGAGCATGGGCGAATCCATTTTCAACATCGGCGGA
>JAFUJP010000071.1 GCA_017473745.1 Oscillospiraceae bacterium
GTTCCCTACGGTAAACCCCTCCGTCAAAACCTTCGGTTTTGCCACCTCCCCTGTTAGGGGAGGCAAGCGCTCCGCGTTCCCTACATTTGATTAAACGATAACAGCAAACTGAACAGGGTTTGCCCTCATCCGTCACGGCTGCGCCGTGCCACCTTCCCCCGGGGGGAAGGCTTTAAAGCGCTCCGCGTTCTTTGGTTACGGGCGCACACGCAGGTGCGCCCCTACAACCGCGTTCTTCACCGTGGTGCGCAAACAATAATTTATATTATTTGATTTTTGTTTTCGGGTCGATGAATTTGCCGTTTTCCTTCATGGCAAAATGAAGGTGGGAAGCCTTGTCCACTTCCGCAAGATTGGTTTCGCCAAGGGTTCCGATGACGTCGCCGCCCTTGACTTCATCGCCGGCCGCGACGGAAACTTCCGGCGCAAGGCCGCTGTAAATGCTGATGATGTTGCCGTCATGGGTGATTTCGACAACGGTTCCCCAAAGAGGATCGTTTGTAACAGCGGTGACCTTGCCGTCAGAAACAGCTTTGATCTCCGCACCGATATCTCCGGCAATATCAATGCCGTCGTGGGTGCGCCATTCACCAAGGGCTTCGTATTTCACAAGCTCTCCGGCGCTGTGGCTGCCGATGGTTTCACCCTCAAGGGGCATGGTGAATTTTGCGGTTTTGGTTACGAAATTAAAAGTGCTTTCTTCCGGAACGGAAGCTTCAGGTTCATCTTCAATTTTAACGTCCTCTTTGGGTTTTCCCACGTCCTCTGAAGCAAAAACGGAATCCTTTGCATCATAATTTTCATCTGAAATAACGCGGTTTTCAACCTGGGGAACGTTATCCTGTTCGTTGATGGAGCTTATGGTGCGGTCAACGGTGACCCAGGCCGCCGCAACAGCACCAAGAAGGCAGACCGCAAGGGCGGCATAAAATCCTTTGCCGGCGAAAAAGCCGCCGATGCCGCTGTTTTTATTGTTTTTCATTCGATATGACCACCTTTTTCAAAAAATCCTTTTGGTCATATTTTTGCCGCGGTAAAAATTTTTATTCCGAATGAAAAATGAAAAATATGGTTTTTAATAAATCAAAGATAAATTGCCGTTTGCGCATCAGCGATAATTTTGTAATGAATCCTTCTGCCGTCACCCTTTCGCTGCCTTTGCCGGAGGGGAGAACGCTTTGCTGCGGGCGGCTTTTCAGCAAAAAAGCATATTTTAGAACATCAGTATCAGAAAACGCAGCAAAAGCTGTGAGCACGGCGAAAGCAAAAGAGCGAAATTTTCGAGCACCGGCAAAGCCCCGAGCAAGGGAGAGATATCCGCAGAAAATTCCCGCCCCATTATTTCGCCGGAAAAAACGCCCTCTTCATATTGAAAAACAAGCACCTCGCCGGAGGAAAAACCGCTTTTCGAGATGCTTTCGTTGATAAGTTCAAAAGCGAGCACCGCCGTGAGCACGAGAATTATCGCCGCGAGAGTGACGAAAAGCGCCCTTCCGAAATGAGTCATAAAAAAGCCCTCCTTTTTGAATTAAGGATGGGCCTTTTTTCGTTTTTTTATTCAATTAAAAGCTCCGCAAGGGCATTGCCGAGAAGCTCTGCGGAATACTGCGCCTCTTCGAGAGTGTTGCCGGTGGCGCCGATTTCGATGAGCAAAAGCCCGGGCGAAAGATCCATATTGTATTTGCGGTAATCAAAAAGAATGGGGCGGCAGATTCCGGGATAAAGCTCTTCAAGCTTATCCGCAAGGGCTGCCGCAAACCGAAGATTTTCCCAATAATCGGGCATATTCATGGTTCCGTCGTCACAGCCGGCAATTATCATTATCTGGGCGGCCTTTTTGCCGTTTATAACCGCGGTGGGCTTCATGATCTCGGTTTCGGAAGGTTCGATGGCATCCCGGTGAATGTCAAGACAAACGCTTATTTCGGGATGTTTTTCAAGATATCCGCTTATGGTGACGGCGCTTCGCTGGTAAGAACCGTTATAGCTCGGGTCATCGTGCATGGTGCCGTCGTGAACGACGCCTATACCGTTTTCGGTGAGCACGGAAGTCAGCGAATCGCCGACGGCGACCATGTTTTCGCTCGCTTCGGTGCTTCGCCAGGTGCCTTCAAGGTCAAAATATCCTCTGTCGGCCGGTTCGTAACCCTCGGTTGCGTGGGTGTGATAAACAAGAACCTGCGGAGTATCGCCAAGTTCGGTGCTCAAAGAAAGATTGTGCTCTGTTTTGAGCATTGATTTGATTTTTTCGGCGGAATGATGGGTGCAGTTCTTGATTATGGCGTTGCCAAAGGCAACGTAAAGCCCGCCCTCGCTTGCGGAATACTGCGTTTCGGTAACGGTTCCCCGGCGGCTTTCGGGAACTTCCGGGATGTTTTTCGGTTCGTCGTCGGGGGAAGGCTCCGGCTCGGGTTCGTTTTCGGGTTCTGTTTGAGCATCACCGGATACTTCCGGGGAAGGCACGGTGCTCGAAATTTGTTCTTCCCGGGGCGGCTGGCTTAAAATTTCGATGGCTGTTCCCGGGGAAGCAAAAGCCATGGCGTAATAAAAAACATCCGAACCGTTTTCTGCAAGCTTTATTACTGAATACATCCCCGCAAAACAGCAAAAAACGCCGAAAATAGTTCTTCCGAAAAACAAAAGGGCTTCGCTTATTTTCTTTTTGAGCTTTTTTACCGAAATCACAGTTTGGTTTTTCTTGTCCATAAAATCCTTCCCCGCACCGTTTTTTATAAATCCTATGCACGAAGCATCATAAATAGAACGGGGAACAGTTATTTATAAGCGCGGTCTGTTCCGGCTGAAAGCAATAAAACGGGAATTCACCTACGATTGACGAAAAAAGGAATTTATTATATTATTATTCATATATAATGCCCGGGTGAAAGGATAAATTTTATGGAAAAACTTCTTATAAGTGCCTGCCTTCTCGGTGTTTCATGCCGTTATGACGGCAAAAGCAAGCCGGTTCCCGAAGCTGAAAAGCTTATGGAAAAATACGAACTGATCCCCGTATGTGCCGAAATCATGGGCGGTTTGCCGACCCCGCGCGTGCCGGCAGAAATTGTCGGGGAGAAAGTCATAACAAGGGAAGGAAGGGACGTTACCGCGGAATATCTTCGGGGCGCAGGCGAGGTTCTTCGCCTTGCGAAGCTTTTCGGATGCAAAAAAGCTCTTCTTAAAGAAAAAAGTCCCTCATGCGGAAGAGGAAGGATCTATAACGGAAAATTCGACGGCACCCTTACCGATGGATACGGAAAAACCGCCGCCCTTCTTGTTGAAAACGGAATCGAGGTTTTCGGCGAATCGCAAATCAATGAATTGATGTGAGAGAAAATTTTTTCCGCTCCCCAAAAATGAAAGCTTTAAAACGGGCGGCCGCAAAGGGCTGCATTAAAAAATACCCGCAGAACCTGCGGACGAAAAAAAAGGGGCACTTCCTAAGGAAGTGCCCCTTTTACGAAACGTATTTTATGTAGTTTTTTTCAGAATCAGTTTTCGCTTTTCCAATGTTCTTTCTCGTTGATGCGGAAGGAAAGGGTAAGAAGGCTGTCGCTGAGGTGAACGTTCTGAACCTCGATGGCCTCGTTGGAGCGAAGATCGACCGGAGCAAAGTTCCAAACGCCTTTAACGCCGCCCCTGATGGCTTTATCAAGAATATCTTCGGCAACGTTTGCGGGGGTTGCGATAACTACTATGTCGGTTCTGTTTGCCGCAAGATATTCATCAAGGGTCGCAACGTTGAGAACCGGGATTCCGCAGACCTGCATTCCGTCAAGCATAAGGTTGTTGTCAAAAACCGCGTCAATAAAAAAGCCGTCGTTGTTGAAATCTTTAAAGCTGATTATCGCCCGGCCAAGGTTGCCCGCGCCGACAACAACCATGTGGTGCTCTTCCTTGATCCCGAGAAGGTCCGAAAGCCAGTTTTTAAGGGTATCGGGGTGATAATTTTCAACTCCGCCGCAGGTAAAGAAATCCTGGCGAACCTGTGCGCTGGTGTTGCCGACCCTTTTTGCAAGCTCACCGGAAGTTACGGTTTGTTTTCCCTCTGCAAGCATGATGCAGACATGGCGGTAATAAGCCGGAAGACGCCTTGCAAGGGCGTCGGAAAGTGCCTTTTTGTTAAGAGCTTTATTTCCCATGTTTTTCCTCCTTGGCGGGAACGCCGCTCGAATATATATCCCTATTATATATGCAAAAATACCCAAAGGTCAATAACCAAAATGTTAAAATTGTATCATTTTAAGCATTTTTCAATGTTTTTTTATTAAATTTGCGAAAAAATTGTTTTTATACCGCGCACATTTTTATGTTATTGTGTTTAAAAAGAGGCGGCAGAGTTTTTAAGAACTGCTGCCGCTTGTTTTATCCGGATATTTTCCGCTCGGGAGTTTTAAATAACTGCGTATGCGCCGGACCCTCGGCGAAAAGCAAAACCGCTCAGTTTTGAATAAAAACATCCTGTTCCGCCGCGAGAGAATATGAAACAAGCTTTTCGCCGTCAAGATTTTCCCGGTACATATCAACGCCGCAGATACGGCTGTTTTCATAGGTTTTGTAATAATAGATCCCGCTTTCGGCGCTTGCGCAGGAAGAATAGACCGTTTTTTCGAGCTTGCCTTCGGCAAGCCGAACGCAGCCCCTTTGCTGTTCAACTGCCCCGAGGATATGGAAAAACTGCGTAACGCTTTCTTCTTCCGAATCCCCGCAGAGTGAATTCAGCTTTGCAAAAGCTGCCCGAACAAACCGCGAAGCCGAAGATAGATCCCCCGGAAGGCCGACAGCTCCCAAACCCCGGCTGTATGGTTTAAGCCCCGCGCCGGAGCCGAAAATAAGTTCAGGCTCGTATGGCGAAAGGCCGGGATAGTTTTGCAGATTCTGCATCTGGAATTCAAAGGGCGGGTTGTTTGTAAGAACACCCAAAGGATCGTCATATATGCGAAGCCCGTTTGCCAGCGGTTCAGCCGCGAAAGAGCCTTCCTTATCGGCAAAGAACCAATGCAGGGGAGTGTTGGGAAGTTCTTTGCTGAAGTCGGTGTTCAAAATATTCACCCGGGCAAGGAGCTTTTTTGCTTCTTTCGCGCTCGAACACTGCCCAAGCACCCGGGGGACAAGTTCAAAGGGCGCGATATTTTCAAAGGTGGCGTTTTTCGGCATATATACCGCGTTTTCGGGGAAGTTCAGCCCCGCGGCAAAAAGCCCGTGTTCGTTCATGGCATCATAATAAAGGGGATATCCTTCCGCCACGAACGCCATGCCGATTATGGCGTGGTGGCTTTGCATTTCAGGAAGTTCCCGAAAATGCAAAGGGAAGTTCCGCGGCGTTACGGTAACGGTTTCGTTGTATCGGTATTCAAGATCAAGGTTGCGCCCGAAAAAGGCGCCTTTGGTTTTGAAAGAAATGGCAGTGCACATTGTTTTCACCCCGTTTTTATTCTTTTCGCATAAATTTATTCCCCGAAGAATAGTATTTATACTCACTGTTTTTTAGGAGGGATATGTTATGAAGGGTATGCCCGAAGAGCGAGCAGTTCTCGCGGGGGAATACATAATCAAAAACGGGGCAACGGTCCGTGCCGCGGCAAAAGAATTCGGGGTCAGCAAAAGCACCGTGCACAAGGACGTTTCGGATAGACTGATGCGGATAAATCCGAACCTTTACCGCGAGGTCAAGGCCGTTCTGGAAAAGAACAAGCAGGAACGCCATATCCGCGGAGGAAAAGCAACGAAAGAAAAATACGCAAAGCTGCGGTAAATATGGAAAAACCCCTTCGCTTTATGCTATAATGACTGCATCAAAGCGAGGGGGGATTTTTTATGAAGGGCGGAATTTCCACCGCGGCGGGAATTGTTTTGTATGACACCGAAAAAGAAGGCAGCAACGCTGTTTTCTGCTTTTTTGAGGAGGGGAAACCCACCGTAAAAACAGGGAACAGAAAAGAACTCCTCGAAGAAATGAAGACCGCCGATAAAATTTTTAAAAAGGATGCCAAAAAATCCGAAGACAGGATACTTCTTATAACCTTTCTTGCCTTTTTGGGGCTTATCGGTGCGGTTTGGCTTGTTTTCGGCGGATTTTTTGCTGTTTTCGGGATGATTCTTTTTGCAGCAGCCTCATTTTTTCCGGTTCTTATCCTGGCTTTTTCCGCAAACCGCCTTTATCCGGATGATGAAGCGTTTCACCGGTTCCGGCGATTTCATGGAGCCGAACACACGGTAATCGCTTATTCATCAAAAAAGAATCCCACATGGGAGCTTGATGATATTCGCAAAACGTCGTTTTATCACGGGGAATGCGGAACGGTTTATGCCGCTTCTGTGATCGTTCTCGCGGCAATAATCGGGATTTCATTTGCGTTTATCCCGAAAATCGGTTTTTTGTGGTTTATGGGGATAACACTTATTTCGGTTATGGGGCTTTTCGCAAATCTTTTTAACCCCTATAATCCGCTGAAATTCTTCCAGGCTTTTGTGGTCGAAAAACCCGGCGATGCGGAACTTCTTCTTGCGGCAAAAGGGATAAAAATCCTTGACGGGATATAATAAACGCTTTCGGGGCAAAATAAACCCCGGAGGCGTTTTTTGTTATGAAACTTCGGGTTTTTGCCCTCGCCTTTTCGGTGGGGTTTATTTTTTGTTTTTCTTTTGCGGCTTTTTTTGTCTATCGCTTTTCGGGGAACCGCGGCCCCGAACCGGAGGAAGAAACTGTGGAAAACGTTATTTTCCTCGAAGAGGATTCGGCGGTTTTTCTTCTTGTTTTTGAAAATGAAGGGAAATTCGGCCCTTTCACCCTGATAAATTTTGATGCCGCCGCCGGAAGAATACCGGTTTTCTCTTTTTCGGAAAAAGCCGCGCTGGATTACGGCGGGGTTGCGGTTTCTGCCGGGGCACTTTTTTCTTCGGTTTCACCCGAAATTTTTGCCGGAACGCTTGAAACGAACCTCGGCATTGAACTTTCGGGATATTTTATATGGAACCGCGAAGCGGCCGAAAAAATAGTTGCCAAAGCGGGCACTTTTGATTATGTTCTGCCGAAAGATTTGTATTATTCAAGCGGCGCAAGCTATGTGAACCTTGCTTCGGGGGTACAGAATATGACGGGAAAGAAAATCTGTGATATAGTGACCTATCCGGATTTTTCCGAAGGGGAAAGATGCGATACCCTTTCCCGAATGACGGCCGCTTTTTTAAACAGAAGGCTTCGGCGCTTTCTGCCCGAAAGCAACGTCTATTCAACACTTTTCAACTATGCCGAAACGGATGTTTCCGCCTTTGATAAAGAACGCTATGCAAAGCTTATGGAGGTGCTTTGCGGTTCCGGCGAAAGTCTTTCGGGCCATATAACAAACGATACCGAAAAAGACCCGAACACGGGGCTTCTTTATTTTGCGGATTCCACAAAAAAGCGGATAAAAAAATATTTCGGGTGATAAACTGTTTTTTTATATTTTAACAAAGCCCTTGTTAGTGCGGGTTCCCCAACAGCAGAGTTTTGGTAGGGGGAGGCAAGCGCTCCGCGTTTTTGGTTATCCCTCATCCGTCATCGCTTCGCGATGCCACCTTCCCCTCTGGGAAGGCTTTAAAGCGCCCCGCGAAACGGAACGCTGAGGACGACGTTCCCTATAGTGAATTAGTGAATCGCCACAGCCGAGCTGTCGCGGTAAAATGAAAACCGTTGCCGGCCCCGAACGGCGACGGTACAAACCTCCTCGGAGGAGGAGGGGGACCGTCGAAGACGGTGGAGGAGGGATTTTATACGAGCAAAGAAATGGGGTAAGTATAACATTTGCCGATATTCGCAAACTTGACAGGGTTTCCACCCTTCCGTCACCTGCGGTGACACCTCCCCTGATAGGGGAGGCGAACGCTCCGCGTCCTTAAATTACGGGCGAACACACAGGTTCGCCCCTACGACGTTTCAGCTAACTTCCCCGAGGGGAGGGCTTTAAAGTGTGTCGCTAAACGGAACGCTACCTGCGGTAAAATTGTAATTACGGGCGGATTTTCAATAATCTGTGAACTGCCGCATCTTTTATTGACATTTATTTTTTCAAAGCGTAATATAAAATCATAGTTTAAAGGAGGCGTTTTTATGGGAAAAATTTTGAATTCCTGTCATCCGGATGATGATTTTCATTATGAAAAAATGGGGCTTACACGCGATAAGATAGAACTTTGGGAAGACGGTATGAGAACCGACGGAAGCCGCGGAACCTATGAATGGTGGTATTACGATTCCCATTTTCCCGATGGAACCGTTATGGTAATTATTTTCTATTCAAAATCGCCCATCGAGGTCAACGGCCCCATAAAGCCGCAGGCCACCATCGAGATAACCCTTCCGGACGGAACAAAATATTCCGACATTGTTACCGCCGATATCAAAGAAAGCTTTTATTCAAAGGATAAATGTGACGTAAAAATCGGCGAAAGCAGCTTTTCCGGCGATCTTAAACATTATGATATAGTATATGAAGGCAAAAAAATAAAAGCAAAGGTTTCGCTGGATTCCACCCTTGCCGCCTGGCGTTCCCAAACAGGAAGCATCTTTTTCGGCGATAACGAGGAATATTATTTCGCGTGGCTTCCGGCCGTTCCCGAAGGGAAGGTTGTTGCCGACGTAAATATCGAGGGCAAGGATCTCCATCTCGAGGGAAGCGGCTATCACGACCACAACTGGGGCAACGCGATCATGCTTAAGCTTATGCACCATTGGTATTGGGGAAGGGCAAAAATCGGTGATTATAAAGTGATCTCGTCATGGATAACCGCCGAAAAGAAATACGGATACAAGGATTTTGACGTATTTCTTCTTGCAAAAGGGGATAAGGTTCTTGGCGACAACCGTAACCACACTCTTAAATTCGTTCCGACCGATGAATATACGGATGACTATACGGGAAAGCCCGTATATGGAAAAGTCATCTATGAATATACCACCGAAGAGGGCGAGGAATACCGCATTACATACGAAAGAAAAGGCGATATCGCAAGACAGAATTTTGTCGATACCCTTTCGGGCATAACGAAATTCGGCGCAAAGCTTATTGGTTTTTCTTCTTCCTACCTTCGTTTTGAAGGTATCGCGAGCGTTGAAAAAATCGAAAACGGAAAAGTGGTCGAGAAAGTCGAAGAACCCTCCGCCGTTTGGGAACTTATGTATTTCGGCAAGGCCGGCGCGGATAAAAACAAATAACGCTTTGCCGGAACAGCGAAGAAAACACCCGGTTTTAAACAACGATCTTCGGGAAAAGGCAGTTTGGGAGGTTTAACAGAATGAAAAAAGGAATATTAAGCCTAATTATCGGTATTGCAATGGCGATAGTTTGGAGCGTGGTATTTGTGAACGCGCTCGGTAGCATGGCCGGGATCGGCGTCGGTATTTGTTTAGGGACTGCTTTTGGGCTTGTTTTCGCTTCGATTTTTCGTCGGAATGATAAAAAAGATAAATAACGCAGATTTATATTTTGCGGCGTTCCGAAAAATCGGTTTTTTCTTCAAAAGATGGGCTTCGCCGGGCGATACGGCCAAGCGGATATAATAAAATAAAACCGCCGCTTTTAAGGCGGCGGATACCGGAAACAAAATGAGCACGGCGTTTTATAACGCCGTGCTCATTTTTGAATTGAGGATGCTCAGACTTTTTCGCAGGAACCAACCTGAGCATCGGGAGAGATGACAACTTCTTCAGTATATTGAACAAGATCTATTTTACAGCCTTCGCCGATAACGACGTTTCTGCCGATAACGGATTTTGCAACGGTCTTTTCAAGATGAATTTCATCGCCTTCGATGGAATCTTCCACCTCGAGTTTTACGTTTCCGCTGTTCCAGCCGAAAAGCTTTTCGATAAGACCCGGGTGGTGGGTCGAACCGGTGCTTTCGACGGTGATTTTGCTTCCGCCGATGCTTCCGGCTTTAAGCCAACCGTTGTGCTGTCCGATATAAATTTCAAGCACTTCTGCATTTACAAGTCCGCCGCAGTCAAGTCCGCCGCGGATGACCGCGTGTTCCGCTTCAATGTCACCGCCGACTTTTACCGCGCCGGAAATTCCGAGTTCGCCGGCTTTGAGGTTCTTTCCGCAGCCGAAACTTCCGGAAATATGCGCATCATTTTTTACAGTTACGCTGCCTTCGCATTTATACGCGCCCGAAACGCCGAAGCTTCCGGCAGAAACGTCGCCGGAGTTTTTGCCGCTTCCGGAAACGTGGAATTCTTCGATACATTCAACGCTTTCGCCGTGATATGCGCCGGAAGCATGAAAGCTTTGGCATCTGATAAGACCTTCGCTGCGTCCGCTGCCGCTTATTCTTACATCATCATATTCGCCGGCACCGATGCTGCCGGAACCCGAAATTCTCATATCCATAAATTATTCCCCTTTCAGATAGCTTTTAATAATATCGGTGATATCGCGGATTTCGCCTTTTTCGTCCGCAATTTTTATGGTTTTCAAATCTTTCGCGAAAAAAGCCTTTTCGCCGAAAACCGTATCAAGAACGATTTTTGCACGGCTTTGTTCCTCGCCGGAAAGCTTTTCGGCAAGATCATCGAGAAGAACTTCTTCCTTGTTTGCGATTATAAGTTCGACCCTTTCGGTGATAAGATCTCTGGGGAAGAACGTTTCCTGACCGGTGGTGGTGGAACGTTTTATGAACCATTCTTCCGGTATAAGGCCCTTTCGCTTCCAACGGTAAAGCGCGCCGTATGAAATCGAATATTTTTCAAGAAGAGCTTTTTTTGATATAAGGTTTTCCTCTTCAAACTGCACTGCAAAACCTCCTTTTGTCTTACGGTAACAATGTTCCGTAACAATGTTACGATTGTATTATAGCGTAACATTGTTACATTGTCAA
>JAFUJP010000072.1 GCA_017473745.1 Oscillospiraceae bacterium
AAATTACCGCCCTCTATGGTTTACGCAGAAGTGAAGTTATCGGAATTAAGTGGGATAGTATTGATTTTGTAAATAAGCTCCTCACCATAAAACATACCGTTGCAAGCGTTGTAAGAGTTGTTGAAAAAGATAAAACAAAAACAGCCTCCAGTTACCGTTCCTTTCCATTAACAGAAGATGCATTGGAAATATTCCAACAATTAAAAGAAAGAGAAGAAGATAACCGAAGACTGTTTGGAAGTGCTTATATCGAAAACGATTATGTTTTCAAATGGCCCAACGGAACAAAATATTCTCCAAATTATGTTTCAAGACATTTTTCGAGAATATTGGAAGATAATAATCTTCCTCATATTCGTTTCCATGAACTCCGTCACAGCTGTGCGAGCATATTCTTAAATTCCGGCAGATCTCTTAAAGAAGTACAGGAATATTTAGGACATTCGACCATCGCAATGACCGCGAATATTTACGGGCATCTCGACGTAAGTATTAAGAAAAGTATGTCGGAAGCGCTTTCCGGAAGCCTTTTCGGAACATAATCAATGGGTGTTAGAAAAGTGTTAGAAAACCCACTTAAAACTCAAAGCGGATATAAAAAAATCCGCTCAACAATTTGCATTGTTAAGCGGTTTTTCGTTGGTGAGCCATCGGGGATTCGAACCCCGGGCACCTTGATTAAAAGTCAAGTGCTCTGCCAGCTGAGCTAATGGCTCATATGTGATTTTCAACAGCTTGATTATTATAACGCATTATATTAGAATTGTCAATACCTTTTTCAGAATTTTTTACAAAAAAATTCAATTTTTTCTTCCTTTTTATTTTACAGCACTTTTGCGCTTGATACAATATATATTATCCCCGAAAAAGGTGAAAATATGAAACAAAAAATCGCCCTTGCGGGCACCCCGAACTGCGGAAAAACAACTCTTTGGAACCTTTCAACAGGCCGCCGCGGCAAAACCGGCAACTGGCCCGGAGTCACCTCCGAGAAGCTTTCTGCTGCGCTGAAAGCTTTTCCGGATACCGAACTCATTGATCTTCCCGGAATGTATTCCCTATCTGCCAAAAGCCTCGAGGAGGCCTCCACAATAAAATTTCTTGAAAACGGTGAGGTTCTGTCCCTTATAATTATCGTTGACGGCACCAAGCCGGAGCAGGGTTTTTATCTCGCCCTCGAACTTCTTTCCCTCGGTATTCCCGCTGTAATAGGAATAAATTATGCGGATGAGCTCCGTGCTCAAAACGTCCATGTCGATACCGAAAAGCTTTGCGAAGAATTCGGCGTTCCCGTTTTCCTTATCAGCGCAAAGAAAAATGAAAACACAAGCGTGCTCATTTCTGCTGCCAGAGAAAATATCAGTACCTTCGCCGAAAAGCGTCCGCCACTCTCTTCCGAAAAACGCCGTGCAAAGGCCACCCGACTTAGCGAAAAATATTTTTCGAAAAGAAAAACATCTCCCGTTTCGGAATTTTTCAAGCTTATTCCTGCGGTTATTGCCTTTGCGGCACTTATTCTTTTTTTCGTTTTCTTCGAGTCCGTGCTCAAAAACAATATCTCTGTTTTGTTTGAGCACGCAACTGCTCTCATCTCTGCGCTTATGAACTATCTTCATGCTCCGCCCGTGCTCAAATCACTGATATCCGGTGCCTTGATCCCCGGAACAGCCTCCGCTGTTTCCTTTATTCCCGAACTTTCCGTTTTGTATTTTGCCATCGCATTTCTTGAAGACAGCGGCTGCATGGCACGGTTTGCCTTCGCTTCGGATTATCTTTTCAAAAAAATCGGCCTTTCGGGCCGCTCCGTTATTCCTCTTCTCCTCGGCTTCGGCTGCACCGTGCCCGCTGTCTATGCGGCAAAGAGCTCTGACTCCGAAACAGCCCGAAACCGCACCCTTTCAATGCTTATGTTCATTCCGTGCAGCGCAAGGCTTCCGCTTTTTCTGCTTATTTGTGAAACTTTTTTCCCAAAATTCGGCGGCAGCGCTGTTTTGTTTTTCTATTTTATCATAATTTCCCTCGGCGCTGTTTTTTCCTTGATCCAAAACCGCCGAGAAGACGCCCCTTTTATATTCGAGCTTCCTGCGATTCGGATTCCTTCCGTAATATCCATCCTGAAAACCACCCTGCGCCGCCTGAAATCTTTTGTCACAAAAGCTTTCGGCATGGTGGTGCTCACAAGCGTGCTCATTTGGATGCTAGAAAATTTCAGCATTTTTCTGGAATCTGTGGAACTCAAAAGCGAAAGCGCTCTTTATACCATCGGCAGCTTCATAGCGCCCCTTTTTTCCCCGATTGGCATTCCCTACGAAGGGGCGGTCGCTCTTTTCTGCGGTCTTTTTGCAAAAGAATCCGCGCTTTTTGCGCTGGTTTCTCTTTGCGGCGACGTCGGCTCACTTTTTTCTCCTGTTTCTGCCGTTTCTTTTCTGCTCTTTTTTCTCATATACAGCCCATGCCTTGCCTGTCTTTTCTCCATCGGCCATGAATTCGGCGCAAAAAAAGCGGTCCTGCTTTTCATTCGCCAAACCGCCCTTGCCTATTTTATCTCCTTGTTTTTCTATCAATTTGCCTTGCTCATGGAGAATATATTTATCCGGTAAGCTCCCGCCGCAAAATTTCAAGAATCTTTTTTTCGCGCCTCGAAACCTGCACCTGCGTCATACCAAGCACCTCTGCGGTCTGGGTCTGGGTCTTGTTTTCGTAATACCGAAGCTGAATAAGCTTTCTATCTTTTTCTTCAAGATCCGAAACCGCCTTTATCACCGAAAGCCGCTCTGATATCTGTTCCTCCGGCGATTCAACCGGAATATCGGATTGCCCTCCGCCGTCATCATCGCTGACCGTCAGTGAAATCACTGGTGCGGCGGCACAAATTGCTTCCGTTATGTCCTCCTCACTCACAGAAAGTATCTCCGCAAGCTCCGAAACAGTCGGCTCGCGCCCTTCCCGAAGAGAAAAAATCTCCCTTTCCCTCGTGGTTTTCAAAGAAAGCTCTTTGAGGCTCCTGCTCACCTTGACAGTTCCTCCGTCCCGAAAAAGCCGCCGCATCTCGCCCAGAATCACCGGCACCGCATAGGTTGAAAAACGTACCCCGCGTTCCGTATCAAAGGCGTCAAAAGCCTTCACAAGCCCCATACATCCCGCCTGGAATAAATCTTCGTATTCTATTCCTCTCCCCGTGAAGCGGTGTGCGCAGGAATGAACAAGCCCAAGGTTTTCTGTTATTAATATCTCTCTGTCAGCCATGTTGTCAGCAAGCCTTGCTCCCGACATATCAGTTTCCTTTCGACACGATGGATTTTTCAAGGGTCACGCTGGTGCCTTTTCCCGGGGTGGAGCGAACTTTCAGTTTATCCATAAACGAATCCATTATGGAAAACCCAAGCCCTGCCCTTTCGCCTGTTTCACAGGTGGTATAAAGGGGTTCCATGGCTTTTTTTACGTCGGAAATTCCGCAGCCTTTATCCTTTATATTGATGCTCACCCGAGCGCCCTCGAATATTTTTACGTGTATGTAAACCTTGCCTATTCCGTCCCGATATCCGTGAACTATGCAGTTCGTAACGGCCTCTGAAACCGCCGTTTTTATATCCGATATCTCTTCAACGTTCGGGTCGAGCACCGCAATAAAAGCCGCCACAGCGCTTCTGGCAAAGCTTTCGTTGCAGGAACGGCTTTCAAAGCTCAGCTTCATCTCATTTATAGGCTTCATACCAAAGATTCCTCCCTTCTGTTCTCTGCCGAAAGCAGTTTTTCGATTCCCGCCATGCGCATAACTTTTTTGATGGCCCTGGGCGCATTTTCTATGGCGACCCTTCCCCGAAGATTCTGCATCAGTTTATATCTTCCCATCACAAGTCCGATTCCGGAAGAATCCATAAAAGTCACCGCACCGAAATCCAGAACAAGAAGTTCCGGATACGCGTTTTCCACCGCGGAGTCAATTTTTGCCCGCAGTTCCCCGGCGTTATGGTGGTCAATTTCTCCGGAAATATATGCCGTAACACTTCTTTCTTCAATATCTATATCAACCGGCATTTTTTCACCTCCAGCATCATTTTTAGTGGTTAAGTCCGGTATGATTTGCCGCAAAACGATGAACCATACCAAATAAAAAAAGCCTGTCTGCATATATAATACAGACAAGCTCCTGAATTTTCTGTCGGATTGGGGGATATATTACTTTAATTTAAAGCCTTCCCTTCAAGTTGCATCTCTTTTTTTGTTATGTTATACTGTTTTTATCTTAAAATGACGAGGTTTATATCATGAATGCTCAAATTGAAAAATATATTTCCGAAAAATCCCTCTGCTCCGAACTGATTTTCGATGATTGGAAAGAATTCCTGAAAATCCTTTTTGAAATCGGCGGTAAAGTAAATGAAATTCTCTGGTTTGAATATACTTCCATCGAAAAGCAGCCCGAGTCAATGGGAAGCGGCGGCTATACTGACCGGCAAAATCCCGATTATATGTGGGCAGAAACAATGATATATGATAAAAATTTATCTGAAAAATCTTTTACTGAACTTTCTGAACATATTGAAAGAACAATTAATAAATATCAGCCGCATAATCTTGTTCCGTCATTCTTTGATATAGAAATATAAAAAATGGCGGGAGCAAGCCCCCCGCCCTACTGTAATTTTTGAATACTATAAAAAATCCCCCGGCCATTTGCTCGCGCAAATGCCGGTCCCCCCTTTAGGCAAGGGGGCCTTTTTTTGCAAAAAATACCTCCGGATTTCTCCGGAGGTATTTCTTAAGAATTATGCTCTATAAATTACACAAGCTCGATGATTGCCATCTCTGCTGCGTCGCCGCGGCGAGGACCAATCTTGATGATTCTGGTGTAACCGCCGTTTCTTTCGGCGTATTTCGGTGCGATCTCGTCAAAAAGTTTTTTCGCAACGTCTTCTTTGGTTACGAAAGCAAACACCTGACGTTTGGAATGAAGGTCATTGTTTTTTGCAACAGTGATCATCTTCTCAGCCATAGCGCGAACTTCTTTTGCACGAGTGACGGTGGTTTCAATCTTGCCTTTTTCAAGCAGATAGGTGACCATCGCGCGGAGCATAGCTCTTCTGCAGTCGGTAGCACGACCGAGCTTTCTAGTTCCGGACATCGATATTCACTCCTTTTTTCAATCTTCTTCCTTGCTGAGGTTGAAGCCAAGAGATTCGAGCTTGGAAACAACTTCTTCAAGGGACTTCTTACCAAGGTTACGAACTTTCATCATTTCGTCCTCGGATTTACCTATAAGGTCTTCAACCGTGTTGATTCCTGCACGTTTAAGGCAGTTAAAGCTTCTTACGGACAGGTCAAGTTCTTCAATGGTCATCTCAAGGACTTTTTCTTTGCTGTTGTTGTCCTTTTCTACCATGATTTCGCCCTTAAAGGCGTCTTCAGAAAGATCCACGAACAGGTTGAGATGTTCATTGAGGACCTTAGCTCCCAGGGAAACCGCTTCTTTAGCGGAAATGGTGGAGTCCGTCCAAACTTCGAGAGTCAGTTTATCGTAGTCGGTAATCTGGCCAACACGGGTGTTATCAACGGTATAGTTCACCTTCAACACGGGAGTATAAATACTATCAACGGGGATAACGCCGATTGCGGGCTGCATATCCTGTTTGTTTCTCTCGGCAGAAATATAGCCGCGACCTTTATCAAGGGTGATTTCCATGAAAAGGTGGCCGTCGCTGTCAAGAGTTGCGATATGCATATCCTTGTCGAGAATCTCGACCTCGGAATCGGCCTGGATTGAACCGGCAGTGACTTCACACTCACCGGATGCATCTATTACAACGATCTTGGGGCCGTCGCAATGAAGTTTTGCGGTAAGCCCTTTGATGTTGAGGATGATCTCGGTGACGTCCTCTTTTACACCGGGAATGGTGGAAAATTCATGACGGATTCCGTCAATCTTTACGGACGTTACAGCAACGCCGGGAAGCGAGGAGAGCAATACGCGTCTCAGGCTGTTACCAAGAGTCGTACCGAATCCGCGCTCGAGCGGTTCCACTACGAATTTTCCGTAGCTGGGATCGTTAGGGGTTTCTTCAGCCTCGATTCTCGGTTTTTCTATTTCTAACATCTAAATCCCTCCTAAATGGGCATAAAAGCCCTGTTTCGCATTCCCCTGTCAGTTCTACCAATTATTATTTGGAGTACAACTCAACGATCAGGTGTTCCTCAACGTCAAGGTCGATGTCTTCACGGTTAGGAAGCTGGTTGATCTTAGCAGTAAGTTTGTCTGCATCGAAAGCGATCCAGGTAGGAACGGGATGTGCAGAGTTTGCTTCAACAACTGCTTTGAGTTTTTCGTTCTGACGGCTCTTGTCGGCTACAGCAACAACGTCGCCGGCTTTGAGCAGGATGGAAGGGATGTTGGCCTTGTGGCCGTTAAGGGTATAGTGACCGTGTCTTACAAGCTGACGAGCTTCTTTTCTGGAAGAAGCAAGACCTGCACGATAGACAACGTTATCAAGACGGCTTTCGAGAATTCTGAGAAGGTTTTCACCAGCCTGGCCAGACTGTTTGCTGGCGAGTTCGAAATAATGCTCGAACTGGCTTTCAAGAACACCATAGTATCTCTTTGCCTGCTGTTTTGCGCGAAGCTGAAGACCGTATTCAGAGATCTTTTTACGTCCCTGACCATGCTGGCCGGGTGCATAAGCTCTGCGGCTGATTGCGCATTTAGGACCATAGCATCTTTCGCCTTTAAGGAAGAGCTTTTTGCCTTCGCGGCGGCAGAGTCTGCATACAGAACCTGTATATCTTGCCATGTGTTAATTACACCTCCAATAATTTCAGAATACCACTGTTATACGCGGCGACGTTTGGGCGGACGGCATCCGTTGTGCGGAACAGGAGTAACGTCTTTGATCATAGTTACTTCAAGTCCTGCTGCCTGAAGAGCACGGATTGCTGCTTCACGACCGGAACCGGGACCTTTTACGAAAACTTCAACGGTTTTAAGGCCGTGCTCCATTGCTGCTTTTGCTGCAGTTTCTGCTGCGGTCTGTGCTGCATAAGGAGTGGATTTTCTGGAACCACGGAATCCGAGTCCGCCTGCGGAAGCCCAGGAAAGAGCGTTGCCGCGAACATCGGTGATGGTAACGATAGTGTTATTGAAGGTGGACTGGATATGTGCTGCGCCACGTTCGATATTTTTCTTTTCGCGACGGCGACGAGTAATTGCTTTTTTAGCATTTGCTTTCGGCATGTCTTAATCCTCCCTCTTATTTCTTCTTGTTAGCAATGGTCTTCTTGGGACCTTTGCGGGTTCTTGCATTGGTTTTGGTTCTCTGTCCGCGAACAGGAAGACCTTTTCTGTGGCGAAGGCCACGGTAGCAACCAATTTCAACAAGACGTTTGATATCAAGTGCGGTAGCACGGCGAAGATCGCCTTCTACCTCGATGTTTTTGTCGATGTACTCACGCAATTTAGTAGCATCATCTTCAGAAAGATCTTTTACACGGATAGTAGGATCGATTTCAGTATCCGCAATGATCTTGGAAGCGGTTGTGCGGCCGATACCGTAGATATAAGTGAGAGCGATGTCAATTCTCTTATTCTTCGGCAGGTCAATACCAGCTATACGAGCCATAGACTTTGTTGCACCTCCGTTTTTAATAATCAGCCCTGACGCTGTTTGTGTTTAGGATTGGAGCAGATAACCATCAGGCGGCCTTTACGTCTGATGATCTTGCATTTTTCGCAGATGGGTTTTACGGAAGGTCTGACTTTCATAGATATACCTCCTTATCACTTAGATCGCCAAGTAATGCGCCCTTTGGTAAGGTCGTATGGCGACATTTCGACTGTTACCTTATCACCCGGAAGGATTCTGATGTAGTTCATACGAAGCTTTCCGGAAATATGGGCTAAAATTTGGTGGCCGTTGGGCAACTCGACCTTGAATTGGGCGTTGGGAAGGGAGTCCACAACAGTACCCTCGATTTCAATAACGTCTTCTTTGGCCAAGCTTAATTCCCTCCCTCGTCAATTTCATTGAATTTTGAAAGCGCTTCCCGCAGCTTTCCGTTTGTTTCGAGCGCATCTTTTTCCAAAACCGTTTTGGTCGGAGCAAGATGCTTTTTACGCTTGCGTTTGGGTTTTTCGACTTTGCGGAGTCTGCCGTCGGCAATAAATGCAAATTCTTCATCCTCAAGCACTATTGCGTAGAAACTGCCGCGGTCTTTACCCGCTTTTGACAAAACTACCTGTCCAAGCATATTTCACCTCATCAGTTCGGGTCGGTCAAAATAATCGGACCGTCTTCTGTGATGGCGATGGTATGCTCAAAATGGGCACATAATTTGCCATCCTTGGTTCTTACTGTCCATCCGTTTGAATCCGTCGAAACAAACCTTGTTCCGGCATTTATCATGGGTTCGATGGCTATGACCATTCCGTTCACAAGCCTCGGCCCATGACCAGCCGCGCCGAAATTCGGCACCTCCGGATCTTCGTGGACACTGCGGCCGACTCCGTGCCCGACAAATTCGCGAACAACGGAATAACCGCGGTCTTCACAGTAAGTCTGAACGGCGTTCGAGATATCCCCGACCCTGTGGCCGACCGTTGCCATCTCAATTCCTTTATAAAGGCTTTGTTTGGTAACGTCGAGAAGCTTCATAGCTTCTTCCGAGGTTTCTCCCGCTACAAAAGTTGCAGCGTTGTCGCCGTGGTAACCATCCAGGCATGCACCAACGTCGATGGAAACGATGTCGCCTTCCTTTATAACCCTGTTTCCGGGGATACCGTGGATAAGCTCATCATTAACCGAGATGCATGCGCTGGCGGGAAAACCGTATAAATTCAGGAACGAGGGGGTTGCCCCTTGCTTCACGATGAAATCATGAATTATTCTGTCAATTTCCGCGGTGGTAATACCGGGAACAACAGCCTCACCGCCGACCTGAAGAGCGAGAGCCGAAAGTCTTCCGGCTTCACGCATCTTTTTGATCGCACTTGCGGTTTTCAGAATCACCATGATTTAGACCCCCAAAGCTTCCAGCGAAAGGCGAGTGGTCTCTTCGATTCCGTTTTCGCCGTTTACAACTGCAAGCTTGCCTTTCTCACCATAGAAACCTTTAAGCGGCTCGGTCTGTTCATGATAAACTTCAAGTCTGTGCTTAATGGTTTCGGGGAGATCGTCCTTTCTGGTGATAATCTCTCCGCCGCATTTCGGGCAGACGTTATCAGCAGGAGGAGGACATGAAATCATATGATAGGGAGCACCGCATCCGTGGCACACTCTGCGGCCGGAAAGACGGGAAACGATGACATCGTCAGAAACGGCGATCTCAAGCGCTTTGTCAATTCTGACACCGCCTTCCTCAAGGGCTTCTGCCTGAGGAATGGTGCGGGGGAAACCGTCAAGGATAAAACCGTTTTTGCAGTCATCCTTGGCAAGGCGCTCCTCGATGATGGAGATAACAAGAGCATCCGGAACAAGTTTTCCGGCGTCCATGTATCCTTTTGCTTCAAGTCCAAGCGGAGTTTCGTTTTTAACTGCCTCACGCAGGATATTACCTGTGCTAATAGTCGGAATTCCGAGTTTCTCTTTAAGAATTTCGGCCTGAGTTCCTTTTCCTGCACCAGGAGCTCCAAGAAGAATAAGGTTCATGGATATACCTCCTATTAATTATTCAAGAAATCCTTTGTAGTGTCTCATCATCATCTGAGATTCAAGGTTTCTTGCAGTCTCAAGTGCAACAGAAACAACGATGATAACAGTGGTACCGCCGATGGTTACGTTGCTGATGCCGGAAACAGCACCGATGATGGTGGGGAGAAGAGCGATAACGCCGAGGAACATTGCACCGATGAAGGTGATTTTGCCGATGATTCTGGAAATAAAGTCGCTGGTAGGTTTACCGGGACGAATTCCGGGGATTGCACCGTTGTTCTTCTGAAGGTTATTAGCCATCTCAACAGGATTATACTGAATTGCTATATAGAAATAGCTGAATGCCACGATGAGAACAAAGTAAAGAACGGAATAGAGCCAATGGGTCTGATCGAACAGATCGAAGAAGCCTGCCCAGAAGGAACCTGCTTCAACGTTTACAAATGCCTCAATGGTGGAAGGAATGGCAAGAAGTGCACCTGCGAAGATTATCGGAAGTACGCCTGCCATGGTTACTTTTACCGGAATGTGGCTGGACTGGCCGCCATACTGTTTGCGTCCGACTACGCGTTTTGCGTACTGAACGGGGATACGGCGCTCAGCCTGGTTCATAAGAACGATAAAAGCGATAAGCAAAACAAAGATGATGACAAGTGCCGGAACGAAGAAGTAATATTTTACTTCGCCGCTGGTAAGGTAGCTCCAAAGGGTAGAAACCAAAGAGGGGCCACCGGAAACGATACCTGCAAAGAGGATCATGGAAATACCATTTCCGATACCTTTTTCATCAATTCTTTCACCGAGCCACATGACGATCATGGAACCTGCGGTGAAAACGAAAAGAATAGTTACAGTTACGAGAACATTTTCCCAAGTATTGTCGAAGGTTGCAACTGCGTTATAACCGTTAAGGGTTACGTAGTATGCATAAGACTGAATCAAAGCAAGAGCAACAGTGGTGAAACGGGTGATCTTGTTGATTTTCTTTCTTCCTTCAGGACCCTCTTTTGCCATTTTCTCAAGTGCGGGAATTGCAACAGTGAGAAGCTGGATTACGATAGAGGAAGTGATGTAGGGAGAAATGGAAAGTGCAAAAACGGTTGCCATAGAAAGTGCGCCGCCGGTAAGCATGTTGAGGTAGCCAAGAAGGTTGCCCGAGTTGGCTCCGAACATGGAAGAAAGCGCGCTTGTATCAAGGAAAGGAACCGGAATTGCAGCGCCGAGACGGAAGATGACAATGATGAGGAGAGTATAAAGAAGTTTCTCGCGAATGTCCTCTACTTTCCAAGCATTCTTGAAAACATCAAACATCTTTATTTCACCTCGGCCTTTCCGCCAACCTCCTCGATTTTCTGCTTAGCAGACTCGGAGAAAGCAGCTACTTCTACGGTGAGCTGTTTGGTAAGCTCGCCTTTGCCGAGAACTTTGACTCCGTCGAGAGTCTTTTTAAGAAGACCTGCCTCTACGAGGGTCTGTTCGTTAACAACAGTGCCGTTCTCGAAAATTTCAAGATCGCCAACGTTGACGATTGCATACTGGGTTGCAAAAATGTTTTTGAATCCGCGTTTCGGGATCTGTCTCTGGAGAGGCATCTGGCCGCCTTCGAATCCGGGACGGATGGAACCGCCGGAACGGGCTTTCTGACCTTTATGACCTTTACCAGCGGTTTTGCCGTTGCCGGAACCGTGGCCTCTACCTTTACGGTAGCTTTCGCTGTTTGCGCCGGGTGCCGGTGCAAGTTCATGAAGTTTCATATCGGTGCACCTCCTTATTCTTCTACTTCGGTGACCTCGACCATGTGAGCAATCTTAGCGATTTTGCCGCGGGTTGCTGCATTGTCGGGCTGAAGAGTTTCCGCACCAATTTTGCGGAGGCCAAGGGAGATTGCAGTTGCGATCTGATAATCTTTCTTGTGAATGAAACCTTTAACAAGTTTGATTTTAAGCATTTTAACTGTTTTCCTCCTTAACCGTAGATTTCTTCAACGGTTTTGCCGCGGACTGCTGCAACCTGCTCCGCATCACGGAGAGAGCAGAGGCCCTGCATAGTGGCAGAAACTACGTTGGTAGGATTGTTGGAACGAAGGCATTTGGTACGAACGTCCTTGATGCCTGCTGCTTCCATAACGGCACGAACTGCGCCGCCTGCGATAACACCGGTACCTTTGGGTGCGGGTTTCATAAGAACTTCGCCTGCGCCGAATTTACCGATAACCTCGTGAGGAATGGTGGTTCCTTTGAGGGTAATGTGTTTAAGATTTTTCTTTGCGTCTTCAATACCTTTGCGGATTGCGTCCGGAACTTCGTTAGATTTGCCCATGCCGAAACCAATGGTTCCGTTCTGGTCGCCAACTACTACGAGAGCGCTGAACTTCATAACACGTCCGCCTTTGACGGTTTTGGATACGCGGTTTATTGCTACGACCTTTTCAACAAGATCGAGTTTAGAAGCATCGATTAAAGCCATCTGTATCCTCCTTCTTAGAATTGAAGTCCACCCTCGCGGGCACCTTCTGCAAGTTCTTTAACACGTCCGTGATAAAGGTAACCGCTTCTGTCGAATACAACAGCGGTAACACCTTTTTCGATAGCTCTCTGAGCTACGAGTTTGCCGATCTCTTTAGCTGCTTCTTTGTTGCCGCCGTAGTTCTCGAAAGATTTTTCGGTGGTGGAAGCTGCTGCGAGGGTAACTCCGTTTACGTCATCAATAATCTGAGCGTAGATGTGTTTAGCGGAGCGGAAAACATTAAGACGCGGTCTTTCAGCGGTTCCGCTGATTTTGTTTCTTACGCGGTAGTGTCTTTTAACACGTGCTGCGTTTTTATCAGCTTTAGATACCATGTTTTTTCACTCCTTCTTATTTTTTACCTTTACCGGCTTTACCTTCCTTGCGGATGATGGTTTCGCCGACATATTTGATACCTTTGCCTTTATAAGGCTCGGGCGGACGTTTTTCTCTGATCTCTGCTGCAATCTGACCAACAACCTGTTTGTCAGCGCCTTTAACAATAACTTTGTTAAGAGAAGGAACATCGAAAGTAACGCCGTCTCTTTCAGGAACGATTACCTGATGGGAATAACCAAGGTTCATAACAAGGTTGGTTCCCTCTTTAACTGCTTTATAACCAACACCGTTGATTTCAAGCTCTTTGGTGAAGCCGGTGGATACGCCGGTTACCATGTTGGATACAAGGGTTCTGGTAAGGCCGTGAAGGCTCTTCATTTCCTTAGTATCATCAGGGCGGGACACGATGATCTCGCCGTTTTCGACTGCGATGTTTATCTCAGGTCGAAAGCTCTGTTTAAGGGTACCGTTTTTACCCTTTACCTCTACAACGTTGCCGTCGATAACGACTTCAACGCCTGCCGGTATAGCAATCGGTTTTTTACCGATACGAGACATTCAGTTTCCCTCCTTCTTACCAAATGAACGCAAGGACTTCGCCGCCGACATTCTCTTTGCGTGCCTGTTTGTCAGTCATAATTCCTTTATTAGTGGAAAGAATGGCAATACCAAGGCCTTTAAGAACTTTGGGCATTTCCTCAACGTTAGTGTAAATGCGCAGGCCGGGTTTGGAAACCCTGCGAAGGCCTGTGATTACCGGGGTTTTATTTGCGCCGTATTTAAGCGTGATGTGGATGATTCCCTGTTTTCCATCTTCAATTACCTGGTAACCTTTGATGTAACCTTCATCGAGAAGGATCTGGGTAATTGCTTTTTTCATGTTAGAAGCGGGAACATCGACGGTATCATGCTTTGCGGAATTCGCGTTTCTGATGCGGGTCAGCAAGTCAGCGACAGTATCGGTGATATGCATTCCTCAAACCTCCTTTGTTCTCTATAAGTTACCAGCTTGCCTTCTTCACGCCAGGGATCTCACCTTTGTAAGCAAGTTCTCTGAAGCAGATACGGCAAATACCGAATTTGCGAAGATAGGCGTGGGGTCTTCCACAGATTTTGCAGCGAGTGTAAGCTCTGGTGGAGAACTTAGGCTGTGCTTTCTGTTTGACCTTCATTGACGTTTTTGCCATGATTTATATCCTCCTATCTTACTTTTCAAACGGAGCGCCCATAAGAGTGAGCAGCTCGCGGGCTTCTTCATCGGTCTGTGCGGTGGTGATGAAGCAGATGTTCATACCACGAAGCTTTTCGATTTTATCATAGTCGATCTCCGGGAAGATCAGCTGTTCTTTCAGACCAAGGCTGTAGTTGCCGCGTCCGTCGAAAGCGTTAGGATTGATACCACGGAAGTCTCTTACTCGCGGAAGAGCGATGTTGAAGAGTCTGTCCATGAATTCGTACATTTTGTCACCACGAAGGGTTACTTTTGCACCGATAACCATTCCTTCACGGAGTTTGAAGTTTGCTACGGATTTTTTAGCTTTGCAGGTGATTGCTTTCTGACCGGTGATAGCACCAAGGTCTTTGATGATAGCATCCATTGCTTTGGAGTTATCTTTGCAATCGCCAGCGCCAACGTTCACGACGATCTTATCGAGTTTCGGGATCTGCATGACGCTTTTGTATTCAAACTTCTTCATAAGAGCAGGTGCTACATCGCTTTTGTAGTACTCACTAAGTCTAGTCATGTGTTTTCCTCCTTACTCAAAATGTTTCGCCGCAGCCTTCGTTTTTGCAAACGCGTTTTTTGGTTCCGTCTGCAAGAACTTTGTGGCCAAGTCTGGTGGGTTTGCCGCATTTGGGGCAGACAAGCATCACTTTAGAGGCGTAGATGGCGGTTTCAACCTGAAGAAGTCCACCCTGCTCACCCATTCTTCTGGGTTTTGCATGTTTGGTTGCAATGTTGCATCCTTCGACAATAACTTTGCCTTCGGAAGGGCTTACTTCAAGTACCTTGCCTTCTTTGCCTTTATCTCTTCCGGAGATGATGATGACTTTGTCGCCGGTTTTTACGTGTACTTTATTCATCGTCAATTTCCTCCTTCTTAGAGAACTTCGGGCGCAAGGCTCAGGATTTTAAGGTAATCTTTTTCGCGGAGCTCACGGGCTACCGGTCCAAAGATACGGGTTCCACGCGGGTTTTTGTCTTCCTTGATGATAACTGCTGCGTTTTCGTCGAAACGAATGTAGCTGCCGTCATCACGACGGAGACCTTTGGCCGAGCGGACGATAACAGCTTTGACAACATCGCCTTTTTTAACCATGCCGCCCGGAGCTGCTTTTTTAACACTGGCTACGATAACGTCGCCGATGTTAGCATATTTTCTTCTGGTACCGCCGAGAACGCGGATGCACTGGAGTTCCTTTGCACCGGTGTTGTCAGCTACCTTCAGATGAGATTGCATCTGTATCACAGATATTTCCTCCTTTCCGTCCGACTCTAATTATTTGGCCTTTTCGATGATCTCAGAAACTCTCCAACGTTTGTCTTTGGACAAAGGTCTGGTTTCCATGATCTCTACACGGTCGCCGATTCCGCATTCGTTGTTTTCGTCATGCGCTTTGAATCTTACGGTTCTCTTAATAATCTTTTTATAAAGGGGGTGCTGAACACGGTCTTCGACTTTAACAACAACGGTTTTGTCCATTTTGTCGCTAACTACGATACCGACTCTGGTTTTTCTAAGATTTCTTTCTTCGTTCATGCTTTATCCTCCCTTCAATTACTGCTCTGCCTTAAGCTCGAGTTCACGAAGAGCGGTTTTAACTCTTGCGATGTCTTTTCTGACTTCAACAAGACGCATCGGATTTTCAAGCTGGTTAATGGCGTGCTGGAATCTCAGGTTGAAAAGCTCGGCTTTGAGCTCAGAAAGTTTCTTTCAAGGTCTGCTTTAGACATTACACGAACCTGTGCTGCTTTCATTGCTCGTCAACCCCCTTTTCTTCCCTTTTTACGAATTTGCATTTGATAGGAAGCTTGTGGGAAGCAAGTCTCATTGCTTCTCTTGCAAGCTCTTCGGATACTCCGCCGATTTCGAACATTACGCGGCCGGGTTTAACAACGGCTGCCCAATATTCAGGAGCACCTTTACCGGAACCCATACGGGTTTCTGCAGGTTTTGCAGTGATGGGTTTATCCGGGAATACTTTGATCCAAACCTGACCGCCACGTTTGATGTAACGGGTCATAGCGATACGAGCTGCCTCGATCTGGTTTGCTTTAAGCCAGCAGGGCTCAAGAGCCATAAGGCCGTATTCGCCGTTGGAAACGAAATTACCTCTGTGTGCAGCACCTTTCATGCGGCCTCTCTGAACACGACGGTATTTAACTCTCTTCGGAAGAAGCATTATTTACGACCTCCTTCTTTGCGAGAGGGCTGTTTTTTTACGTCGTTAAGAACGTCGCCGTTGTAGATCCAAACTTTAACACCGATGCGGCCATAGGTGGTTGCAGCTTCTGCAAAACCATAGTCGATATCAGCACGGATGGTCTGAAGCGGAATGGTGCCCTCATGATAGCTTTCGCTGCCGGCAATCTCTCTACCGCCAAGACGGCCGGAGCACTGTACTTTGATACCTTTTACGCCGAGTTTCATGGAACGTCCGATGGACTGTTTCATTGCACGACGGAAGGAAATTCTGCGTTCGAGCTGTGCAGCAATGTTTTCTGCAACAAGCTGTGCGTCTTTGTCAGGCTGTTTAACTTCAACAATGTTGAGGAAAACCTGAACTTTTTCTTCTTTGCCTTTGTTGAGCATCTGCTCGCATTCAAGGCGAAGTTTTTCAATTTCAGAACCCTGACGGCCGATGACCATGCCGGGTTTTGCACAATGAATGTGGATTCTCACTTTGTTGTCGCCGGTGCGTTCGATTTCTACTTTCGGAACGCCTGCGCCGTAAAGTTTCTTTTTGAGGAATTTACGAAGGTTGTAATCCTCTACAAGAGTGTCGCCGAAGACTGCGTCCTTGGCAAACCAGCGGGAATCCCAATTTTTGATTACACCAACACGAAAACCGTGGGGATTAACTTTCTGTCCCATTTGTTTACCTCCTACTTAGTCTTTCTCTCTGAGAACCAGGGTGATATGAGAAGATCTCTTAAGAATACGGAATGCTTTACCGTGGTCTTTAGGCTGAATTCGTTTCATCGTCGGGCCGGGAGTTACGAAGCATTCTGCAACATACATATTGTCTTTGCTCATGCCGTGGTTGTTCTCTCCGTTGGCGATAGCCGATTTCAGGAGCTTCTCGAGCGGCTCACAGGCCGCCTTGGGGGTGTGTTTAAGCACTGCCATCGCATAGTCAACAGGTTTGTTTCTGATAAGATCAAGAACAATCTGGACTTTACGGGGCGAGATGCGGGCATATCTCAATATAGCCCTTGCTTCCATTTGAAATCCTCCTCTCGGCCTTATTTACCGTTGTTAGTTTTTTTGGAACCGGCGTGACCTCTGAAGGTTCTGGTGGGAGCAAACTCACCGAGTTTGTGACCAACCATATCTTCAGTTACATATACCGGAACATGTTTACGTCCATCATGAACCGCAAAGGTGTGTCCTACGAAATCCGGGAAGATCGTGGACGAACGGCTCCAGGTTTTAAGAACTCTTTTCTCGCCTGCTTTGTTCATTTCACGAACTCTTGCAAGAAGAACAGGCTGTACAAACGGTCCTTTTTTAACGCTTCTGCTCATTTCGTTTATCCTCCTTCTCGATTATTTCGCGTTGCGGCGTTTCACGATAAATTTATCGGATGCCTTGTGTTTCTGTCTGGTCTTGTAACCAAGAGCAGGTTTGCCCCAAGGAGTTACAGGGCCCGGACGGCCGATAGGAGATTTACCTTCACCACCGCCGTGAGGATGGTCACAGGGGTTCATTACGGAACCGCGAACGGTAGGTCTCCAGCCCATGTGACGCATACGGCCTGCTTTACCATAAGAAACGTTGGAATGTTCAACGTTGGAAACCTGGCCGATGGTTGCGTAGCAGCCGTTGGGAACGTTGCGAAGCTCGCCACTGGGAAGACGGATAAGAGCATACTTGCCTTCTTTAGCCATGAGCTGTGCCATGGTGCCTGCGGAACGAACAAGCTGTGCGCCTTTTCCGGGATAAAGCTCTACGTTGTGAATGAAAGTACCGACGGGGATGTTGACAAGCGGAAGTGCGTTGCCGGGGATGATGTCTGCTTCCGGACCGGAAACAACTTTATCGCCGGGTTTCATTCCGTGAGGAGCAACGATGTATCTCTTTTCGCCGTCTTCATACTGAACAAGAGCGATGTGAGCGGAACGGTTGGGGTCGTACTCAAGAGTGAGAACGTCTGCGCTCATTCCGGTTTTGTTACGTTTGAAATCGATAACACGATATTTGGTTCTGTTGCCGCCGCCACGATGACGAACGGTGATGCGGCCGTAGGAGTTACGACCGGAATGCTTCTTCATCGGTTCGAGAAGGCTGCGTTCCGGAGCTACCTTGGAAAGTCCAGAGTAATCGATAGTGGACATATCGCGACGACCGGGAGTAGTGGGGTTATAGAACTTAATAGCCATTCAGTCCGTCCTCCTTACAGCATACTCTCGAAGAACTCGATGCCCTTGGAGTCTGCCTTAAGGGTTACGATCGCTTTCTTCCAGTCAGCGGTTTTGCCATAGTGAAGGCCAACTCTTTTGTTGCGGCCTCTCATGTTGATGGTGTTAACTTTTGCAACTTTAACGCCGAAAAGTTCTTCAACAGCTTTGGCAATTTCCTGTTTGTTTACGTTTTTCATTACACGGAAAGTGTATTTCTTCTGGCCGATTGCAGCCATGGAAGCTTCGGTGATGACCGGAGCGATTACGATATCCTGTGCGGTCTTCATCATTTGGAATACACCTCCTCAAGTTTTGCAACAGCCTCTTTGGTGATAAGAAGATTATCATGGTTGAGGATGTCATATACGTTAATGGTGTTGGTAAGAGCAGTTCTTACGCCGGGAATGTTGTGTGCAGATTTGATAACGTTTTCGTTAACAGAAGGCATAACGATAAGGGTTTTGCCGTTTGCACCAACGTTTGCAAGGGTTTTAACCATTGCTTTGGTTTTGATTTCGTTAAGCTCAAGGTTTTCAAGAACGATCATCTCGCTTGCAGCAACTTTGCAGCTGAGTGCGGAAAGCATTGCAAGTCTGCGAACTTTCTTGTTAAGAGTGAAGCGGTATTTTCTGGGCTTCGGGCCAAGAGCAACGCCGCCGTGAGTCCACTGAGGAGCTCTGGTGGAACCCTGACGAGCATGGCCGGTGCCTTTCTGTCTCCAGGGTTTACGGCCGCCGCCGCGAACTTCGGTTCTGGTCTTGGTGGACTGAGTGCCCTGACGACGGTTGGCAAGATAATTAACAACCGCTGCGTGCATTGCAACAGTATTCGGTTCAATACCGAAAACGGCTTCAGAGAGGGAAAGAGTACCGACTTCTTCGCCGTTCATGTTCAAAACTTTAACGTCTAACATGTGTCTTTTCCTCCTTTATCATTTACGTGCAGATGCTTTCTGCGGGTTCTTACTGATGGATACGGAAGTGTTCTTGACTTTCTGTTTCTTAACAGCAGCCATAACGCTTACGATTGCGCCTTTAGGACCGGGGATTGCACCTTTGATTGCGATGAGATTGTTCTCAGCATCAATTTTAACAACTTCAAGATTCTGAACAGTGGTGCGCTCTACGCCGAAGTGTCCGGGGAGCTTGGTTCCTTTAACTACGCGGCCGGGGTCGGAGCAGTTACCGATGGAACCGATGTGACGGTGGATAGGGCCAACACCGTGGGTTGCGCGCATACCTTTGAAACCATAACGTTTGGTGGTACCTGCATAGCCGTGGCCTTTGCTCTTTGCGGTAACGTCAACTTTTTCGCCAACAACAAAAGCGTCTGCTTTGATGATGTCGCCGACGTTTACTGCGGAGCAGTCGTCAAGTCTGAATTCGCGGAGATATTTCTTCGCTGCAACATCTGCTTTAGCAAAATGTCCTTTAAGGGGTTTGGTGAGATGTTTTTCAGTAATCTCGCCGTAGCCGATCTGTACGGATTCGTAACCGTCGTTCTCAAGAGTTTTCTTCTGAGTAACAACGCAAGGACCGGCTTCAACAACAGTTACAGGAATTACTTTTCCTGCTGCGTCAAAAAGCTGGGTCATACCAACTTTTTTGCCAATGATTGCTTTTTTCATTTTTCTGCCTCCTATGGTTATTGGTCGGTTCCGCAATCTGTTTTGCGGATCGACATGACCTGCATTAGGTCGTTTTCGATTTCAGGTTGATCAGAACTTGATTTCGATTTCGACACCGGCAGGGAGCTCAAGACCGGTGAGAGCTTCAACAGTTTTGTTGGAAGGTCTCAGAATGTCGATGAGTCTTTTGTGGGTACGAAGCTCAAACTGCTCACGGCTGTCTTTGTATTTATGAACAGCGCGGAGAATGGTTACGATCTCTTTCTCGGTAGGGAGCGGAATGGGGCCGGAAACGCGAGCGCCGGTGCGCTTTGCGGTTTCGACGATCTTTTCTGCTGCCTGATCGATAAGCTGATGATCATAGCTTTTCAGTCTGATTCTGATTTTTTCTTTGACTGCCACTAAAATCGCCTCCTTAATTGATTCCCAATGACACTGCATGGGGTGCGACCTTGTGAAACACATTCCACGCTCCCGTGTGTTTCACGTCTTATCATTAAAAAACGGAAATCCCCGCCTCTATTATATATTATAGATAATAGACGCAAGTATCTCCGGACGCACGCACCTATAGCTTTTAAGCGCAATGGTACGCATAATAACAAGACCCGTCAAGCGCAGCTCATCACATACGCCGACACACATGGGTGTGCAGTATTTCTTGTCGCCCGGTTTAAAATCGGACATACTCTGCGGAAATTACCTGTCACACAGACAGCAACCTCCCGCTTCATCGCATATCGTGCGGACGCCTCACAAGTGATATGCTTGCATAGCATCCGCCTTGTTGCAGTCACGCAAGTAGTATTATATAATATAGAACCCGCATTGTCAAGCCTTTTTTCGTGATTTTTTAAGATTTTTTTCAAATTTTTTCGTAAAAAATCACGATTTTTTATTTCGACCACCAATCCGGGTGTTTCATACATATTTTACAGCATTTTAAACAAAAATGCAAGCCTAAATTCTCCCATTTGCCGATTATTTTAATAAGTCCACCCCGCCGGCTGTTTCCTTTAAATCTGCCGAAAGGCGTCGATCCACAAAATGATTGCTTCGTACTTCCTGTTCAGACCGCCTGCTTCCGCCGCAATACCTGAAAAAAAGATCTTATTTGTCTTTGAAACACCCGACCGCGTTGGCGTTTATTTTTCTTCCTTCCCTGCCGAAAAAACCTCCTCAATCCCCTGCTTTTTTTGAAGAATTGCGCCAGCTCTATATATAATAATATGTATATAAAAAGAACGGCTTTACCCGTTCTCTGTCATTTGCAAATTATTGTCTTTTCAATTTAGGGCGGCGGTGTCAGATAAATACCGTTCCCTACGATTTGCAGATTATTGCATTTTCAGTGTAGGGCGGGAGCTCGCTCCCGCCGTAAACCCCGTCAAATTTTGATATGCGCTTCGCGTTCTTGTTCGCGGAACGTCGAGGACGACGTTCCCTACATTTGATTTGACGAACCACTATAGCCGAGCCGCCGCGATATATTGAAAACCGTTGCCGGCCCCGAACGGCGACGGTAAAAACCTCCTCGGAGGAGGAGGGGGACCGTCGAAGACGGTGGAGGAGGGATTTTTCACGAGCAAAGAAATGGGGTAAGTATCATTCCATCCTTCCGTCACCTGCGGTGACACCTCCCCTGATAG
>JAFUJP010000073.1 GCA_017473745.1 Oscillospiraceae bacterium
CAACTTTTCTTGCTTCCGCAAGGCAGGGGCTTTTCTTTATTCCGGCGGTGCTTATACTTTCGCAGCTTATAGGCGTTCTCGGGATCCAGCTTGCACAGCCTATTTCCGATATCGGAACCCTTCTTTGCGCAATACCGATCCAGCTTAAAATACTTAAAGAAACAGACAGTAAATTATTATCCGAAAAGGAGAATGTATAAATGAATATCTGGCATGATCTTTCACCAAAAAGAGTAAGACCTGATGATTTTGTTGCTCTTATCGAAATCCCGAAAGGCAGTAAAAACAAATATGAGCTTGATAAAGAAACCGGTTTTTTAAAGCTTGACCGAGTTCTTTATACCTCCACCCATTACCCCGCAAGCTATGGATTTATCCCAAGAACCTATGCGGATGACAACGACCCTCTTGACGTTCTTGTTCTTTGTTCCGAAGAGATTTATCCTATGACTCTTGTTCGCTGCAAACCCATCGGCGTTATCAAAATGACCGATAACGGCGCTGCGGATGAAAAAATCATTGCTGTTCCCATGGATGACCCGACTTATAACGGATACAGCAATATTTCTGAAATTCCTGCACATATTTACAGCGAAATGATGCATTTCTTTGAGGTATATAAAGCTCTTGAAAACAAACAGACAGTGGTTGATGAGGTTTGCGACGTTGAAGAAGCAAAACGCATCATCGAATACTGCATCGACAACTACGTTGACAAATTCTGCAAATAAAAAAACAAAAATCCCGCCCAAGGCGGGATTTTTTGTTTGCGGATATCGCGGCGGGCATGGCCCGCCTTTTTTGTTTTAATACGAAACAGTTCGGGAAATTGGGGTAAAATATCTTATAATGTTGCTGAAATTTAGTTTACAGGAGGAATAGCCATGAAAAAAACCATATCGCAAAGCGACCTTGAAAAATACCGTATGCAGCTTTTGTATGAGGAAAAAAGCCCGGTGACCATTGAAAAATACCTGCGGGACGCATCCGCGTTTGCCGTATTCGCAAAGGGAAGAGAAATTTCAAAGGATCTGACGCTGGCATTCAAAAAACACCTCGAGGAACGAAATTATGCCGTCCGCTCCATAAATTCCATGATTGCAAGCCTTAACAGCTTTTTAAGCTTTATGGGCCTTAGCGACTGCAAATTAAGAAATCTTCGCTGCCAGCGAAGAACCTATTGCAAAGAAAGCAAGGAACTTACAAAGGCGGAATATCTTCGTCTTCTCGAAGCATCAAAAAAGCGGATAAGGCTTAACCTTGTGCTGCAAACGATCTGCGGAACGGGGATCCGCGTTTCGGAACTGAAATATTTTACCGTTGAAGCGGTTAAAAGCGGCGAAGTTTCCGTTCGGTGCAAAAACAAGATAAGAACCATCCTCGTTCCGGGGAAGCTTAAAAAAATTTTGCTTGATTACGCCCGCAAAAAGGGAATAACCTCCGGAGCCGTTTTTGTTACCTCCGGCGGAAAACCCCTCGACCGCAGCAATATCTGGGCAGAAATGAAAAAACTTTGCGGCGCGGCGGGGGTCAACCCTTCAAAAGTTTTTCCGCACAATCTTCGCAAGCTTTTTGCAAGAACCTTTTACAGCATTGAAAAAGATATAGCGAAGCTTGCGGATATCCTCGGCCACGGAAGCATCGAAACAACACGAATTTATATTATGACAACGGGAACCGAGCACCGCAAAAAGATGGAACGCCTTGGGCTTGTGATATAGATAAAAAAATACCACATAATTTGCATTATGTAGTAAAAGAAAAGTTCAACCACATAATTTGCATTATGTGGTTGTGGAAAATTTTAAACTATTGAGGATATCAACATTATACAGGTTATCACATACCATTTCAACCCCTTTTTACAAAGAAAGCAAAAAATTTTTACATATATTAAGGCAAAGTTTATATTTTTACAGCACAAAATCACCCCCGATATCTCTTTTTTTGCTAAAAAACGGGAGCATTATTTTTTGCGCCCGTTTTTCAACCGTAAAAAGACAAGGAAGGTGATTTTTCGTTTTTTTGCATTTTTCGGTTACCACATAATGCAAATTATGTTGTTGAAAAATTCAAAGACTTTCAGAAAGCGATATTCAGGATAATGAAAAAGATTTTTGTTTCTGTGCTGAAAACGATATCTTCGGTGCTTCTTGTAATTCTTCTTGTTCTTGCGTTTCTTTTGGCAGGAATGAGATTCATCGGGTTTGATATTTATACGGTGCTTTCGGGTTCGATGGAACCGGAATTCATGACCGGTTCGGTCATATATGTCAAAGAGGTGGATCCGAACGAGCTTTCGGTGAACGATATCATCACATTTGAAATTTCGGGCGGAACAGTTGCCACCCACAGGATAATCGAGCTTGTTCCGGATGAACAAAACCCCGAAATAATAAGATTCCGCACCAAGGGCGATAACAACGATATGGAAGATGGTTCCCTTGTGGAAAAAAGCCAGGTGATAGGAAGCCCGGTTTTCGATATTCCGTATCTCGGTTATCTTGCGGCATATATCCAAAACCCCGCCGGAAGATACTTTGCCTTTGCCCTGGGCGCTTTTCTTCTTTTGCTGATGCTCCTTCCCGACCTTTTGACCGAAGGCAAGGGCAAAAAGAAAAAATCCGCCGATGAAAAAAACGGCGGCGAAACAGAAAATTAAAACAGCACGCCTTTCAATAAAAGAGGGAAGAAGGTGAAATCCGGATTGAAATCACTTGGAAAAATCGCTTTGCTTGTTGTTTGCATGGCGCTTTTGGCAATTTCCGCATCGGCGGTCACCATGGCGTTTCTTACCGATACAGATGAAGATATAAATACCTTTGTTCTCGGGGATGTTGAAATAACCCTCGACGAAGCAAAAGTCACCCCGAATGGCGTTCCGGTTGTTGAAAACGGCGAACAGCTCCGCACAAGCGAAAGCAACCTTTATCAGCTTGTTCCCGGCGGAAGCTATACGAAAGACCCGACCGTAACGGTCAAAGGCGGCGGAAGCGAAGCCTATGTGCGAATGGTCGTTACCGTTAAAGGCCTGAAACAGATAAAAGAGGTTTTCGGCGATTCTTTTGACCCCGAAAAATTTATCGAAGGATGGGAAAAAGATATCTGGATTTATTACGGAACGGAAGAAAACGCCGAAAACAATACCGTTACATACGAATTCAGATACTATAAAACGGTGGAAGGTTCCGAAACGGATTTTAAGCTCGAACCGCTTTTCACAACTTTTGTTGTTCCGAAAGATATAACCACCGAAGACGTAAAAATCCTTGCGGAAAATATCAATATTTCCGTTGCGGGCAACGGAATCCAGGCCGCGGGATTTGAAAATGAAGATGAAGCCTGGGAATCTTTTGATATCCAGATTTCGGGCTGAACAAAAAGTTTGCCCGCCGGCAAAAGCCGGCTTGCAATAAATTTACCTTTCGCAGATAAAGGATAACGAGCCTTCAACAGATTCTGTTGCTAAATCAGTTTCCTCTGTCTGTTGAAAACAGGCTCAAAAAAATAAAAGAAAGGAGGATAAACCTATGCAAAAAACTGTAAGCGTAAAACTGCTTGCCGTGTTCATGACCATGATTCTCGTTGTCGGAGGCGTTATCGGCGGAACCGTTGCTTGGCTTATCGCAGAAACAAACCCCGTCGTAAACACCTTCACCTTTGGTGATATCAGCATCGAACTTGAAGAAACAAAAGTTGATATCGACGGTAATCCGGTTGACGGCGATGATGAGGATACCGACCCCGATAAGATAACCGGCGCTGATGACCAGAACGAGTATAAACTCATCCCCGGCGTCGAATATCTTAAAGACCCGACCGTAACCGTCGAAGCAGAAAGCGAAAAATGCTGGCTGTTCGTAACCGTTACCGAAAATATCGCTTTTGTTGAAGGCGCAGTAGAAGGCAGCTTCGAAACCTATCTCACTTATGCGGTGGATACCGAAGTTTGGAAAGCGCTCACACCCAAAGAGAACGGAACCCAGGTATATTACACGGTCGTTGAATATGACGCCGAAAACGATCAGATCTTTAACGTTCTTAAGGATAAAAAAGTTTCTGTAAGCGAAGACCTTACCAAAGAACAGATCGAGATCCTTGACGGAAACCCGACCCTTACCTTCCAGGCTTATGCAGTGCAGTATTCCGGATTTGAACCCGCAGAGGGCGAAACCGAAGAAACTGCCGCACTTGAAGCATGGAAAACCGCACTTGCTTCTGCAAACTAAAGGCGAATCCGATTTTCTTTTAACAGGGCTTAAACCCAAAATGCAATTTTAGAAAGGAAAAAGAAAGATGAAAAAGTTTCTTGCAATTCTTCTTACTATGGTGCTCACCGCAGGCGTCGCCATAAGCGGAACCGTTGCTTATCTTCAGGACCAAGACAGCGATGTCAACGTTATGACCATTGGCAACGTTAAGATTGAGCAGCACGAATATGAGCGTGTTGTAAATGAAGATGGCACCCTTCCTACCGAAACAATCGACGGCAAAACCAGCTATCTTCTTCAGGATTTCACTCAGGCAAAACCCCTTGTTCCTTCTGCAATCAACACCACTACATGGGAAGGTTGGGACTATGATTCTACCACTGTTCGCATGACACAGGTAGATTCTTACGGCGGTATGCAGGTTTTCTATGCCGCTTCCAATGCACAGGATAAATTTGTTACCGTTGAAAACACCGGTAAAACCGATGCTTACATTCGTACCATCGTTGCTATTGAATGCGGCGAAGGTGATGCAAACTTGGTCGGTTCTTCTTTCCACCTTACTTGGACTAACAACCAAATTGGTATCATCGAAGTTGACGGCAATAAATATTATATGACCGAGTATGTGTATAATGGCGCAGAAGGCGTCAGACATGAAAACGGCGTTCTTCCCGCAGGCGATACCTCTTATCCCAACCTTTCTCAGGTTTACCTGCATTCCAAAGCAACCAACGAGGACTGCGAAGCTCTCGACGGCAACGACAACGGCACTCTCGATATCCTTGTTGTTTCCCAGGCTGTTCAGGCAGAGGGCTTTGATGATGCAGAAACCGCACTTAATGCCGCATTCGGCGATATCACCAAAGAAAATCATCCTTGGGTAGGCGAAGGAAAGGCTCCTGTAATTCCTACTTATGTTTCAACTATGACTGATTTAGAGGCTGCATTGGCAGAAGGCGGCGAAGTCAACCTTACCGCTGACATTGCTATCCCCGAAGGTGAGCAGATTAACGTGCCCGTAGGCTCTACCGCAACTTTGAATCTTAACGGTCACACCATCACTTCTGAATCCAAGAGCTACGGCATCAGAAACGAAGGTAATCTTACCATAACCAACGGTACTGTTGAAGGCGCATTCGGCGCACTTGGTTGCTACGGTGATGCTGTTTGCTTTGTTGAAAATGCTACCCTTATTTCCGACGGTTATCCTGCAAGCTCCAGCCATGCCATCTATACGTCCGGTAATAGCAAACTGACCTTGGATAACGTTACAGTCAACCACAAAGGCGGCGGCGCTGATGGTTCTGTTCTGTATGCTGCGGGCAGCTCCAATGTTGTAATCAACAGCGGTAACTTCACCTGGTCCGGCACCGCATATAATCTTGCAGCTGCTGGAACTTCTACCGTTACTATCGACGGCGGTACATTCCAGAATAACAACTTCTTCATTTGGGGCGGAACTATCACTGATAACCGCACTAATGGTTAATTAACATTCCGTCCTCACTCCCCGAAGGGAGTGAGGACGGTGAAAAAAGAAGTAACATTTAACGAATAATCAGAATTAAAAAACAATGATTACAAAATATTAAAAGGAGGGAAAGAATATGTCTATACTTAAAAAAGTGCTTTCTCTTGTTCTTGTGGCGGTTATCACCGCCGGCGTTGCCATAAGCGGAACCGTCGCTTATCTTACAAGCGATGACAGCGACGTCAACGTTATGACCCTGGGCAACGTTAAGATTGCACAGCACGAATATGAGCGTGTTGTAAATGAAGATGGCACCCTTCCTACCGAAACAATCGACGGCAAAACCAGCTATCTTCTTCAGGATTTCACTCAGGGCAAAGCATTGCTTCCTGCTACCGATCCCACAAACCACGGTGCCGGTAACTTTGATGACATTACTGTCAGAATGTCTCAGGTAAATTCCTATGGTGGTGCGCAGGTGTTTGTAAACCCCAACGCACAGGATAAATTCGTTACCGTTGAAAACACCGGTAAAACCGATGCTTACGTTCGTACCCTCGTTGCAATCGAGTGCGGCGACGGTGATGCGAACCTGATTGGTATTTTAGCCCGTGCTACTAAAACTCCGGAAACAAGCGTCGCTCCTTGGGTTTCTAACAATATCGGTGAAATTACGGTGGCTGAAAATACTTATTATTTGCTCGAGTATGTATACCGTGGAGCTAATGATGTTGATATTCATAAAGACGGTGTTCTCCCCGCAGGCGAAACAACCTACCCCAACCTTTGCCAGGTATATCTTAAATCCGCAGCAACCAACGAAGACTGCGAAAAACTCGACGGCAACGACAACGGCACTCTCGATATCCTTGTTGTTTCCCAGGCTGTTCAGGCACAGGGCTTTGAAAATGCACAGACTGCACTTGATGCCGCATTCGGCGATATCACCACTACCAACCATCCTTGGGTAGATGGCGTTGTAATTCCTACCGTGGTTGATACATTTGATGAATTAAAAGAAGCTATTAATGAAGGCGGATATATTGCCTTGGCTGCTGATATCGAAGTAGCTGAAATGGTTGAAATTCCGGCAAACGGAAGTGCTTCCATTGATGGCGGTGGTTATACCTTAACTCGTGCCGATTCTTATACCGGTACTATTCTTTCCCTTGGCGAATATGCAGAACTTGAACTTAGCAATATTACCCTTGACGGCGAGAATGTCGAAAGCACCGGCAACCTTATTTATATTGATTCCTTTGGCAAATTGACCTTGAATGACGGAGCTGTTCTTGAAAATCATGTTGGCGGAACAACATATGAAAATGACCCCTACAGAGGCCCCGAAAACAGTGTAATCCATTGTGACGGTGCAACAACAATCGTAATGAACGAGGGTTCTGTAATCCAGAACAATATAGGAAAAGGAAATTTTGCAACCGTAATTGCAAGTATGTACGATTTGACCTGCGAATTGAACGGCGGCAAAATTATCAATAATATATCGGAAAAAAATAATTATACCGTGAACTTTGGCAACTATGCCAACATCACCGTGTCCGACGGTTTTGAAGCATACGGCAATACCGATGGCGGTCTTCTGCGTGTAAATCAGCAGTCAACCTTTACCATGAACGGCGGAAAACTCGACGGTAATGGAAAAACGGCGATCCATACTCACGTTGCAAAGTATGTGACTCTGAACGACGGAGAAATCATCGGTAATGTTTCCTTGAATTATTCCCCTGCAACAGTTGGCGGTACAGACGTGGAAGGCTATATCTCAAAAGATAATGAAGTAACAAAGTGGGCGCTGAATCTGACTCCCGATTTTGGTACGGTAAGATATAAAATTGCGGGTAACATCACTCAGCTTAATATTGTTCCCGCAGAAGGATATACCTATGCAGAAGGCGACGAAGCAAAACTGATTTGCGAGAACACAGGCTATGAAACCTATTGGGATGCCGAGAGCGGTTGCTTCAAAGTTAAAGCATCTGAATAATTTCATACGGTAAGCCGATACATTTGTTTTTGCCTGTCCTATCCCTCCTTTAGGGGGGATAGGCGGCGAACAAAGGGCGCAAAATGCTTTGTGCCTTTTGTTCGCTGTTTATATAAAATTTGAAGAAAGGGGGCTTTCGGCCGATGTTCAAAAAATGGCTTCTGCGCAACGTTGCCTTGATGCTTTCGCTTGTGATGTTCATAACATCTTCCGCACAGACGACCTACGGCTTTATCACGGCAGTGACGGAACCGCTTATAAATATTTTTGTTCCAACCGAAATTTCGGATGAAAGCTTTCTTTCGATAACCGGCGAAAAAACCCTTTCGGGCCGCGATTGGAAAGAGGGCGACAGCTTTGATTTCGTTCTGGAACAGAAAGTTTCGGAAGAAGAATGGGTCGAAATAAGCAGAAAAACCCTTGAATACAGCGCCGAAAACCCCGATTTCAGCAAATTCGATTTCAGCGAAGTGGAATTCCTTTTCGGCGAAGCCGGGGTATATGAGTTCCGTGTTCGGGAAGAAAAAGGCCCCGACGCAAACATCATTTATGACGATACCGTTTATAATATCGCCGTCACCACCGAAATTATCGCGGGCGCGGCGGTTATAACCGCCGTTTCGCTGAACGGCGAAACGATAGAACCCGAAAACGGATGCTTCGGGGTAAAAACCAACTTTGAAAACACCTATGCCGCACCGGACGCCGCAAAAATCGAAATAGCCGTTAAAAAGGAGTTCAGCGCCGAAAGCGATGAGCACGGCCTTGGCGGTTTTGAATTTGTTCTTAAAGAAACCACCCCGGGAAGAGAAGCGGAATATAAAGAAGTTTCGGACGAAGCGGGATTCGGCGTTTTCGGGCTTTATTTTGAAGAAGCCGGGGAATACACCTTCGAGCTTTTTGAAACAGCCGGAAACGAGGACGGAATGACCTATGACGGCACCATTTATGTCTTTACCGTTGCCGTTACGGAAGAAAACGGCGCTTTGACCGCGAAAATCAAAGAAAGAGAAACGGATTTCTTTGTTTTCACCAACGGATACGAGGCCCCGAAGGGCGAAATCAAGGTGGATATCAGCATAAGCGTTGAGGTGAAGAACGACAGAACCCCGCCGACGGATCTGAGCAATTTCAGCTTCGTTATATACGGCATGGGCTTTGTGAGAACCGGCCAGGTAGTCGAAATGAATTCCGAGGGAAAGGTTTATCTTCCTTTCGTTTTCACCGAGGACGAGGTTGGAACATACACCTATACCATCAGCCAGATAATCCCGGAGGAAAACAGCCCCGACCGCATCGAGGAGCTGAGCTATGACGACAGCACCCACGTTATAACCATAGAAATCATCAAAAACGAGGACGGAAGCCTTCGCGCGGTTCTTTGGCTCGACGGCGAAGAAACCACTAAAGCAAACGCCCATTTTATCAACAGGTTCCCGGGCGAAAGCGAAATTAAAATTCCCGTTAAGATAACCAAAATCGTTGAAAACGCCGCGGAATCTGCCGCGCCGGAAGCCGCTTTTGATTTTGTTATCAGCGACAGCCCCGAGGGCGGGAATATCCTTGCAAGCGGTTCTGTTCTTTTGGCGGAAGGCGAGCTTTCGGCAGAAACGACCATCGAGCTTGTTCTTACGAAGGAGCATATAGGTTCAAACACCTATTACCTCCGCGAAGTGAACGGCGGAAAAGAGGGCTGGGTCTATGACGAAGATCCGCTTGTTTTCAAAACGGTCGTTATAAACGAAGGCAACGATGAAGCGCCGGATATCGTGCTCGAAAGTCTTGTTTTCGAGGATGAGGACGTGATGGAAATTGAAGCGGAATTTACCAATATTTATATGGGCGAGGATAAGGAATCCGCAAAGGTTCCGCTTACCATAAAGAAGAAAGTCATAAATTACGGCGAAGAAGAAATCGGCCCGGAACAGTTTGAATTTATTATCGAAAACCTTACGGAAGAAACGAGCCAAAGGGTAAGAACCAACGAAAACGGCGATTTTGCAACCTATCTTGAATTCGGCGAAGAAGATATCGGCAAGACCTTCAGATACCGCGTTAAAGAGGTCAAGGGCAGAAAAACCGGCGTCACATACGATGATTCCGTTTATGATATCAGCGTTTCTGTAACCGGCACAGGCGATGAAATAAAAACAAGCCTTGCGGTTAACGGGTTTATGACAAACCGCCTTGAATTCACCTTTGAAAACATCTATAAACCGAGTTCCGTTCCTTCGGAAGATTCCGTAACGGTTCCGATCATCATCGAAAAGAGCATTCTGAATATCGGCGAAAAAGAAATAGGGCCTTCCGGCTTTGAATTTGTTATCAAAGAGGTCACTGACGGTGAGGAAGACGGCTATTTTGAAAAAAAGACAACCGATATCGAAGGCAGAGCGGTGTTTAATCTTGTGTTCGACCGAAGCGATATCGACGAGGTTTATGAATACGAGGTTTATGAAATTGCCGGTGAAATAGAAGGCATGAAATACGATACCACGGTTTATAAAGTTGAAATAGGCGTATATGCCGGCGGAGAAAACGGAATCGGCATTGCGGTTTACGTTAACGAAAAAGAAGTGACCGAGGCGGTTCTTGAATTCGAGAATAAATATGATTTTAAGGATGAAGGCAACCCGGAAACAGGTTTTTCGGATATTTCGGAAAGCGTTGCGGCAATGATTTTCAGCGGAGCGCTGTTTGTTGCTTTGGTGCTTACCGATAAGCGGTTTAAATTTTCCAAATAATTAAAAAACGGCCCGTGCTCAAAAATGAGCACGGGTCTTTTTTTTAATTTTCTCTTCCTATTCTGAAAATCATCCTTAAAATTGGCGCAAGGAATTTCGGGCTGTTTACAACGACTATCTTCATAAAAACACCTCCGTCAGCGTGCTTTGCAAATAAGGCTGCAAATCAGAAAGATGATAAGAAAAACGATGATATACGGCAGGAACTTAACGAAAAGCCCGATGAAAAATCCCGCCGCGAAAAATAAAATCGGGTTTGGAGTTAAACATTGCCGTTTTTTCATTTTCTGCACCACTTTTCTGCTGTTTTGTATGCCATTCTATGCAAAAAACGCTTTTTCGGTTCCGCAGAAGCATTTTTTATTGAAAATGGGCATAGATTTGCATAAAAAGCTATGAAAAAACGGCGGAGAAGGCCATGACCGTTTTGCCATGAAAGGAAAGTGAAAAAAACTATGTCAAAATTCCGTGCGGCAGTTATTGCCATAACTTTAACCATTATGTTTTTTGTGCCTGTTTCCGCGATAAAACAGGCGAGCGCATATCCTGATGAAAGCGAAAGCCAAACTCAGAACGAATCTTCGGAAAGCGAACCGCAGGAGGGAAAGATCCCCGAAAACGAACCCGCAGAAACAGAGGAAAAAGCCGAAGGCGTATTCCGTATTTACGATCTTGAAAATGAAAAGATCCTGGAGGTTTCGTATTCGGATTACGTTAAAGGGGCCATAGCATCTGAAATGGGCGCGGATTTTGAATTCGAGGCGCTTGTTGCCCAAGGGGTTGCCGCTTTCAGCTGCGGACTTTATCAGAAAGAAGCCCACTTTGCCGCGGATTATGATTTTTCCGCCGCGCCGGATAAAAAACTTGGATATATGACCGAGGAAAAAGCAAAAGAGGTTTACGGCGAAGCCTTTGAAGAAAAATGGGGGATAATAAGTTCCGCCGCCGAAAAAGCCATGCAGTATATTCTGACCTATGAAAGTGAACCCGCCCTTGCGGTTTATCATGCCGTTTCTGCGGGTATGACCGAAAGTTCCGAAAATGCGTGGGGCGGCGAAATACCGTATCTCGTTTCCGTCGAAAGCGAGGGGGATGCGCTCTGCTCCGGGTATGAAACGACCGTCGAGGTAAGCAGGGAATCCGCCCTTGAGATACTTAATAAAAACGGTGCGGGGCTTTCGGGAGCCGTGCCGGAAGAATGGTTTGAAGGCGCCGTGCTGACCGATGCGGGATACGTTGATTATATACAAATCGGTGCCGCAACTTTTTCGGGCGAAAGGCTTCGCAGCCTTTTCGGCCTGCGTTCAACGGCTTTTGATGTCAGCTATAAAGGCGGTGAATTTGTTTTTACCGTCAGGGGCTATGGCCATGGGGTCGGGCTTTCGCAGGTGGGTGCAAACTATATGGCAGAAAACGGAGCTGCGTTTGAAGAAATCCTTGCCCATTATTATCCCGGAACGGTGCTTTCCGATTACGGCGATATTTACTGAACATAAAGAGGTGCAGATTTATGAAAAAGCTTATTTCAATAATGCTTGCGCTTTTGCTGGCTTTTTCCGCAGGAACGGCGGCCTTTGCCGCAGGCAGCGGGATAACCATTTCGGCAAAATCCGCAATACTTATCGAACGTTCCACCGGTCGGGTGCTTTTTGAATATGAGGCGGATACACCGATGCCGCCGGCTTCCATCACAAAAATAATGACGCTTTTGCTTGTTATGGAAGCCATCGAAAGCGGAAAGCTCACTATGGAAACCGAGGTAACAGCCAGCGAACACGCCTGTTCCATGGGCGGAAGCCAGATATGGCTTGAACCGGGGGAGGTATTTACCGTTCACGAGCTTCTTAAAGCGGCGGCAATAGCTTCTGCAAACGATGCCTGCGCGGCGTTGGCCGAGGCTGTTTCTGGCACGGAAGAGGCCTTTGTGGAGCTTATGAACCAAAGGGCCGCGGAGCTTGGGATGAAGAACACCGTTTTCAAAAACTGCACGGGCCTTGATGCAGAAGGGCATGTTTCTACCGCAAGAGATATTGCCATTATGTCGGCAGAACTGCTTTCGCATGAAAAGATAAAGGAATATTCAACCGTCTGGATGGATAGCCTTCGGAACGGCGAAACCGAGCTTACGAATACAAACCGTCTTGTGCGTTTTTATAAAGGCTGTACCGGGCTTAAAACCGGTTCAACGGATGAAGCGGGATGCTGCCTTGCGGCTTCGGCGGAAAGGGACGGAATGGAGCTTATTTCCGTGACTCTCGGTTCGCCGAATACCGACGAGCGCTTTGCCGCCGGAAGAAAACTCCTGGATTACGGATTTGCAAATTTTGCCGTTGTTAAGCCGGAACCTCCGGCGGAACAGATAAGCGGGATTCCCGTTACCCACGGAACGGCGGATTCGGTAATGCCGGTTTTTGATACGCCGAAAACTTTTCTTCTTCCGAAAGGGCAGGAGGGGCAGATAGAGCAGAAGGTGACTCTTCCCGAAAGCCTTGAAGCCCCGGTGGAAAAAGGGCAGATCATAGGCAAAGTAACGGTGAGCCTTAACGGCGGAGAGATTGGGGAATACAATATTCTTGCGGGCGAAGGGGCCGAAAAAATGAGCTTTTTTGCCGCGCTTAAAATTCTGTTCCTTGAAGCGATATCAACTTGCTAAAAAATTTTTCCATACGCTGATTTTTCGGGCCGTTGGCACTTGCAAAAATCAGCGTTTTCGGTTATTATATAGACAGGATAATATAATTATTCAGGAGGTGCTTTAATGCCGAAGCTTGATTTTCGGTACCTGAAAGACTTTATCTCCGAAGAAGAATTCGCCGCAAAGGCACTTAAGGCCGAAGAAGCCCACCGCACCCTGATGACAAAATCCGGAGCGGGCAGCGACTTTACCGGTTTTGTGGAGCTTCCGGAAGAATATGACCGCGAAGAATTTTCGCGCATACTTTCCGCGGCGGAAAAGATCAGGAACCAAAGCGAAGTGCTTATCGTTATAGGCATCGGCGGTTCTTATCTCGGCGCAAGGGCAGTTATCGAGCTTGCAACCTCGCCTCTTCGCAACAGAATTCACAGAAACGGGCCGGAAGTATATTTTGCCGGCTGTAACCTCAGCCCCGACTATATGGCCGAAATTGCAGAAATCTGTGAAGAAAAGGACTTTTCGGTAAACGTTATTTCCAAATCCGGCACCACGACGGAACCCGCCATCGCTTTCCGTTTCTTCCGCAATCTTCTTGAAAAGAAATACGGAAGAGAAGAAGCGAAAGAGCGTATTTACTGTACGACCGACAGAGCCAGGGGTACCCTAAAGGCTCTTGCGGATAAAGAAGGCTGGGAAACTTTTGTGGTTCCCGATGACATCGGCGGAAGATTTTCTGTTCTTACTCCTGTTGGGCTTCTTCCAATCGCCGCCGCGGGCATTGATATCAATGAACTTATGGCAGGCGCGGCAGAAGCAAAAGCAGAATATCAGAACCCGAATTTTGCCGAAAACGAAGCCATGCAGTATGCCGCCGCAAGAAACATCCTTCTTGAAAAAGGCAAGGCGCTGGAACTTCTTGTAAGCTATGAACCCGCATTCAGCCAGATGGCGGAATGGTGGAAACAGCTTTTCGGCGAAAGCGAAGGCAAAGACGGAAAGGGAATTTTCCCCTGTTCCGCAATTTTCTCCATGGACCTTCATTCTCTAGGCCAGTTTGTTCAGGACGGCAGCAGAAACCTTTTTGAAACGGTTGTTCGTTTTGAAAAGGCGCAGAAAAAACTTGCGGTTGCCCTTGACGAAGAAAATTCCGACGGGCTCAACTTCCTTGCCGGAATGGACATGCAGGAGATCAACGAAAAGGCAAGGCTCGGCACTTTGGTAGCTCATACCGAAGGCGGAGCACCCAACATCGTTATAACCTGCGAAGAGAGAAATCCGAAAGAAATCGGAAAGCTCATCTATTTCTTTGAAATAGCGGTTGCGGTTTCGGGCTATATGCTTGGGGTAAACCCCTTCAACCAGCCCGGCGTTGAAAGCTATAAAAAGAATATGTTCGCACTTCTCGGCAAGCCGGGATATGAGGACATGAAAGCGGCTATTGAAGTCAAACTCGACTGATTTTCGGTCAAACTGCGTTCGCGCAATGATAATACATTTTGAACAGAGGGAGACAATTACCATGATCAAACTTATCCTTGGCCTTAAAGGCTCCGGCAAAACCAAATACCTCATCGACAGCATCGACGAAGCAGTAAAAACCAGCGACGGCTGCGTTGTAGCCATCGAAAGAGGCGCAACCCTTCGTTTTGACGTAAGCCACAACGTACGTCTTATCGACATTGATGAATACGATATTTCTGATTTCAATTCCTTCTATGGCTTTATTTCCGGCCTTATCGCAGGCAACTATGACATCAGCCATATCTTTGTTGACGCAACCTTCAAAATCGGCGGCCGTGATTACGACGCTTTCGCAAAAATGACTGACAAGCTTAAAAGACTTTGCGATGAATCCAACATCACCATGACCTTCACCGCTTCCTGCGAAAAAGAGGATCTTCCCGAAAGAGTACACAAATACATCATCGAAAGATAATCAAAAACGGAATAAAAAGCGCAGTCCACCAACCGTGGATTGCGCTTTTTTGTATATAGGGCTATAATTTATTCATAAAATATCGGGTTACCATAGGGCGGGGGCTTGCTTCCACCGAAAAAAGAGAACACGGAGCGCAAAAACACATATCAAAAAGGAGGCTTTGTCCATGAATAAAGAAGCCCTCGGCAAATTCATCGCCGAAAACCGAAAAGCCCTCGGCATGACGCAGGAAGAACTTGCAAATAAGCTTTTCGTCACAAACAAGGCTGTTTCAAAATGGGAAAAAGGCCAAAGCTTCCCGGATATTGCGCTGTTCGAGCCGCTGGCGGAAGCACTCGGCGTTTCTGTTGCGGAACTCATCGCCTGCGAAAAGGAGGCGGAAAATGATGTTTCAATAAAAGAAGTGCTTGAAGTTTCGCATGAAATAATTAAAAAGCACAAAAGAAATCTGCAAAAGGCTTTGGCGGCGCTGCTTTTCGCGTTGCTTGCGCTTTTGATAGTTTTTTCGGGCAATATCCGCAATGCCATAGATGAAAGAAATATGGAATATCTTTACTGGAAGGGATATTACTATATTCCGTTTTACAGTGCATCTTTCCCGGGGAAAAGATTAAGTGAACCAATAGGAACCGTTATTGAAGCAGGAATTAAAAATGACGATAACTACGGCGGAGATTCAAACTGTGCAGACCCGGGAACAGATATATATTATATCCTTCCGCCGGAAGACGGGAGCTTTTATGAATATGAAAACGTGCTTATAGCGGAAGTTGACGGCAGATTGACACTTTTCAGAGCGATTTATTACGGAAGACAGGATTTTGAAAGATACAATCAGGTCAACGTAAAAGAGGGCGCTTGGGGAAAAGGCTATTTTACCTCGGAAGATTATTATTGATAAAAGGAGGCTTTGCCAATGAATAAAGAAGCCCTCGGCAAATTCATCGCCGAAAACCGAAAAGCCCTCGGCATGACGCAGGAAGAACTTGCAAACAAGCTTTTCATCACAAACAAGGCCGTTTCAAAATGGGAAAAAGGCCAAAGCTTCCCGGATATTGCGCTGTTTGAACCGCTGGCGGAAGCCCTCGGAGTTTCCGTTGCGGAACTCATCGCCTGCGAAAAGGAAGCGGAGGAGGAAGCTTCAATCAAAGAAATAATCGGGCTTTCCCGTGAAGTGATAAAGAAATATAAAGCAAGGCTTACCGGGGCAATGATTACCCTTGCGCTCATTGCTTTCTGCGCCGGATGCTATGTTTTTGCGGAAATTGAAAGCCGTATGAATTTTGACTATCTTTACTGGCACGGCTGGTACTGGGTGGTGACGAACGAATGGGACCATGACGACCGGGAATGGGAACTTGGCGAACAGGTCGGAACGATCCGGGAAGCCGGTTGGCGGAACAAAAATAACCTTGGCGGAGATTCCAACTGCGCCGAACCCGGAAGCGGAATTTATACAGTGGTAAATCATGACGGAACACCTTATGAAGGCGGCAAGGTGCTTGCGGTAAAAGTCGGCGACAGATGGCGCATCGCAAGGGTGTATTATGAAGACCGTTCCGATATAGAAAAATTTCATGGTGTAAATATAAAGGAAGGCGCCCTTGAAAAAGGATTTACCAGACTTGATGATTATTATTAATTAGAGGAGGTTTTTCTGATGAACAAAGAAACACTCGGCAAATTCATCTCCGAAAACCGAAAAGCCCTCGGTATGACCCAGGAAGAACTTGCAAATAAGCTTTTCATCACCAACAAGGCCGTTTCAAAATAGGAAAAAGGCTAAAGCTTCCCGGATATAGCGCTGTTCGAGCCGCTGGCGGAAGCCCTCGGCATTTCAGTTGCGGAACTCATCGCCTGCGAAAAAGAGGTGACAGAAAAGGCAACGGTTACAAAGCTTCTTGCGGAAGTTTTCAAAAACGAAAAAGTCAAAAAGCGCCTTGTTGCGGTTATGATAATAGTCGTTGTTGCGGCGCTTTGCCTTGGCGGCTATATCGGAAAAGAAGTGGAGCTTGATAACTTCGATTACGTCTATATCGGCGGATTTTATTATCAGTTCGAGGTCGGAAACGAAAACAAGCTTGTGGATGAAAGATTTCTTACGGAATGTATCGGCGAAGTTGTGACAACCGGCGTTCGCAGAAATGAGATACGAAACCAAAACGGGGATTCAAACGTCTATCCCGTTGGCGCAAAAATATATAAGCTTGATACAGAGGACGAAGAATATCAGGAAGAATATGCTTCGGCGAAGCGGCCATCGAGATTGACGGAAAATATTATCGGGGATATATTTTGTTCACCGGTGTTCGCGATTATGAATTTTATCATTCGCTTTACAGAAAAATCTATAATATTTGAAAAAACACCTCCGTATATTTCTGCGGAGGTGTTTTTTTTATGAAAAGAATAGCGATAATTGGCGCGGGCAACGTCGGCCTTGCGGCAGCGAAGGCGGTGATGCTTTCGCCGGATATGGAACTTTGCGGATTTATCCGCCGGGAGGCAAAAAGGGTCAGCGGCTTTTTGGGGATACCCGCCGCCAAGAGCGTTTTTGACCTGCCGAAAAAGCCCGACGGCGCAATAATCTGCCTTCCGTCGCGGCTGGTTGAACCTGTGGAAAAGGAACTGCTTGAAGCGGGAATATATACCGTTGATTCCTTTGATATCCATGAAGAACTGCCCGCAATGCGCCGAAGGCTTTCAGCCGCGGCGGAAAAAGGCGGAGTTTCCGCCGTAATCGGAGCGGGCTGGGATCCGGGACTGGATTCGGTTATAAGAACGCTTATGCTTGCGGCGGTGCCGCAGGGAATCACATATACAAATTTCGGCCCGGGCATGAGCTTGGGACATTCCGCCGCCGCAAGAGAAGCTTTTGGCGTTGCAGATGCGATTTCGTTCACTTTGCCTGTGGGGTTTGGTAAGCACAGACGCAAAATCTACGCCGTGCTCAAAGAAGGAGAAAACAACGCCGCCGTTGAGCACGGAATTTTGAGCGACGGTTATTTTGAGCACGATGAATGCTCCGTGGAATTTACGGATTCGGTAAAACCGCTTTTCAACACTTCTCACGGAGTTTTGATCGAGCGCAGCGGAAATTCCGCCGGGAACGGTTCCCAGTGGATAAATTTTCGCATGGCAATAGATAACCCGTCGTTAACGGGTCAGATCATGGTTTCGGCAATGCGCGCGTGTTTTCTCCAAAAGCCCGGGGCTTATTTCATGCCGGAGATCCCTCCCTGCGATTTTTGCGGGGAAGGATGGGAAAAGGTTATTTAAAGCCGTATTACCCTCCTCTTCAGAGGGAGGTGGATTTTCGTTTGCAAAGCAAACGAAAAGACGGAGGGAGAGAAAAACTACCCCTCAGTCTTCGACCTTCGGTCGAATCCAGCTCCCCTGACAAGGGGAGCTTATTATTTGTATCCCCTCACAAATTCATCAATAGTGATTCCGAAGAAATCGGATATTTCGATAAGCATGGAAAGATCGGGTTCGGATTCTCCTCTTTCATATTTGCTGACGGAGGTCTGGGATATATGTAAAGCCTCGGCGAGTTCGCGCTGGGTCAGTTTTTTCTGTTTTCTGAGTTTTTTAAGCATGGTAAGCAATGTTATTCACCTCTGAAATTATTATACAAAATTTATGAATGTAAAAATACAGGTAGTTTTTTGCAGGCTTTTTTGCAAATTTTTACTGTATTCTTGGATTTTTAAATAATCTTCTATATTAATAGTAACTTTTTTTGCCGTTTTTGTTGCAATGTATAATAATTTTTTGTTATAATAGCGTTGTACGACACATTGTGAAAGGGGATTAACAACTTTGAAACAGTACAAAGCAAAAGATATCAGAAATATCGCACTTGCAGGTCACGGCGGCGACGGTAAAACCAGCCTTGCAGAAGCCCTGCTCTATATGTCCGGTGCAACCGACAGACTCGGTTCCGTAACCGAGGGAAACACCGTTTGCGACTTCGACCCCGAAGAAACCAAACGCCACATTTCCGTAAGCTCCGCAGTTGCTCCTTTTGAGTATGACGGTGTTAAAGTTAACATCATTGATACTCCCGGACTTTTCGACTTTGCAGGCGGCTTCTATGAAGGCGTTCGTGCAGCCGATACCGTAATCATCACTCTTTCCGCAAAATCCGGCGTTCTTGTCGGTACCGAGAAAGCATGGAAACTTGCAACCGCACAGAAAAAAGCAAAAGCATTCTACGTTTCCAAAATGGATCTTGAGAACGCAGACTTCAATAAAGTTCTTGGATCTCTTAAAGAAAAATTCGGTACTTCCGTTTGCCCTGCAGTAGTTCCGGTTGGTGATGTTTATGTTGACCTTATCACCAAAAAGGCATTCACTTTTGACGCAAAAGGCAAGAGCACCAAAGTTGATATGCCCGATGATCCCATGATCGAAGAACTCGAAGACGCAATCAACGAAGCAATCGCAGAAGCTGACGACGAACTTATGGAAAAATTCTTCGAGGGTGAAGAATTCACCGAAGAAGAACGCTTCCGCGGATTTGAAGAAGGCGTTGCATCCGGCGTTATCGCTCCCGTATATTGCGGCGACTCCGTAACCCTTCGCGGCATTGAAATGCTCCTTCACGAATTCAAGAAAATCTTCCCCTCTGCAGAAGAAGTTGCTTCCGAAACTGCAACCGATGCAGAAGGCAAAGAAGTCAAACTCACCTGCACCGACGAAGAGCCTCTTGCAGCATACGTATTCAAAACCGTAGCCGACCCCTTCGTAGGCAAGCTTTCTTATGTTAAAGTTGTTTCCGGCGTTCTTACCACTGCTTCTGCTGTCAACAACTCCAGAACCGGCAACCCCGAACGTCTTGGCAAACTTGTTATCATGCACGGCAAAACCCAGGAGCCTATCGACGCAGTAGGCGCCGGCGATATCTGTGCAATCACCAAACTTGCAGAAGCACAGACCGGTGATACCCTTTGCGACCCCAAACGCGTTGTTTCCTGCAAAAAGACCGATTTCCCCTATGCATGCCTCAGAATGGCAATGTATCCCAAGGGCAAAACCGACGATTCCAAGATCGCAGGCGCAATCGCAAGAATCATGGAAGAGGATGCAACCGTTGCATACGAAAACAACGCAGAAACCAAACAGCAGATCCTTGCAGGTCTTGGCGAACAGCATCTTGACGTTATCTGCAGCAAGCTCAAATCCAAATTCGGCGTAGAGCTTGGCCTTGAAAAACCCCGTGTTCCTTACCGCGAAACCATCCGCAAAAAGGTCAAAGTTCAGGGTAAACATAAGAAACAGTCCGGCGGCCACGGCCAGTACGGCGACGTTTGGGTAGAGTTCGAGCCCACCGATTCCGAAGAAATGGTATTCGAAGAAGCAGTATTCGGCGGATCCGTTCCGAGAAACTTCTTCCCCGCAGTAGAAAAAGGTCTTCGCGAAGCATGCAAAGTCGGTATGCTTGCAGGTTACCCCATGGTCGGCGTTCTCGGCAGACTTGTTGACGGTTCTTACCATCCTGTTGACTCCAACGATATGTCCTTCCAGATGGCAGCAAGACTTGCTTATAAAGCAGGTATCCCCCAGGCAGGCCCCGCAATCCTTGAACCTATCGGCAGCCTTAAAGTCGTTGTTCCGGATTCCAACACCGGCGATATCATCGGTGACGTAAACAAACGCCGCGGCCGTGTTCTCGGTATGAACCCTGTTGAAGGCGAAAACGGCTATTCCGAAGTTGAAGCAGAAGTTCCTATGAGCGAAATGCACGACTTTACCACCTCTCTCCGTTCTTCCACCCAGGGCAGAGGTTCCTTCACTTTTGAATTCGACCACTATGAAGAGCTCCGCGATGAAACCCTTAAACAGGCTGTTATCGAAGAAGCAAAACAGTGGATGACCGAAGAAAAAGAATAATTTTTCAGAATAACTCCAAAAGCCCCGTCATAATATTGACGGGGCTTTTTTATTTGCCTTTCCTTTTAGGGAAAGGTGCCACA
>JAFUJP010000074.1 GCA_017473745.1 Oscillospiraceae bacterium
ACAGGGTTTCCACCCTTCCGTCACCTGCGGTGACACCCAACTCTTGCGGTGCCCAAAATATTCTGCGGCATTCGCCTTGAATATTTTGACCGCGGCGCCAAACCCTGCTCACTTTATCGTCCACAGGACGCGTTTCGCAGGCTTTGCTCCTGATAGGGGAGGCAAGCGCTCCGCGTTCTTGAATTGCAGAACGGTCAAGACTGTTCCCTACATTTGATTAGACGATAAAGGCGGACGGGACAGGGTTTCCACCCTTCCGTCACCTGCGGTGACACCTCCCCTAATAGGGGAGGCAAGCGCTCCGCGTTCTTGGGTTACGGGCGGACACACAGGTCCGCCCCTACGACGTTTTCAATAACGCAACGCCAAACAACAATTTAACTCTCAATCTTCGCTCAATTTATAGGCGTTGTTATCAACGTAGATGCACATTTTGTTGTAAAAATAAATATAGAGAATGAAGCTTAAAAGCCCGGCGATAAGAAAAATTCCGGTGCCGGCAATAAAAATATTTGATGAGCCGAACCCAAAAAGGAAAAAGCTTAAAACGGTGAAAGCTAATCCGGTAATTACAAAAAGTCCGATAACAACGCCCCAGAAGATGAACCAGCCGAAGTTTTCACGCTTCCAGTTGCGGCGCCAGAAATCTGCGCGCTCCTTTGGGGTGAAAGGGTCGGGCTTCTTTGGAGGTTTTTTGGAGGATGCGGTTTCGCCGTCCAGAAGTTCTTCCATCGAAACGCCGAATTCCTTTGCAAGAAGGCGCAAAGCTTCGATATCCGGCATATAGTTCCCGTTTTCCCAGCGGGAAACGGTTTTGTTAGAAACCCCAAGCTTTCGGCCGAGTTCTTCCTGGGTAAGTTTATTTTTTCGGCGAAGTTCGGCTATAAATTTACCGGTTTTTATCTGATCCATAAAGTCACACCTTTCAAAACAGTGTTACAGCAGCTTCGGTAACGGCTTTGCCGTAGAGAACCATTTTTATTTTACCATAAATTTTTCGCCAATACTTCCCCAAAAACAGCGAATCGAGCAAAAAGACTTTATTTTTTCATAAATTGCCGTTATAATGGCATTAAAGAAAGCTGAAAAACAGAAAGGAGCTTTTTATATGCAGCACGAAATAACCAAAAAACAAAAACTTCTTGATAAGAACGGCAATATTGCCGAACCGGGCTTTGCAAAAAAGCTTCTTTGGGAATATGACCGCGCCGATATCAAGGCGCCCAAATGGCGCATCAAGGAATGGGATTATTATTACATCGGCAATCAGGATTACGGCCTTTGCCTTACCATTGCGGATGCGGGGTTTGTTGCAAGCCATTCCGTTTCGCTTCTTGGATTTGGAGAAAAGCCTTTTCAGTATAACGGTTCGGAACTGGGCGCCCTTCCGCTCGGGAAAATCGGTATGCCCAAAACAAGCGAATTCGGCGACGTTGCGGTAAAACAGGGCAACCTTGAAATGGAGTTCAAAAATGACGGTGTAATCCGTATTCTTAAAGGCGTCTATAATGATTATTGCAAAACCGGAAAGTCCCTTGTTTTTGACGTAAAGCTGAGCCGCTTCCCGGAAGAGAGCATGGTTATTGCAACGCCTTTTGATAAAGACAAGCATTTTTATTATAACCAGAAGATAAACTGCATGGTGGCCGAAGGCTATTGCGAATTCGACGGAAAACGCTATGAATTCAGCGAAGAAAACGGCTCTATGGCGACCCTTGACTGGGGCCGCGGGGTTTGGACCTATGATAACACATGGCTTTGGGGCAGCGGCCAGATGTTCCTCGAAAACGGCGACCGTTTCGGTTTCAACATCGGTTACGGCTTCGGAGATACCTCCGCCGCTTCTGAAAATATGCTTTTCCATAACGGAAAAAGCCATAAGCTTGATGAAGTTGTTTTCCACATTCCGCAGGATGAAAAGGGAGAATATCTCTATATGGAGCCATGGACTTTCACAATCATCGACGGGCGCTTTGAGATGAA
>JAFUJP010000075.1 GCA_017473745.1 Oscillospiraceae bacterium
CCCGGTACCGTAAATTACACATTTGAATTTATTCCCCGTGTAATAGAACCCGAAACTGTAACCGGTTCCATCACCACTGTTGATGAAGATGACGCTTACTCCGGAAGCGTAGTTTATTATACCGCTCCTGCTGACGGTACTGTTACCATCACCCTCACTTCCGAGGACACCGAGATCGAATATAACATCACCATTAACAGTGGTTATGGCACTTGGTATAACACTGCAAACGGTGAACCCAATACCCAGACCTTTGAAGTATCCGAAGGCGATGACATTGTTCTTATTATCTGCACTCTCGAAGCTCTCGAATCCTATGTTCCCGGTACTGTAAACTACGAAATTTCGTTTGTTCCCGCCGGATATGAGGAAGAAACCGTCCTTTACGGCGACGTTAACGGCGACGGAAAAGTTAACGTTCTCGACGCAAACCTCGTTCGCAGACACGCCGCAGAGCTTATCGAGCTTGATGAAACCCAGGCTGTTGCCGCTGACGTAAACGGCGACGGAAAAGTTAATGTTCTCGACGCAAACCTTATCCGCAGATATGCAGCAGAGCTTATCTCCGTTTTCCCCATTGAAGAATAATTTCTTTCAATAAAACGTCAATAATCCCCGCGCCCTGAAATCCGGCGCGGGGATTTCTTTTTTAAATTATGTTATAATTAAACTTATTAAAGAATAATGTTGAAAAGAATTTCGATTTATGGTATTATAATTATAACTGTAACCATCTTGATTTTTCTTTAAGTTACGATAAATATAATTTTAAGGGGATAGAATATTGGATAAATTCGTAATCAAAGGCGGAACCCCTCTTCGCGGAGAGGTCCAGGTCAGCGGTGCAAAAAATGCCGCTGTTGCAATAATTCCCGCAACCATTCTTGCGGGCGGCCCTTGCCTTCTTGAGAACATCCCTGATATCAGCGATGTTTATACCCTTTATGATATGCTTTCTCTTATGGGCGCGACCGTGCGCGTTGTAAGCCGCACTTCCGTTTTTATTGATACCAGCAACATCACTTCCCATAAAGTTCCCGAAGACCTTGCAAGACAGCTTCGCGCTTCTTACTATTTCCTCGGCGCACTTTTGGGAAGATGCGGCGAAGCAAACGTTCCGCTGCCCGGCGGATGTGATTTCGGCGTGCGCCCCATCGACCAGCATATCAAGGGTTTTGAAGCCCTCGGCGCAGATGTCAACATCGGTCACGGAAGCGTTTCTATCAGCAGCGAAGGCCTTCTCGGAAGCCATATCTATTTCGACGTTGTTTCCGTCGGCGCAACCATCAACGTAATGCTTGCGGCCGTTAAAGCAAAAGGTCTTACCATTCTCGAAAACGTCGCAAAGGAACCCCACATCGTTGACCTTGCGAACTTCCTCAACTCTCTCGGTGCGGATATTCGCGGTGCAGGTACTGACGTTATCAAGATCCACGGCGTTGAAAAGCTCCACGGCGCAAATTATTCCATCATTCCGGATCAGATTGAAGCCGGAACCTATATGGTAGCCGCCGCCGCAACCAAGGGCAATGTACTTATCAGGGGCGTCATCCCGAAACACCTTGAGGCTATCACCGAAAAGCTTGTCAAAACCGGTGCTTCTGTTATCGAATACGACGATGCAGTCCGCGTTTCCGGCGAAGTTGATCATTTTGAGCACGTCAACGTAAAGACCATGCCCTATCCCGGCTTCCCCACCGATATGCAGCCCCAGATGACCACCCTTCTTGCTCTTGCACAGGGCACGAGCATCGTCACCGAAGGCGTTTGGGATAACCGCTTCAAATATATTTCCGAGCTTTGCCGCATGGGTGCTTCCATCTCCGTTGACGGAAAAGTTGCCGTTGTTCAGGGTGTTGAAGGCCTTACCGGCGCGGCCGTTCGCGCGGCAGATCTTCGCGCAGGTGCAGCAATGGTTATTGCCGGCCTTGCCGCCAGCGGTACCACCGAAATTGAGGAGATCCACCACATCGAACGCGGATACACCAACCTTGTTGATAAACTTCGCGGGCTTGGAGCAGAAATCGACCGTGTTTCTGTTCCCGAAGGCTCCTCGATGTATTCCGTAGTATAAAAATCTTATGGCGGAGCGGTTTCCGCTCCGCTTATTCTATTTTTCCGGAGGTATTTTTTTGGCAAAGTTTTTTACCATCGCCAGCGGCAGTTCCGGCAACTCGAGCTTCGTCGGCGCTTCCGGGGAAGGAATTCTTGTTGATTTCGGCATAAGCTGCCGCGGGGTTATGACCGCACTTAAAAACCGTGGAATCGACCCTGATTCCCTTGCGGGAATACTTGTTACCCATGAACACATCGACCATGTGCGCGGGCTTTCGGTGTTTTTAAGCCACCACAGCATTCCGCTTTATGCTTCCGCACCGGTGCTCAGATTTCTTACCTCAAACGGACTTGTTCCTTTCAACGCTGTGCTCAACGAAATCGATGAGCACGGCCAGCTTATCGGCGGCATGATGGTAAAGCCTTTCAAAACTTCCCACGACAGCGTCGGAAGCCTTGGCTATTCCATCTCAACACCCGATGAGCACCGCATAAGCATCTGCACCGATACGGGATATCTTACCGAAGGCGCCCGTGAGCACCTTCTTGGAAGCGAAGCCGTGCTCATAGAATCCAACTATGATAACGGTATGCTCGAATTCGGGCCATACCCCTATCACCTAAAAAGGCGTATAAAAGGGCCCCAGGGGCATCTTTCAAACACCGAATGTGCGGCTTTTCTTCCCGAACTTGTTAAAAGCGGCACAATACATATCGTTCTCGGCCATTTAAGCAAAGAAAACAACACCCCCGACGTTGCCTTACAGACAAGCATCGCCGAACTTTCCATGGCTGGTTTCAGGCAAAACAGGGATTATATGATCTTTGCCGCACCGCGAAGCGAACCTTCCGAAAATATTTTGCTTTAAGGAGGAAAAATGCGCACAATAAATATAATCTGCGTCGGAAATCTTAAAGAAAAATATCTGCGCGAAGCTGCCGCAGAATATGAAAAGCGCCTTTCCGCCTATTGCAAACTCAAAATAATCGAGCTTAGCGAATATAAGCTTCCGGATAAGCCTTCGCCTTCCGAAATCGCAAAATGCATCGAGGCAGAAGGCGCCGCCATCGCCGCAAAAATCCCGCAGAATGCGGTCATTGCCGCCATGTGCATCGAAGGCGATATGCTTTCTTCCGAAGGCTTTTCGCAAAAACTTGAAAATTTAATGTCCGACGAAAGCGCAAGCGAGCTTTGTTTCATAATCGGCGGTTCCTATGGGCTTTCGGACGAAATCAAAAAGAGGGCGAAGCTCAAACTTTCGCTTTCAAGAATGACTTTTACACACCAGATTTCCCGCGTGCTCATTCTGGAACAGATTTACCGTGCCTTCCAGATATCCACCGGAGGAAAATATCATAAATGATTACCGGAAAGGGAAAAAATGGCTAAAAAGAAAATCGAAAAACAACTCCCAAAAACTGAACAAAAGGCCAATTTCGAAAACGCCGGCGTTGTTGTTGAACAGCCCATTGTTGACGTTCTTGAAAAAAACTATATGCCCTATGCCATGAGCGTTATCGTAAGCCGTGCGATTCCCGAAATCGACGGCTTCAAGCCCAGCCACAGAAAGCTTCTTTATACAATGTAGAATATGGGGCTTCTTACAGGAGGAAAGACAAAATACGCCAACATAGTCGTCCAGACTATGAAAATCACCCCCCACGGCGACAAGGCGATTTAAGACACCATGGTGC
>JAFUJP010000076.1 GCA_017473745.1 Oscillospiraceae bacterium
ATGAATATTATTACAGTTACATTATAGTAAACTATGATCTTCTCAATAATTTTTTAATTGTAAGATATCGCTGCAATATAAAAATTTTTGAAAATATTGAACACCGTATATCCTTTCCGGATTTAGATTTAAATGAACCTGTTGAAGGGCATTTGTTTATAATTTTTGATTTAGAAAACATATATCCCGGCGAATATAATGTTGAGGGGTTTTTATGGAAGCACTTTAACGGCAATGTATGGCCATGGACTGATTATTATGAAGTTACTGATGAAAAACTTTTCGAGGTTTTCTATTCAAGGAACCGCCCGAACCAATATCCTCTGCATACATTTATTGAATCCGAAAGCGAAGATGCCGCCTCGGCTGTTGACTGCATGAGGAAATACCTTGAAAACGGACTTAAAAACGACCCTGCGGTGCTCAGTTATGAAATACTCAATATCGAACCGGATATCAACCACACCAATTGGTATATCAACACCGTTCAGCGGACGGATTTCAGCTTCGGCACCCTTTGGCAGAATGTAATTTGTCTAAACGTCACTTTTTTAATGGACGTTGATGATACGGCGGAGAAGTTCGGCGAATTTTCCGCTTCATGGGGTGATTATGATAACATTCCCGTTGAATATAACTTTTATCTTGTCCGCAATTATGATAGATGGGAAGTTTTCGGCGGTTCAACCTATCCCCACGATGCTTTTGATGACCTTACGGACATCGACCTTATACGGGCGATAAACATGCTTCCGTAATAAATTTAAAAAAGCCCGATTTTTCGGGCTTTTTTATTTGGTTTTGCTGTTGTCATTTTCTTTTTAATATGTTAAAATAAGTTGTTCTATTATGTATTAATATAAATAACCTTATTGAAAGGAAGATAAAATAAATGGCTGAACAGATTCAGGAACAGCAGGAACTTTCTGCAGAACAGCTTTCGGAACTTCTCCGGATTCGCCGCGATAAGCTCACCGCCCTTCGCGAAGCGGGCAAAGACCCTTTTACCCTCACCAAGTATAACGTAACCGATTATTCCGGTTCCATCAAAGAAAACTTTGTTGATCCGCCCGAAGGCGAAGAGAGCACTCAGGTCGTTTCTCTTGCGGGCCGCATTATGAGCAAACGCGGCATGGGCAAAGCTTCTTTTGCAGACCTTCAGGATAAAGAAGGCCGCATCCAGCTTTATGTCCGTAAGGATATGGTCGGCGAGGATGATTACGCTGATTTCAAAAAATGGGATATCGGTGATATCATCGGCGTCGAAGGCATCGTTTTCCGCACCCACATGGGCGAAATTTCCGTTAAAGCAACAAAAATCGTTCTTCTTGCCAAATCTCTTCTTCCCCTTCCGGAAAAATTCCACGGCCTTAAAGACCAGGAACTCCGTTACAGACAGAGATACGTTGACCTTATAGTAAATCCCGAAGTAAAGGATACTTTTGTCAAACGCAGCCAGATCATGCGCGAGCTTCGTTCCTTCCTTGACGGACGCGGCTTTGTTGAAGTCGATACTCCTATCCTCACTCCTTTTGAGATAGGCGCTTCCGCAAGACCTTTCCTCACCCACCACAACACCCTTGATATGGATATGGTTCTCCGTATCGAAACCGAGCTTTACCTCAAACGCCTTATCGTCGGCGGTTTTGACAGAGTTTATGAGGTCGGCCGTATCTTCCGCAATGAGGGTATGGATACCAAGCATAACCCCGAATTCACCACCATCGAGCTTTATCAGGCTTTCACCGATTTCCGCGGCATGATGGATCTTGTTGAAGATATGATGAAAACCGTTGCTATGAACGTTTGCGGCACTCTTCAGATCAATTATCAGGGCAAGGAAATTGACCTTTCTCATTGGGAACGCCTTACCATGATCGAGGCTGTAAAAAAATATTCCGGCGTTGACTTTGCCGAAGTTGCTTCCGACGAAGAAGCCATCGAGCTTGCAAAGAAACACAATGTCGAGCTTCCCGAAGTTCCTACCAAAGGCGCTATCCTTGCCGAATTCTTCGATGCATTTGTTGAAGAAAATCTTATCCAGCCTACTTTCATCTACGATTATCCCGTTGAGATCAGCCCCCTTGCAAAACGCAAACCGGAAGATCCCGCATTCACCGAACGTTTTGAATATTTCATCAACGCCACCGAATTCGGCAACGCTTTCAGCGAACTCAACGACCCCATCGACCAGAAAGAACGTTTCGAACGCCAGGTTGCCGAACGTCTTGCTCTTGACCCCAACAGTAAAGCTCAGGTTGACTATGACTATGTAACCGCTCTTGAATACGGCCTTGCACCCACCGGCGGTCTCGGCTTCGGTGTTGACAGACTTGTTATGCTCCTCACCGACAGCGCATCCATCCGCGACGTTCTTCTCTTCCCCACCATGAAACCGAGAGATTGATAAAAAAGCTTATCCCCGATTCGTTATTGAATCGGGGATTTTTTGTCTGCGTCTATCTTTTGGCGTAGGTTTGCGCTATAATAAAAACCGACAAACTTGAATTTGGCGAGGTGATTGAGATGAACAATAAATTCTATAAGAAATTGATATTAAGTAAAAGTAAAATTGCGATGATACTGCGTTTATTGGCATGGTTAGTTCTGATTATAGCGATTATAGCCGGAGTTGTGGAAAGTTTCAACGATGCGGAGCCCGTACCGCTGTTGTTATACACATCTTATGCTGGCGGTGCAATGCTTTTGTTGTATGTTGTTGCCGCTATCATACATTATCTTGCAGAAATTACGGATATTTTGAAACGTAACATGGATAAGGACGCAAACAATCGCTAAATTCCAATTTCATATATTTCATCAAAAAAGCTCTGCTTTAATCAGCAGAGCTTTTTGATTATCAATTTATTTTCTATCCGCGTCGGCTTTTCCTAAGCACATGAGTTCCCATACTGCGGAATCTTCCGTTACGCTTTCGATAACGACGCAGTTTTTGATTTTTTCAAGGGTCGCCGTTCCCTCAAAGCGAAGGTATGAACCTTCAAAACCGATGAACTTCGCAAAAATTCTCATCGGACAGAGCAGGCGGTCAACAAAATTCTGTTTTCAAATATCCCTATTCCCGTTATATATAATGCAGTAAAAATCACCCACAGGGATTTTAAATTTATAAATATTTATTGATTATATGGTCGGTACAGCGCTTTTATTTTTATAGCAGTAATGCTATAATTAATTTATTACTTGAAAACGGAGAAAACCATGTTTAATAAAATAACCAACCGCATCTATTACCGCCCTGCGGAACCCTATACCGACCGCCCGAATGTCGGGCTGGTTACGGGCGAAAAATATTCGCTCCTTTTCGAAGCCGGAAATTCCGCCGAAAATGTAAAAAAACTGAAAGCCGAACTTTCCGAACAGGGGCTTCCCTATCCGGATTTTGTTGCCGTTTCTCATTGGCATTGGGATCACAGCTTTGGACTTCATGCCTGGGATTCCGTTAAAATCGCCGGAAGAAAAACCAACGAAAAGCTTCTCGAGGTTTCGCGCTGGAAATGGGACGATGCTTCCATGGCAAAACGCATTGAAAACAAAGATGACATCGTTTTCTGTTCCGAAATGATAAAGCGGGAATATCCCGACAGAAACAAAATCTGCATCGTCGGCGCCGATATTGTTTTTGACGGAATTTTGAGCATCGACCTCGGCGGAACAGTTTGCGAGCTTATTCATTCAAAAGGTCCCCATTCCGAAGATTCCGTAATCTGTTACGTTCCATCGGAAAAAGTGCTTTTTCTCGGCGACAGCAACTGCAAGGACCTTTACGGAAAGCCCTGGGATTTCGATATTGAGCACGAGGAAGAATTTTTGGATAATATCGCGGCCATCCCCTATGATAAAGAGCTTGTCGAAGAATATCTTGCCATTTTGGATACCCTTGACTTTGATTACTGCATAAGCGGCCACGCCGGCGTTCTTTCAAGAAAAGAACTTTATGATTCTTTCGGCGAATAATCCCCAAATTATGGTTTGTTATCATATTCAGCATGGACAAACCCTAAACATCCCGACTTTTGAAAAAATTGGATTTGCGGCATTATCGGGTTGATGATATTCAGGGAACAAGCAAAAAGCTCCCCTTTCGGGGAGCCGGAGTTTTTATGCTTTTACTGTGCTTGTTCCAAACGGGAAAAGGCTTATTGCCGCAAGCTTGAAGAACTGCTTTCCGAAAGGGATTCCCACAATGGTTATGCACCAAACGGCACCGCAAATAAGGGCGGTAAGAGCAATTTCCCAACCGAAAATGATTATCCAAAGGATGTTGAAAAGCGTGTTTCCGAATTTGATATCTTCGTGAATAACCTCTTTGCCAAAAGGCGCAAGGCAAAGCCCCGCAATTTTAAAACACTGAATGCCAAGCGGAATCCCGATGATAGTTATGCAAAGCAAAATCCCCGCAAAAACCCATTCAAGCCAAAGCAAAAATCCGCCGAAGATTATCCAGAGGATGTTTCCCAAAGTTTTCATAATGTTCAACCTTTCATAAAATATATTTGATGCTTCGGGAGGAAGTATCCTCCCTTAGTGTGTAAAAAGATTTTTCTTTTGTGATATAATTATATCATAAAAAAAACGACAAAAATTTCCTGTTTGTTAATAAAGATGAAACATTGATAAACAAAGTTTAAACAATCTGAAAACAAAATTTTCTATTCCGTATCGGCTTATAATATGGAAAAATAAAATATAATGTGATATACTAAAATATAACCTCACCCTTTTTTAAGAAAGGAGAATTTTTCCATGTGTGGAATTATCGGATTTACCGGGAATGCCGAAGCGGCACCGGTAGTTCTTGAAGGACTTAAAAAACTCGAATACCGCGGCTATGATTCCGCCGGCGTTGCTGTTGTCGGCGAAGATGGCCTTAATATGGTCAAAGCCTCGGGCAAAATAGAAAATCTTTGCAAAAAGGTAAAGGAACTTGGCGGAATTTCCGGCAGCACAGGCATCGGCCACACCCGTTGGGCAACCCATGGCGCCCCCACCGATACAAATGCCCACCCCCATATGAGCGAAGACGGCCGCTTTGCCATAGTACATAACGGAATCATCGAAAACTTTGCCGAACTTCGTGAAGAGCTTATTGCAAAAGGCTGCCATTTCAAAAGCGAAACAGATACCGAGGTTATCGTTCACCTTCTTTCCGTTTATTATGAAGGCGATTTTAAACGCGCGCTTATGAAGACCGTTGCCCGTCTCGAGGGCAGCTATGCTATCGGTGCGGTTTGTTCCGAATGTCCCGGATGTGTTTACGTTACAAAGATTTTCAACCCCATGATCATAGGCGTTGGTGTCGGCGAAAACTTTTTCGCTTCGGACGTTACCGCTTTTGTTTCCCACACCAAAAACGTAATATACCTCGAGGACGGCGAAATTGCCGAACTCACCCCCGATGAAATAACGGTTTATAACGCCGCGGGCAAAGCCATCGAAAAGCCGATTTCCCGTATTGCATGGGATACCGAAGCTGCCGAAAAGGGCGGTTATGACCATTTCATGCTCAAAGAAATCATGGA
>JAFUJP010000007.1 GCA_017473745.1 Oscillospiraceae bacterium
ATTCGGTGAATCCCCTCGCCACTACGTGGCCCTCTCCCCTTTAACAAGGGGCGTTTGCGCTCCGCGTTCTTGGGTTGCGGGCGAACACACAGGTTCGCCCCTACGACGTTTTTAATAACGCAATGAGCGTGCAAAATTTGTCAATTTAGTGTAGGGCGGGGGCTCGCTCCCGCCGTAATCTTTGTTTACGGAACGGTCGAGACCGTTCCCTACAGTGGAATGGCGTTTTTTGAAATCAATTTTGCGTAAATTTAATTTTCCATTGTCAATTTTCAATTGTCAATTAAAATGAATCCCCCAGTCATTTGCTTCGCAAATGCCAGCCCCCTTTGACAAGGGGGCTAATCCGCCCATGCGGCAGCAAAAAAACGAGCACGGCGAAGCCGTGCTCGTTTTTTATCTCGTGCTCAAAATATAAGTTTCGGTGCTCAAAGGCGTTATGAACGCTGGCTGATACCCTGAATATCGGAAACGACCCAGTCGTATTCGCCGCTTGTAACAACGCTTCCGCAGTATTCGCAGACGGCGGATTGGTTGAGGTCGATGGGCGCGCCGCAGTTGGGGCAATGTTTGTCGTCAACAAGTTCATCCTCTGCGGTAAGCTTGCCGAGGGCGCGGATAAAGGTCCAGCGGTAGGTCATAAACAGTTCGCGGTTTTTATCGCCGCGGATTACATTACCTGTGCGGTCATCGGTGACGTAGTCAACAATGCGCGTCACAAGCTCGACAGTGATGATATCGTTTCTCGCGTCTTTTGTGCAGCCCACTATGTTGGTGCTCAAAACGGAAACCCGCTCCACATGGTTGGTCTGGGCATTGTTGATGTAGCTCTGAACCTGGCGTTCGGATTTGGCGTAAAGCTCTTCTGTAAGACGGGTGCGAAGAGGATTGAGGTCCTTGTCGGTCCATGCGTTCTGCATACGGACGTAAAGATTTGCCGCATCCGCAAGGAATTTTGATTCATTGAACGCCGGGTCGCGCGCTTTAAGTCCCGCAAGGTCGTTAACAAGGGGCGCGCTTCGCTGAACGGGAATATTCACACTCTTTCTGCCGGAAGAAGCGTTCTTCCCGATGGAATTTTTGCCCGCTATGGCCCCGACCACAATAAGAATAATTATTATGGTCACGACAATTTCAAAAAGACCTATATCGTCATCCGAATCTCCGCTGTAATAATAATATCCGCTTCCGCCGCTGTGGCCGAAATCATAGTCATAATCGGCGCCCCAGTCGGAACCGCCCCAATCCGAGCCTCCGAAATCGGAATATCCCCAATCGGAACCGCCTGCATAATCGCCGAAATCGGCGAAAGCCACCGTTGAAGAAAGCATTATAATAACCGCCGCCAAAAGCAGGGCAAATCTTTTTTTCATAAAAACGTCACCTCCGGTCAGTTTTCTTATTACATTTTATCAAAAAATATTCCAATATTCAATAATCACTGCAAAAGGCGGTGCATTTTTCGCCAAAAAAACACTTATTTATTGAAGAAAGAATTATAAAGCGGTATTATAAGCTTGAAAAGGATGTGGTTTCTGTGATAGCTATGATGATAGCCGCCATCGAAAACGATTATCAGCGTGAATATATGGCGGAAATATATGAAAGATATTACCCTTCAATGCTTAAAAAGGCAAAGCTCTATGTTCAGGGCGAGGAAGAAGCGGAAGAACTCGTTCAGGAAGTTTTTATGAAGCTCATCGAGCGTGTTGATTCGGTTATGGCGGTGGAAAGAAAAAAACTTGCTTCCTATCTTTTCAGCGCGGTCAAGTTCAGTGCCTTCAACCAATACAGAAAGCAGAAAACAAGAAGCAAATATATGACCTTCGCTGACAGCGAACAGGAGGATCTTGAACTTTTGCAGGATACGAACGCCCTTCCCGAGGAACTTTTCATCAGAAAAGAGGCAGTCGAAGAACTCGGCGCCGCTCTCGAAAAGATTCCGGAAAAATATAAAAACGTGCTCGAATATAAATATATTCTCGGTCTTTCGGACGGCGAAATCGCCGAAAAGCTCGGCGGTTCGGAACAAAGCGTCCGTTCCTGCCTTACAAGGGCGCGAAGAAAGGCATATTCCGTTCTGAAGGGAGGCGAATGATATGCCCAAAAAATACGGACTTTCGGATAAATACATAACCGAAGAATACGAGGACCTTCTTTTCCGAAAGGTCATGGCAAAATATGCCGAAAAGGAAAGCGCAAGGATCGAGGCGGAAATTTCCGCCGAAGCCGAAAAAGCCGACGGCGGAAAAATCAAAAAGCTTTTCGGCAAAAAAGAACGCCGCGAAAACGCCGCAATTCTTTGGAAATACGGCAAAAAACTTATAACCGCCGCGGCGATGGTCGCCCTTGTGGGCGTGATTTCCGTTTCGTCGGTGGTCTATGCTTCCGCCGAAGCAAGAGAAGCCATTGCGGAATATCTTTATTCTCTTACTTATAAGGATTTCGGGCGTTACACCGAAATCACAAACCAATGGTACGCCGACCCCCGCTCTCACCGCTACGTCATAACCTATATTCCCCGGGGCTTCGATTTTATGGGATATTCCTCCATCGGCGGCGAAGGCAGAAGCGAAAATTACGTCAAAGGTGACAGGTATATCTATTTTCTCGAGGACTATTCTTCCAACCGGGAAATGCCCGACCCTGCGGTCTATTCATATTACGAGGAACGCACCTTCGGCGATACCCCCGGTGCCGTTGCAAGAACCGCCGAACGCGTGGAAATTTATCTTTTCAAAGAGGATGCCGTTCTTCTTGTTGAGGGCAACCTTAAAGACGAGATGATTCTTATACGCGTTGCGGAAAGCATTGTTCCCAACGAGGCCTTCGCCGGCGACGATGAACCTGCCGGAACCGCCGCCGAAATAATAGATGAGGAAATCTATACCTGGGAAAACGCTTACGGGCTGACGTATATTCCGGAAAATTTTGTGTTCCATAATGCGGATATACGCTCCGGACAGACGATAATTGATTATATTTGCGGGGATCAGATTATATCCTTCCTTCAGGCAGAAGATGCTTCCGGCGATGCAAACACCGAAAATGCCGAAGTTGTTGAAACCATACAAATCGGCGAAAGCGAAGCGCTTCTTGTTGTGAGAGGTGAAACAGCTTCTATCAACTGGTTTTATAAAGATATGTATTTTCTTATAATAGGAAACGTGCCCGCTGACGAAATAGTAAAAATGGCAGAAAGCGTTGTTCCTGTCCCCCAAAAAGAAGCGGAAATTATTGACGAAGAAATCTATACATGGGAAAATGCTTATGGGCTGACATATCTGCCGGAAGGTGCCGTTTTCAGCAATTCCGCAGCTTTTGGCAGTCAGCATTCTGTGGATTATTTTTGCGGCGATAAATATATATCGTTCTTACAAGCAGGAAATGCTGTTTTTCAAGTGGATACCGAGAATGCCTGTGTTGAATCCGTCCAAATCAGAGACAGCGAAGGTTTGCTTGTTTTTGAAAACGGAAATACCTATCTGAATTGGAACGTCGGTTCGCAAAGTTTCCAGATATACAGCACCGTTGAAACAGAAGAGGTTATCAGAATGGCCAGAAGCGTTGTCCCCGTTCCCGAAAAAGAACCGGAAATCATTGATGCGGAAATCTACGATTGGGAGGGCGCATGGGCGCCGACTTATATGGCTGCGGGCTATGTTTTTTCCGAACTCAAAGAAAAGTCGGTTGCGATTTATGAAAACGGTGAAAAGTACGTCGCTTTTTCACAGTCTTCCGGCAGCGTTTTTCAGCTTGACACCGAAGACACCGATAAAACCGAAATGATATCCGTAAACGGCAGCGAAGCGATTTACGTTGAAAAAAACGGCTTTGTTTTTATCGTCTGGAGCATCGGCGACAAGAATTTTTCTGTCCGCGGAACAATAGAACCCGAAGAAGCCGTTAAAATCGCCGAAGGTCTTATCCCCGTTGAATAAACAAAGCAAAAGGGGCGGATAATATCCGCCCGCTACATTCGCATTGATAAGCGGAACGGTCAGCTAAAGCATATCTTCCACCAGCCAAATCAAAGATTTGGGGTGTCAGATAAATACCGTTCCCTACGGTTTGCAGATTATCGCATTTTCAGTGTAGGGCGGGGGTCCCTGAAGGGATTACCTCGCACTTCGTGCTCAGGGCACCCGCTCCCGCCGTAATCTTTGGTTGCGGAATGTCAACGCCCTGAGCGCAGCGAAGAAGTGCCCTTGGGGCAGACGACGTTCCCTACTTTCTATTAGACGATAAAGGCGGACGGGACAAGGTTTGCCCTCATCCACCGCGCCGCAGACGCGGTCCCCCTTCCCCCGGGGGGAAGGCTTTAAAGCGCTCCGCGTTC
>JAFUJP010000008.1 GCA_017473745.1 Oscillospiraceae bacterium
GAATGGTTTTATTCAAAAAATGGCAGAACAGATGTTGATTTGAATTCTAATAAGATTAAAAGCAGTTACGCATATGATAATTTGAGCCATTCGAAAAAAGAGCAATGAAGGTGTTTGTTAAATGATTGGATTTTTTGATTCTGAAAAAGTAAGAGTTTATTGTCCTGTGAAAGAAGAGAATGTTGGTTTTACAGATTGCATGCAAATTATGCATGAGGTTAACGGAGCTCCTAAAACATACGAATTTGCAAAGGATTTCGTACTTACGGAAGAAAAAAGGAATATTTGTATAAATTGCAGGTATCGTTATCCGGTATATCGTGCTATTTTGTGGGGTGGTAAAGAGGTTTTTGTTCAAAGATATAATGATGGCGGAATTTATGCAACCGAAGCAACAGAACCGAAAGATTGGAAATGGTTTCGCATAACGAAATTTCACATCAAAAAATGGCTCGAGGATACGCCAATGAATGTTTGTTTAAGGCTTGGAATGCATCACTGGTTTTAAAGTTGAGGAGGGCGCCGAGCCCGGCGCCCTTTGATTTTGCAAGATGATAACACAGAACGTGTTAAGGATAAAAACAAACCTTTTGGATAAGCAGGAAGGCCTCCGAAAATAAAATTCAAAACAAACCGAAAACAAATAACATAAATCGTGCTGCAAAGGCGTTGCGGCTTTGCCGCAAAAGCAAAAAAACACAGAAAAACATATTATGAAAAGGAGATGGAAAATGGATAACGAAGAAGCGGCAAGAGAACATCAGGTTGTGCTCGATCTTGCACGGTCGAACAAAAAGCGCATTGACAAGCTTGAAGAGGAACAAAAGGAGCTTAGAAACCTTACCAAGGCGGTGAGCCGCATGGTGGTGGAACAGAAAAATATGCGCGAAGACCTTGTTGAAATGAAAGGCGACGTAAAACAGATAAAAGAAAAACCCGCAAAAAGGTGGGATGCCCTGGCCGAAAAAGTGCTTATGCTTGTGATTGCGGCCGTGGTTGCCTGGATGCTGGGGCAAATAGGTCTTTAAGGAGGAAAAAACATGAATATTATAAAAAACATCAACTGGAAGGCAAGAATCAAAAATCCCGTTTTTTGGGCGACGATAATTCCGGCGGCGGTGAGCTTTGTTTATTGTGTGCTGGGTGCTTTTGAAATTGCGCCGGCGCTTACAGAAAATATGGTGCTTGATATTGTAAGCACCGTTATAACCGCGCTTACAACTCTCGGTGTGCTTGTTGACCCGACCACCGCCGGGATTTGCGACAGCAGGCTTGCGCTTACATACGACGCACCCAAAAAATCCTGCATCGTAGAAGAAGGTATGAGCGAATGAAAGCATTGATAGGCATTGATGCCGGCCACGGAGAAAATTCCACCGGCACCTATTCATACACTACCGAAACCGATGGACTTTTTGAAAAAGATTATACCCTTGAGCTTGCGCTGCTTTTGGAGAAAAAACTTCTTGCAAACGGTTTCGGTGTCGTTATGACAAGGCGCGGGGATATAAACCCGGGAACGGTTGTTGAAAGGGCGAAAATGATGATTGACAAAAAGGCGGATTTTGCTGTTTCAATCCACTTCAACGGATTTGACAGCAGAACCGCCAACGGCTGCGAGATTTTTGTACCGTATGCAGAAACCTCCGCAAAAATCGAATCGGCGCTTTACCCTGTATTTACAAAATTTTTTCGGGAACGAAAACCCTTTGCCAGAAGCAATAACTTCAGCAACAGAAACGAAACCTTTGATAAAAAAATCAATTTAGAAACAAAAAAATTTGATGCGGTTTCGGATAAAAAAGATTATTTCGGATTTATAAGAACATGCTGGGCGGGCGGAATTTCCGCCGATTTGCTTGAAATCTGTTTTCTGACAAATCCGGAAGATCTTGAAAATTACAGAAAAAACAAAGAAGAAATTGCCGACGGTATAGCCAGAAGCATCGTTGAAGCTTTCGGGGAAGAATATATCACCGAAAAAGAGGAGGAAATTCCCAAAAAACCGAAAGTAAAAGAGTTTCTTCCGCCTTTGGATGCTCGTATGCATCTTCGGGATTGACGAATAATCCGCGATTTTTCGGGGAAAATAGGGCCGAGGTGATTTTTTATGGAAAATTCCAAAGAACACAAACAGCCCATGCCGAAAAACGGGAGAAAAGTCAACGACTGGGAAACTCTTCGCCCATACGTTGAAAAGGCCGCGCCGCCGAAAAATGTTTATCTTCACGATGTTCCCAGCGGCGGAGCGGGCTTCTTTTCCGAACCGAACGGCGGATATAATAAGATAGGCGAAGAAACTTTTTTAAACGATATTGAACCCGGTGAAGGCGAGAATGAATAAAAAATTCCGTGCTCATTTTTGAGCACGGAATTTTTTGTTTTGAGCACAATGTTTTTGCAAATGGGCGGAAATTAAATATTTCCGAGAATCATGATAAGGATGGAAAAACCTATTCCGATAAGGAACCAGATCTGGGCCTTTTCGATATTGCCCTTAATTTCATCATTTCTTCCGGCCATTTGGGCGCTGTTTGCGTTTACGGCATAAACAAGGCTTACTATTCCGGGGACGGAGCAGCAAAGGAAGATTTGTATTGCGGAAAGGATTATCCACATAACGGTATTTTCCGGTTTTTCTTCTTTTTTGGGAGAAATTTCTTCGGTTCCAGCTTCTTCGGGCGAAGTTTCTTCTGATAAAGCTTCCGCTTTTGCTCCGCATTTTCCGCAAAAAAGGTCGTCTTCGGGAATTTCGGCTCCGCATTTCGGACAAACCATGGTATCAGCTCCTTTGATGTGTGTTTGGCTCTATATTATCATATATCAAGAACGTATGCAAGAAGAAGGTTTGCAGTATTAAGAAGTCCGGAAATATGGGTTCTTTCCATACCGTGGCTGCACCAGACCGCCATGCCGAAGGTTGCGGCGCGAAGGTTGTTCCCTGCGCGGACTGCGGCGTTGGCATCGGTTCCGTAATGGTAATAGATATCAACCGCATAGTCACATTCCGCTTTTTCGGCATAGCCTATAAGGCGGTTGGTAAGCTCGTAATCATAAGGCGCGGCGGCATCCTTTGCACAGATGGAAACGGCGTATTCGTTCCCTTCATAGCCCGGGCCTATAAGCCCGATATCGACGGCAATATATTCCGAAACTTCCGCGGGAACGAAGGTTCCGCCCATGCCGATTTCTTCGGAATAGGGGAAGGCAAGAATGGTTTTATATTTCGGTTTAAGGTTGTTTTCGGTAAGGTATTTGAGCGTGGCAAAACAGCAGGCGACGGCGCCTTTATCGTCGATAAAGCGGGATTTGATATAACCGTTTTCGGTTACCTGACAGCGGGGATCTATGGAAATAAAATCTCCGTTGCGGATACCCAGTTTGCGTATATCTTCCGCATTTTTAATATTTTCATCAAGAATGACCATCATGTGATCCTCGTCCCGGGGAAGGGTTCTTGCATCGTCGAAAACATGGACGGAATGGCTTTGGCAGGTGAAAAGACCGGTGTATTCTTTTCCGCCGCGGGTATGAACGGTTACGGTTTCGCCTTCGAGGCTGCTGAAGTTAAGTCCGCCAAGCTGGCGAACGCGTATCATGCCGTTGGGTTCAACTGTGCGTACCACCATGCCGAGGGTATCAACATGAGCGCCGATGAGCACGGTCTTGGAGTTATCCTCGCCATCAAGGGTGATATATGCGGTGCTTTTGTTATCATAAGTGACGGTTTTGCCGAATTTTGCGGCATATTTTTCGAGCACAGGATTCATTTTAACGTAATATCCGACAGGGCTTGGCACCCCGACGATATCCTTGAAGCAATCAACGATAAATTTTTCATCAACATTGAATTTCATAAAAACACCTCTGAACAGTAAAATATTTATGTTAGGAAACGGTTTTGGCCATGCCGTTTTCTATTTATAAAAGCGGAAGCCTCATTTCCACGTCGCCGTGGCAGATTTCTCCGGTGGGAACAAAACCGAGTTTTTCGTAAACGTGGCGTGCCCTTTCATTTTTTGGGTTGCAATCAAGAATGATATGGTCATATTTGCCGGATTCTTTTGCAAGCTTTATCAAAAGCGCTATCGCAGCCGTTCCGTAACCCTTGTTTGCATTTTCTTCCGGAAACATTATGCGCCAAAGCACAAGCTCGTTTTCTTCCATATCTTCTTCAAGCTGCATAAAGCCGACACATTCGTCGTCATTATAGATCGCAAACGGAAAAACATCGCCGTCATCCCGCCAAAGCCAAGCCTGGGCAAGAGAAACGCTGTTTTCGGCAAGGAAACCCTCGCCTTCAGGACGCTTCATTTTTATTATGGTATCAAAGTTTTCTTCTGTTATTTTTCTGAAATTAATCATCAGACTCCTCCGTTATTTAAGAAACGGTCCTGGCCGCTCCGTTCTGAAAAAGGCTTTATTTTTCCATTTTATCGAGCAGCTTTTTATAGGGCATAAGCATGCCTTCGTTCATCTTGTTGCCCATTTTTGCCTTAATTTTTGGGTTCCCGATCATTGCGCCGACGGCATACATAGCGAGCATTCGCGGCCATTTTTTCTGCGGGAAGTCATACTGGCCGTGAGATTTATAGAATTTATGGTCGGCTTTCATCATGCCCTGCATCTGCCAAATAAGATCGCGGAAAATCTTCATCCCGCCGATGCCGTAAAAATTCTGCGGCGGAACGTATTTGTTATCAATGGCATAGCAAAGTTTTTTTGCAAGGCGGTCAATTTCGGTATCGGGGTCGGATTCATCGGTGGCGATGCCGGCAAGGAAGTTTCCGCCCACCTGCGCCCTTGCTTCGAGAATCATTTTAAGGTTTTCCTCGCGGCTGAGGTTGCCGGAAACAAGATAGCTGAAGGGCATACCCATGGTGACGGTGCGGTGCCCGTTGCAGAACTGGCGGTCGTCATACATTTTGAAAACGGAACCCATGGAATGATCCTTTACGGTGAAAGCATAAACAATGGCTTCGCCGGTCTGGAGTTCGTTTCGGAGGAAATCATCAAAGCCGTCTTTATAGACGCACTTGCCGGAAACGGCACAGCCAAAGCAGCCGAGGCAACCGCCGCTGAAAGGATATTCGCGGATGTTCACAACGCGGGTTTTCCTCGGAAAAACGGTGCAAAAGCGGTTTATCATGGCTTTAAGCTGTTCGTTTTTCGCTTCGCAGTCCGTTATTATAACAACGTCGCCGGGATTTTCGGTTTCTTCCGCTTCTGGAACGGAAACCGGGAGATTTTTCGGAATTTCAGGCTTTTCGGGGAAAGGCTCGAAGCTGTTGTTTTCTATGCTCCAAAGGACGTAATCGAAGAAATCCCGGGCTTCTTTCCGGCCTTTTTCGGAAAGAAGGTCATCCATATCCGCGGAAAGGCCGCGGATATATTTAAGCCCCATATCAAAACAGTTGTCGCGGATATAATTATGGGCGGTTACGTCATAAAAATGCTTTGAAGTGGAAAGCTGTGTGGCGAATTTGCCCGAAAGGTCGGTGCCGCTTTCTTTGAGAAGCTCGATAAAGCGGTGAAGCTGGCAAGGCGCGATGAAGGTATATACCGGATAGGAAAAAATGATAAGTTCGGCCTTTTCAACAGCGGCCTTCGCAGAGGAAAAATCCTTTTCAAGCGCTTTTATGCGCCGGCCGGCGTCAAGAACGGTGAATTCATGTTCCGGATGGAGCTTTTCGAGATAATTAATGGTTTGAAGAGTTATGCTGTATTTGCCCTTGGGGCTTCCGTTTATGATGAGTATATTCATAAAACCTCCGTGAAAATTTGGGGGATTTTTTCTTTTAATTCATTATACCATGCTTTTGCTTTCTTGCAAGTTCAGCAAGGGTAAATTATTGTTTACGCACGAATGTAGGGGCGCACCTGCGTGTCCGCCCGCAAAAAGGATTCCCGGAGGGGAGCCTTCCCAGAGGGGAAGGTGGATTTTCGGCAATTTATTGCCGAAAAGACGGATGGGCAAAAACATCGAAGCGCGCCC
>JAFUJP010000077.1 GCA_017473745.1 Oscillospiraceae bacterium
CGGTGGAGGAGGGATTTTACACGGGCAAAGAAATGCGGTAAGTATTACATTTGCCGATATTCGCAGACATGACAGGGTTTCCACCCTTCCGTCACCTTCGGTGACACCTCCCCTAATAGGGGAGGCAAGCGCTCTGCGTTCTTAAATTACGGGCGGACACATAGGTCCGCCCCTACGACGCTTTCAATAATGCAACGCTAAACAATAATTTATCTCACAAACAAAAAAACTCCCGTCTTTTTTCAAAGACGGGAGTTTTTTATCCGATTTTCTCAAGCAGTTTTCTTGCTTTGGCGGTGATTTCCTCGCCGTAATACATATAGAAAGTTTTTTTATGCTCCGTTCCGAAATCCGCAAACTCAAGATCGGAATCATCAAGGGGAATATCGTCCCGCATTGCCTCAACGATTTTTTCGATATGCAAAAGTTCGCTTTTCGCTTTTTCAACAAGACCGCGCTCGACATAAACCTCCGCAAGGGCAAACATCATGTCAACGAGCATCTGTGCGGAAAGATCCTTTTGGATAACAGCGTTATAATATTTGTCCCTGCCATCAAGAAGCAGGGCTCCAAGTTCATTTTTGGTGAAATAAATTTCGGGTATCCGTTCAACGGCTTCCTTTGCGGAAGCAAGCTCGCCCATATCCTTATAAGTTTCGGCCATGATGCGAAGGGCATCATATTTCACGTCGTCATATTTTGCGCCCTCGATAAGGCTTTTGCAAAGGTCGATTACCTCCGCATTGCGGTCCGGCGTGCGCATAACGTAAAGAAGGTTATTGAGGATTACTTCATTTCCGGGATACTGTTTCAGACCTTCGAGCAAGATCTCTTCGCCTTTTTTGGGGTCGGTTTCGCGGAATTCCGCCGCCTCCCAGCAGATTTCCATAACGCGCTTTTCCGTTTCATAGGTATTAAAATCGAAAAGTTCATCGGTGGAAACCCCGAAAAACGAAGCGATCGCGGGTATCATCGCAACGTCGGGCATCGTATCGCCTTTTTCCCATTTGCTCACCGCCTGAAAACTGATGCCGAGATACTGCGCCAAAACCTCCTGCGAAAGATTTTTTGCTTTGCGAAGGGATTTTATTTTTTCGCCGATTTTGATTTCCATAAATTCAGCTCCTTAAAATTTGCTTGCTGCAGCATCTATATTATACCGCCGCCCATTTTGCAAAACAATAACGCAAACGTTGAGAAATTTTCTAACGCGGGTTGAAATTTGCAAAAAACAATGTTTTCGCAGCCTTGCCTTACCTGAAACTCCGCAGCAACCAACCAATTAATGCGTCCGATTGTATCCTTTACAAAGAAAAAATCCCGCCTTGCGGCGGGATAACATTATATTTCTTTCAGAACATCCGCAAAATTCGTGATGCTTTCGGGAATTATTTTTTCAAACACCTTGAAAGTAGGGTCGGTTTTCGCAATTTTTATGATGGAATTCACCACAAGCTTATCCATTCCCTTGATTTTATCCGCCGGAAGCTCGCCCCCGAAACAGTCGATAATCGCGGCATGATCCATAAATTCATCGCTGAAATTTTTCATGATGGCTTCCGAAACCTTATCCGCAAGGCAGGAACAGATAAAAAGTCCGAACTTCATTTTAAAAAGCTCATCCTTATTCTTTTGAAGAAAAGAAGAAATTCTTTTATCTATAACACCCATTCTGACATAAGAACCGATGACCACACATTCATAATCCGAAAGCGGCGGAAGTTTTTCGCCGATTTCAAACATATCACAGCTATCCGCACCGATATTCGCGGCCAAAAGTGCCGCGCACTTTTTCGTTGTGCCGGTTTTGGTTGAATAAATAATAAGAGTTTTCAAAAAAGCACGCCGCCTTTCGGAATCTGTCTGAAACCATAATATCACAAAGCGCCGCATATTGCAAAGATAAATTATTGTTCAGCGTTTCATTGTATTATTGAAAACGCTGCAGGGGCGGAACTATATGTCCGCCCGTTTTTTTGCAGCATACAGCCGTTTTGCAAGCGTACACGCAGGTGCGCCACTACATTCACGTTCTGCGCCCCGGTGCTCTGAACAGCAATTCACCCAATTCTTAATCTTTTCTTAATTTTTTCTCTCTTTATTGCAACAAAGATGCTGTTTTGCTACACTGTATATAACAGACGATTGGAGGTGCGGAAATGTATAAAGAAATAAAATGCCTCAGATGTGATAAAACCATGGAATTTGTCAAAAAAGAGTTTCTTCAGCTTGGAAGCGACGGCTATCTTTCAAGGAACAACAGGCTTGCGGGCGCGCTTTACTGCGATATCTATATCTGCCCCGAATGCGGGGAATACCATTTTATCAAAGCCGGGGACGAAAGCAAGGATTCCAACGCGAAACTCATCAAATGCAAATTTTGCCTTAAAAAATACCACGAAAGCTATCCGCACTGCCCGATATGCGGGCACAGACAGGATGAGGAATGGTGAACGGCATGAAAAAGAAGGCGGTTATCATTATTTCTCTTTTGCTTGCAGTTAATCTTTTTATGTGGATATGTGATTTCAGCCTTGTTGCCGGAAGATTTGAAAAGCCCGTTTTTTGCCTGCTTGTAAACGGAGCGGATGACGGCGGTTCCGGAACCTATATAGGTTTTGGATATTCATTTGAGATAAAGGGGAATTTTATGCCCGAGGATGAATATCCCGGTGTAACCTCATACGCCGCGCGGATTTTGGGTCTCCCCGTTTCGGAAGAAGTTCGTGACTGAAGAAAGGAAGAAAATATTTTATGAAAAAGAAAATGACTTTTATCATAGGTGCCGTTTGCGTCATTGTCCTTGCTCTTTGGTTCAGTGATATTCTGCCGAAGGCCATTGCGGAATCCGTTGCCGAAAAATACATGGAAAACCAGCTTTACGGCGAATTTTATGATGTGGAATACGCCGAATACTCCCCCGCACACGACAGCTATTTCGTATGTTTCAGCGGCGGCCCGAACCCGGAAGGCGAAATGGGGACCACCCGCCATGTCGGAGTATATTACAGGTATTTTCCGTTCTTCGTTTGGTATGATTCCATTAATCCCGGTTAAACAAACCGCATAAACAAGCCGTTTTTCAAAAATCGGCGCAACAATTTATATATTTTTAAGTATAATATTTTACAATATCAAACTTGTAAAAAGAAGTTTTTGCAGGTTTGATATTGCTTTTTGTTCGGCGGTCTATTATAATTTCAGTCATAGAAAGGTGGTTTTTATATGACCGTAAATGGATACCAAAAGCTTGCCATGGTGACTCTTAACAACGAACTGGATAAAAAAGAAATGCTTACCAATGCCGTAATGGGTCTTTGCGGCGAAAGCGGCGAAGCCTGTGACATCGTAAAAAAGCACCTTTTCCATGGGCACGAGCTCGACCGTGCCGCCCTTATCAAAGAACTGGGCGACGTTGCCTGGTATCTTGCGGAAGCTGCCACCGCTCTTGATATTCCTCTTGATGAGGTTTTGAAAAAAATATAGAAAAGCTCCGCAAAAGATATCCCGAAGGTTTTTCTTCCGAAAAATCGATAAACAGAGAAGATTAAAACGAAATGCCGCCGCAGAATATTCTGCGGCGGCTGTTCGTTTACGGTTCTGCATATTAAATCGGTGTTTGACGCACCGATGTGCAGAACGCGGTCGCATGGGCGCTTTTAATAATGCAGTACCGGAGATCGATTTACTCTTCCCACTGATTTACAATAATTGCATAGTCGGCGATGTCATCGACTTTTGTTACGCTTCGGATAATCTCGCGAAGCACTTCTTCATCCATATTAAGCCTTGTTTCAAGCACGAACATATTGTATCCGTCCGACCAGAAAACAACCTTTGTTCCGAAAGGATCGCCCCTGTACCCGTCATCGGCGGGCTGCATATTGATACAGAAAAGTGCTTCGCCGTCAACTTCAAAAACTCCCTCCGAAACTTCTGTTCCCGCCGGAACGCTGTAAGCTATGGAAGCCCCGTTATCGTAATTCCATGCGGGATATTGAGTGAAAATTGCAAAAAGATTTTCGTCATAGTTATCATAAACGAGAACACTGTAAGTTTTTCCGGCCTCGCCCTGAACGTCAACCCATGGCTGAGTTTCCTCAAGATACATCGGAACGCAGTATTCGGCGAGTTCAAGTCCGGCGTCTTCGGCGACGTCGATATCAAAATTGATTTTATAAACGTCGCCGCTATAACCGCCCACAGCTTCCATAAAAACAAGTTTTCCGTCGTTTACTGTATTGAAAAAGCTTGCCGCCGCGACTGCCGTTACCGAAAGGGCCAGCATAAGCGCCGCGGCAAGGATAACGGCAACCCTTGGTTTTCTTCCGCGAACCGCTTTCTGTTCGCTGGCTTCGATATATTCTTCGCTTATACCGTTCATCGCCGTAAGCATATCATTTTTTGTCATGGGGTATAGCCCTCCTTTTCAAGATGGTTTTTAAGCTTTTTGCGGATTCTGTGCAAAATCACCGCAACGTTATTGGCCGAAAGCGCATATCTTTCGCCGATAGTTTCGGCTGTTTCCATAAAGAAATATCTGCGGATAAAAATGTTTCTTTCCCGCTTCGGGAGCCTTGCCGCAAAGCGGTTTATACTTTCGCCCAATTCCTTTGCGACAAATCCCTCCTCTATGCTTTCTCCGGAAGAAATACATTCCGAAAGCTCGTCAAGAATAGCACAGCTTTCATCGCCGCCGCGTTTTTCGGCGGTTTTTGCCTTCAGCTTGTTAAGCGCAATGTTGCGGGTTATCTTCGCCAAAAAGATTTTGAGATTCTTTGGGGTATTCGGCGGAATGGCGTTCCATGCCCCAAGCCACGCCGAGTTTATACATTCTTCCACATCTTCGGAATTGCGAAGAATATTTTCTGCAACGGCGCGGCAATAAGCACCGTATTTTTCTTCCGTTTCGGCAAGGGCTTTTTCATCCCGCTCAAAATAGAGGGAAATTATTTCATCATCACGCATTCGGTCACCTCCTTTTTTCTTCATCGAAAGGGCCTTTCATCTATAAAGACAACAAATCACGCATGATATTACATGGAAAAAGATAAATTTGTGTTTATTCCCCCCTCGCCTAAAGGAGAGCCAATACAGTCGAGCCGCCACAGCATATTAAAAACCGTTGCCGACTCCGAACGGCGACGATACAAACCTCCTCGGAGGAGGATGGATTTTGCACGAGCAAAGAAATGGGGTAAGTATTACATTTGCCGATATTTGCAGACTTAACAGGGTTTCCACCCTTCCGTCACCTGCGGTGACACCTCCCCTGATAGGGGAGGCGAGCGCTCCGCGTTAATGGTTTGCCCTCATCCGTCACGCCTGCGGCGTGCCACCTGTACTCTTGGCATTAGCGCCCGTCTGCGGCGGCATACGCCTTGCATACGGTCGATGCCTGCGCCAAATCCGGCTCGCTTCATCGCCCACAGGGCGCGCTTCGATGTTTTTGCCCATCCGTCTTTTTCGGCGGCTTGCCGCC
>JAFUJP010000009.1 GCA_017473745.1 Oscillospiraceae bacterium
TGTGATTCTATCAAGGCCGTCATAAGTATATTCAGTTACGGAGCCATAGATATACTCATTTGCCTTTATCAAGCGGGAGCTGCTGTCATACTCTTTATGGGTAAGGACTTTTCCTGTTGCAACATCAATGGTTTCATATTCAAGTCCGAGAGGTGTATAGGTGTATTTTATTTCTGTACCTTTTTCATCTTTAACGATTACGAAGTTATTAATGTAATCTCGAGTGTATGTAACTCTTGTACGGTCGGGATTGATAATAGTAGTGATGTTTCCAAGAGCGTCATAAAGATAGCTTGTTCTATTACCATTTCCGTCGGTAGAAGAGGCAAGACGGCCGGAAGTATTATAGGTATAGTTTAAAGTAACTATTCCATCTGCCGTACCGGATGTGCCGACAGCAAGGCTGCCATCGGAAGTAGTGACCGAGGTGTGCTTTTCTTGGATAAGGTAGGCGCCGTCTTGATAGGAGTATTCAGTGAGAATATATGAGTTGGCGTCTGAACCATAAGTTTTTTCTGTAAGAACATTACCATAGCTGTCATATGTATAATCGGTGGTTTGAACTACTGTTGTTCCATTGGCTATGTTTTCAACAGATGTTTGAGATTTTGTAATGTATTTTTCATTTTTGCCAGTATTATTTATATGTACTTTTGTATTAGAATTAATATTAAATATTTTTGATTTTAAGAACCCATAATAATACGAATATGTTGTTAAATAATTGGTACTATCAATATCGCCTTCAGCGAGAGAGGACCAGGATTTTTTTACACGGTCACAATCATCGTATTCAAAGTTTTCGATTGTCGTGATAATTTGTGTTTGGTCAGTACTGTATTTGTGTGTTGTGATTTTGCACGGATAAGTTTCATAATATATTTTATCGATTTCATAACCATTGTAATAGTAAACATAAAAACTCAAATCATACTGATATTCCTGTTTTTCAAGAATAGTTCCATTATAACTTGTGATTTGTTCGGATATTTTATTATGTTCATTGAAATTGTTCCTTATAGTTAAACCAGACGAATATTCTGCTTCTATATAGTAATCTGATTCTGTCGGAACATATTCTTTGTTAAAACCATCTACCTCTCCCTCCGGATAAGTATAATACACACGATTTTTTTCGACAGTTCCCTCTAAATCATATCTTGAAATAATACGGGAGAATTCACCATATGCGCCATTTCCGATTTCCCTGACAACGGTTTCACAATCAAATTTTGTTTGTGCTTGAGTAGGATGGGTTATAGTTGAAAGGCTCATAGCAACATTCATACTTGTCCAAGAATTATGACCTTTGTATTGGACGGTATTAACTGCATAGCTATAATAAGTTGAGTTTCCTTTGGCGTCACGATATTCGGATATTCCTTCCAGACCGCTATCATGAAAAGCAATTTCATATGTCAAATTGTTGCCATCGGGTAGAGAGACTGTGACAGTTCGTTCTGTATCTGTTTCGGAAACAGATATGGTAGTGGTTCTATCAAGCGAATCAACAATTGTTATACTTTTGAACCCTACTGTCGAATTATAACTGAATTTTATTCGATTGCCAAATTTATCGGTTTTATATAAAAGTATTCCATTAGAGGAAAGATATTCTGTTGTTCCATCTATGTACTCAACAGTGTAAAGAGCCTCTTCACCGGTTTCTTCAATAGTTTCATTGTATTTTATTACACGAACCTCGTCTTTTCCCTGTCCAGACAAAACCATTGATGCAGAACTTCCCGATAAAAGGGCGTATGATCTACCGTCGGATAGGTGCAAAATTTCAAGTCCACCAAACTTCTCTACGGATGTGAAATTGAAGCTCCAACCATGACCAAGATAATACATACTATTGAAATGCACATTATGATTCAAATTTAAGTATAATGAATTTGAGGCAGAGTCTCGACTTGGAGTTATTTTATGTATACTTGCATCAGACGAACTAAACTGTCTTCCAATAACTAAATCAAAGCCGTTTCTTCCTGGAAGTACATAGTCAGTAGTTCTGTATGTCAGTTCTCCGGAAGCCAGAGATATGCTTTCATTTTCGTTATTCTTATATGCATACGGAGAAGAAACATATGCGGAATAGTTTGTGCCATCTTCTTCGGAAGTGGAAGTTGTTGAAACCGTTTCATCATCCAAAACCGATTCTTCAATGGAATCATCACTTGTGGGATAAAGCGGAGTATAATTATTGTCGATGAAAGTTTCAGGAATCACTGCATCAACAGTATTATCCGATTCCACAGGAATGTCAAATTCGTACTCATCGGGAATTTCTATGGTCTCGGCAGCGAGAGCCTCAACATACAAATTGCCAAAATACTTCATTGGTAATAGTTGTAGCATAAACAAAGTTGCCAAAAATATGCTGATCGACTTTTTCAGATAATTCATTTTAACATCCTCCTTTTTTTGTTTTGTAGTGACAAAAATCTCTACAAACTAAATAACAAAAAAATATAAAATTTGTAACAAAAAATATTTTTTAATTGCATATTTTTTCTTTTTCGACGGCTAAGTAATTGAGAGGATACGTCGTGTCCCCCTGGTTACCTTGAAAAGGCCAATTGGCTGTATATCCAGAAAAGCAGATACGTTAGCTGTCCGGCCGGCAAAACCCGGCAAGCGACATCGGTAGGTTCGCGGAGATTCTTTTGATAGCGATACCACCTGACCGAAAAACAATCACAGGCAAAATTGTTTCGCCATGACAAAGGACAGCCGGATACTTCCGCCCAGCCACAGCCTAAAGCAATGGGGACGGCTTCCGGAGAACCCGGGAGAGAGAAAGATACTCCATGATGCAAATCGCCGTTTGCAGTCTGCTTTTCTGCCATCCCTCGGGAAGCAGTGCCGAATAGAGGGAGCACATTAAAATTTAATGTCAGAAACAACAAAGCCAAGCAAATTTTGCTTGGCTTTGTGATTGTGGAATTAAATTGAATAATTAAGAAGGAGGATAAAAATGCATGTGCTTTTGTTTGAAAGTTATCCCGATCTTGTAAATATTGAGCAAATGTGTGAAATGCTCGGAAACATAAGCAAAAAGAGCGGGTATAAATTGCTCAAAGAAAAGAAAATAAAAAGTATTATTATTGCAAAACGTTATAAAATACCCAAAATATACATTTTGGAATATTTGGAGTTATCAGATACAAACACATAATTCGTACGTTTGTCTGTTTTTGAAAAATCAATATAATTGGTACTGTCAACAGCAGATGGACCGAAAATAAAGGAGGTAAAATTATGGTTACTGGTCATCTGCGAGAAAGAAATGGATATTACCATATTGTATTAAATTATGTTGATGAAAACGGAAAAAGGAAAAATCCGTCCAAATCCACCGGACTTCCGGTAAAAGGCAACAAAAAACGTGCGCAAAATATGCTTGAAGATGAAAGAGCAAAGTTGGAAGAAGTTCTTCTTCAGTTGATTGATAATAAAAGGGTTAACAAAGCGGAGGACATGCTTTTCACTAAGTTCATGCTTAAATGGGTGAACATGATGAAAAACAGTGTTGAGGTAACAACCTTTTCTGCTTATAAAGCAATCATTGAAAGAAAAATCAATCCATATTTTGATTATTTCTATCCCTATATCAAAGTCAGCGAAATTACCCCCATTCATATACAGGATTTCTATACTTATGAATTGGAAGAAAAAGGACTTTCGACAAACAGTGTACTTCATATACACGCAAACATAAGAAAAGCTTTGCAATATGCGTATAATATTGACTTAATAAAAAACAATCCGGCAGATAAGATAATACGCCCAAAAAAAGAACCGTACCGCGCGAATTATTATAACGCAAAAGAACTGGAAGAACTTTTCAAAATGGTAAAAGGAGAATTTATTGAGCTTGGCGTTATAATTGCAGCTTTTTACGGTTTGCGCAGAAGCGAAATCGTAGGTCTTAAATGGGAAGCAATTGATTTTGAGCAAAAGACCATATCAATACAGCACATAGTGACCGAAACCTCCGTAGATGGAAAGTTTAAAATTGTGCCGAAAGATAGGCCAAAAACAAAATCAAGTTACAGAACACTTCCTCTTGTAAAACCATTTGAGGAGCTTTTGCTTCAAATAAAAAAACAGCAGGAAATTGACCGCAAAATTTGCGGAGATTCCTACTGCAAAGATTATTTGGAATATATCTATCTTGACCGTACGGGAAAACTGATTAAGCCAAACTATCTGACACAAAGATTCCATGACGTGATTGAGCAAAATCATATGAAGCATATCAGGTTTCACGATCTTCGTCACAGTTGTGCGAGTGCATTGTATGCAAACGGTGTGGATATAAAGCAAATCCAGGCTTGGCTGGGGCACAGTGATATATCCACCACTACAAATATTTACACCCACATGGAGTTCGAATTAAAAGAAAACTCTGCCAAGGCGATAATGAAAATTTACCCCGTAAATTCCATTGAAGATTTCGTTTTTGAGAATTCGGAGGGCGTTTTGGAGGGCAATGACGAAAATTTTGCCGTTTTCACTTAAAACTTCGGATAAAAGAAAAAGCGATAAATGGCTTAACAAAGCTATTTATCGCTTGGTGCCGGTGGCGGGGGTCGAACCCGCACGGGTGATTAGCCCAACGGATTTTGAGTCCGTCACGTCTGCCAATTCCATCACACCGGCGTTTTATAGATTACCTTATAATTATACACGATTTTATCCCAAATGCAAGGTTTTTATTCCGAAAAACGCACCGGAATTGCTTTATCCGCAAAAATTCCGTCGGCGCTGACCCTGCAATCCACCGCGAGAACCTCGACCCCGGCCTGCTTTGCTTCACAAAGCGCCTTTGCGAATTTCGGATCGGTGGCGCTGTTTGCCGCAAAAGAAAAACAGCCCTTCATGGCTATAACGAAAAGCACCATGGCCCGATAGCCCTGTTTTTTTGCTTCGATAAGCTCATAAAGGTGCTTTGCGCCGCGCTCCGTCGGCGCATCGGGAAAACGCGCCTCGCCTTCAACATTAAGGGTAACGCCCTTTACTTCAAGGAATATTTTTTCATTTTTATCCTCTATGTAAAAATCAAAGCGGCTTTTATCGAAAAAAGTTTCGGGTTTTATAACTTTTGCATCGGGGAAAAGAGTCCTTATATATTCCCCGGCGACCTTGTTGGGCGCAATGCTGTCTATATTGATTATCTCGCCGTCGCCGCGGCGAACGCCGATAAGATCGTATTTCGTTTTGCGGTTCGGATTTTTGCCTTCGCAAAGAAAAACTTCTGCCCCGGGCAAAAGGAGCTCCCTCATTCTGCCGGTGTTCATAACGTGACAGATCTCTTCTTTTCCGCCGATTTCAATATGCGCGATAAATCTGTTCGGGCGGCTTATGAAGCGCCCGGATATAACGTTTTCGTATTTCATAATGCGCTCCCCTGCACAAGATTATCTCTTTTGAACGATGCGTTTATCGTGTTAAGCACCCGTTTTTTATCCGCCGACCAAAGCGGTGCCACAAGGTGCTTTTTACTGCCGTCGCCCGTAAGGCGGTGAACGGTCATTTCCGGAGGGATCCGGCGGATACACTCTTCAAGAATTTCAATATATTCCTCAAGCTCAAGCGTTCTGAAAAGTCCGGCCTCATAATCTGCCGCAAGGTCGGTGCCCCGAAGAACGTGCAAAAGCTGGAGCTTTATTCCGTCGGCACCGCTTTTGCCTATGTATTCGGCGGTTTCGGCGACCATTTCGGGCGTTTCGCCCGGAAGACCGATTATCATATGAACGATAACGTAAATTCCCGCGGCTTTAAGCCTTTCAACAGCCGAATCAAAAACTTCGAGCGGGTATCCCCTGCGTATATATTCCGCGGTTTTCGGATGTATGGTCTGGAGCCCAAGCTCCACCCAAACGGGCTTTTGGCTGTTCAGTTCTTTAAGCAGTTTAATTACCTCATCAGAAAGGCAATCCGGCCTTGTTCCGATGGAAAGGGCACAGATATCCGGGTGCCCGACAGCCTCGGTAAAAAGTTCGCGCAGGCGCGAAACCGGACCGTAGGTGTTGGTGTAGCTTTGAAAATAGGCGATATATTTTCCGCAAGGGTTTTTGTGCGCAACCCTTGCCTTGGCTTTTTCGATTTGTTCGGCGACGGAATCACAGGGCTTTTCGGCAAAATCCCCGGAGCCTCCAAGGCAGAAAATACAGCCGCGGCTGCCGAGGGTGCCGTCCCTGTTCGGGCAGGTGAATCCGCCTTCCAGCGCGAGTTTATATACCTTGCCGCCGAATTTTTCGCGCATTTCATCATTGAGCGAGCGATACACAGAAAACAGCCCCCTTATCCTTTTAATCTTTAATAGTATATTAACATAAAACCGGTTTACATTGCTACAAAAAAGGGATATAATTTTTAAAAAGCTCCATTGCCTAAAGGGGCCGCCACGTCGCGAGGCGTGACCGGGGGATTTTTTCAAGAATGCAACAAAAAAGTCAAAATCCGGCACTGCTTTTATAAAGAGGTGAATCAAAATGGATAAAAAATCCTTTCGTCTTTCGGATTTGCGGAAGTTTGTTCCTTCGCTGGCGATGGCGGTTCTGGTTATTTTTTTATGCATCTCATTTAGAGAGCTTCCGTTTAAGCCTTTCGCAATGTTGGTTCTGCCGCTTTTTTTAAGTGATTTTCTTCTTTATAAAGGCAAAGTGTGGGGCATAATTCCCGGAATACTTTTTGGAATATATACGATAATCGACCATTTCCAACCGCCGAGAGTCGGACCTTCGACCGTGGAGATTGGAATTTTACTGATAGTTTATTATATCGCACTTGGAATTTCCGTTTTAATAAAAAACAGAAAGAAAAACAAACGCAACATTTGATTGTTTTTAGCGTCTATATTGGTGAAAGGAGGATTTTTTATGAAAACCTTTTCACTTCTTACATATACTTTTTCGCATTTTGCGGTGGATTACTGCTGTTTCAGAATTCTTTTCGGCGCGTTCTCAAGCGCTGCGGCGGATTCCCTCGAAATCGCACTGGGCTTCATAACCTATAATTTCATCGCCTTCGGCTTGCAGATGGTAATCGGTGCTTTCTGCGACAAAAAGCGGGATTTCCCCGCCGGGGCGTTGGGGTGCGTTCTTGTTTTTGCCGCGCTTATTGTTTCGCTGATTTCTCCATGGGCGGCGCTTTTGGTGACGGCCCTCGGCAACGCGTTTTTCCATGTGGGCGGCGGCATCGACAGCCTTGTTAATTCCGGCGGAAAACTTTCCCGCGGGGGAGTTTTTGTTTCGGCGGGGGCTATCGGCGTGGTGCTGGGCACCCTTCACGGAAGCAGTTCCGATGACATTATTTTTCCGGCAATTCTTGCGGCGGCCTGTGCGGTTCTTTGCTATGCGGCGCATAAAAAATGCGGCACAGAATGCGAAACCGAATTCAGAAATATCGCAAGCACAAAAAGCGCCGTGGGCATAGTTCTTGCCCTTGCGCTGGTTTCGGTTGTGATACGCTCCTTTGGCGGAACAGTCATTCCGATGGAATGGAAAACCACCGCGGAACTTGCCCTCGTTTCGGGATTTGCCTCTTTTTTCGGCAAATTTCTCGGCGGCTTTGCGGCGGATAAATTCGGCGCAAGAACAACGGGCGTTGCAACGCTTTTGCTTTCCATACCTTTCCTCGTTTTCGGAAGAGGAATAATGATAATTTCGGTGATCGGGGTAATTCTTTTCAATATGACAATGCCCATAACCCTTGGGATATGCGCCGAAAAGCTTCCGAAAAATCCGGGGCTTGCCTTCGGGCTGACCACGGCGGCGCTTCTTATCGGCGCAGTTCCGAGTTTCTTTGTGGTTCTCGGCGGGAACATCGCCCTGCTTGTTCCCGCAGTAATAATCTCGGCGGTATGTATCTTTTTTGCCGCCGATAACAAAAAATCCGCTTTGGAGGTGTGTGAAAAATGATTCTTCTTGATGTGGCCATGGGTCCGGTTTACGCCATGATGGGCGGAACGCTTCTGTTAGTTCTAGGAATTGTTGCACTTTGCGTTTTCGGCGCAGTAAAGCTTATTAAAAAAGCCACGAAAAAGGATGAGGAGGAATAAATATGAGATTTCTTTTGGATATTGCACCCATAACCCCTGCGGAAGAATTCGCCATGATGCTTGAAGAAATTCTTCCCTGGATGGGACTTGGAATAGCGGCGCTTTTTGTCATAGCGGCGCTTTGGATGGCATATCTGATCAAGAAAAACAAGAAATAAGGTGAGAAAATGGGATTTCTGCCGTACTTAATGGATATAGCTACCCCCATGGAGGTGCTTTTTTACGAACTCAAAAATCTTTCTTTGCCGGCATTGCTGATAATTGCCGTAATAATTGCTGCTGCGGTTGTACTTATCAGAAAAGCGGTAAAGAAAAACAAGAAATAAGGTGAAAAGATGAGATTTCTGCCGTACTTAATGGATATGGCGCCGATTGAAAACGAAATAGTCGATGTGGAAATCGTAGAAAAAACCTCGGTTCTTCCGGCGATTCTTATAATCGCCGCAACGGCGGCGGTTGCTGTCTGTCTTATAATCACGGCGATAAAGAAAAATAAAAAATAAGGATGCTGGTTTTATGAACAAAATGGCCTCTTTTGAATTTGTGCCCGAAGCTTCGGGCACAAGGGATTTTGTTGTGCTCGGTTCCGAAAGCGGCTTTATGGCGATGCTTGCCGCGGGTGCGGCACTTGCAATTATCGCAGTAATTGCTATAATATTATCTATCAGAAAGATTTTGAAATAAGGAGATTATAAAATGAATTTCGGAACCCCCGTTTTCATGACTGCTTCCGGCGCGGGCAACGCCGCTTTGGTTATGATAGTTACAATGCTTTTTTCCTTTGCGCTTATGACCGGTGTTTTCTTTTTCCTTAAATGGAACCACAAAAGAAAACACCCCACCGAAGAGGACGTTAAAGAAACCAACCGCCAAAGAAGAGAGCGTGAAAAGCTTCAGCGCCAGACCACCGAAAAGGTCAACGCCTATATGAGCGGCAAAAAAGCCGAAGGCGAAAAGGAACATGTTCCGAACGGCAAGCGCTGCGGAAAATATAAGAAGAAAAACAAGAAAAAATGAGCGTTTTCTTTCTGCTTCTGAGGAACCTTCTGCTGACGGTGCTCATCGAGGGAGCGTTGGTGCTCGTTTTTGTGAGAAAGAGGGAAACTCTTTACCACAGCGTGCTCGTCAACATGCTCACAAATCCGCTTCTGAATTTCTGTCTGCTTTTGTGGGCGGCCTTTGTTCCGCTTCCGGCGGTGCCTTTCTATTACATAGCCACCGCATTCCTCGAAATTGCGGCATTCATAACCGAAGGCCTGCTCTATTATAAAATGGGCGATTTTGGCTTGAAAAAGGCGTTTTTTGCCTCTTTACTTCTCAATGCCGCATCTTTTTCATTCGGATTTTTATTGCAGTAAAAAATATGAGCACCGCGCTGAATGTGCGGTGCTCATTTCCTTCTTAAAGGCCCCCTGCCTAAAGGGGCCGGCATTTTTCGAAGAAAAATGACCGGGGGATTCTTTTGCGATTTTGATTTTTCGGCGGGAACAAATACCACCTCACGCTGAAAAAGTATAGTACGACCGTAGGGAACGCTGTCCTCAGCGTTCCGCGGAACGTCGGGGACGACGTTCCCTACAATAGAACGGCGAACCGGCATAGCCGAGCCGACGCGGTGAAATAAAATGTGATAATCTGCAAATTTTATCCGTTTTCATTAACGATTATGTATTCATCCCCAAGGAAGCCGTCATACTGCGTTATGGTGATGGTATCGCCGATTTCAACCGAATAATATTCCGTTGCCGAAACCTCAAAACGTGCCGGGGTGCCCTTCCAATCAACATAAATATAGTAGTGGCGTGATCCACGGCCTTTGAATTGAAAATCTTTATCGGAAATCGGGACATTATGTTCACTTTTTGTGGAAAAATCAAAAGTATAGTTCAATGTTTTTCCACCGTAAAAAACCAGGAAAAAAGCAAGACATCCCGCCACAACCGTTGAAACAATATGATTGGATTTTGTATTGTTTTCAAATACAATTATTCCTTTCTCCAAAAAAGAAGCGAAAAGAAGAGCAAAGGCCGTTCCGAGGATAAATGCAGGCAAAGTATATTTTATGTCGGAATAAAGTTCGAAAATATAACCGTTCAAATTCACGAAAGTTAAGCAAAGAAAAAGAACCTGAACAGAAAACAAAACCGGGTAAATTTCTTTTTTAAGAAGTGAGTAAAAAATAGAAACGAATGTAAATAAGATTGTAAAATATCCTATGATATAATTAATTTTTACGGAAGAGAAAACATAAAAAATCCACGGAAAAGCTGCGGACAAAAGCACGGAAATTTTTACTACTGCAGACGGTTTCGGTTTTGCAAAAAGAGCAAGGCAGACAAGAGAGCCGCTGTAAATAAATTTTCTGACAAGAGAGAAAGCGGTGGATTCCAATAAAACTGCAACTGTTTCATTTGCTGAAAGCAAAAGGAAAACTAAAAAAATGCCTATTATGACAAGAAAGAAGAATACAGAAGGAAAACGAAACATGGGTTTCAATTCCTCAAGCAAGGTTTTGTCTTTTTTGATTCGTCCTTTCAAAGTATTCCCTCCAGCTCAAACAAATTCCACGGATATTCTTCCGGCGGCATAGATTTTACCTCTATCTGCTCGCCGGTGATGGGGTGTTTGAAGCAAAGGCGGCGGCTCCAAAGGGCGGTTTCGCAGTGGTTGTCGCGGCTGCCGTATTTTCCGTCACCCAAAAGCGGCATTTTTCTGCTTGCGAACTGCACCCTTACCTGGTGGGTGCGCCCGGTATGCAGCTTTATGAGCACGAGGGAAACCACTCCGTGCTCGGGGTGCTCGGCGGTGCTCAAAACCTTGTATTCAAGGCTCGCCTCTTTAACTCCCTTGCGCTCGCGCTTTACCACAAAAGTTTTGTTTTTCTGTGAATCCTTGAAAAGCAGGTCTTTATAAACGCCTTCCGGCTCTTCCGGAACGCCCTTTATGACGGCAATATATTCCTTTTCAAATTCGCGCTTTTGAATGGCTTCGGAAAGCTTGCCGGTGGCTTTCTGCATTTTTGAAAGCACCATTGCGCCGCCGGTGTTGCGGTCAAGCCGGTGAACGAGGAAACAGGGCTTGCAGACGTGATTTGACGCAAGGGTAACGATATCTTCGCCGCCGGGGCCGGGTTCCGAAAGAACGTTCGCCGGTTTTTCAACGATTATTATAAATTTATCCTCAAAAAGAACTTTCATAAATTTCTCCCGAATGTTTATTGCCTCCTCAGAGGAGGAGGGATTCTTTTGTTTTTCCACCCTTCCGTCATTCCTTCGGAATGGCACCTACCCTGATAGGGGAGGCTTTATATGATTTATTTATACCATAAATATCTTTTTATATAAACCCTTTTTAGCAAAATCTATTGAAAAAATCCGAAAAAACGGATATGATAATATCATATAAATTAACGCTTTCGGAGGTGCTTTTTGTGTCCGAAAAAGATTCTGTAAACGTTGCCCTCGTCAACCCGGAGGACAGAGAGGAATATCACCGCTCCCTCGGCCTTACGAAAAAGATAGAAAAGAGAAAAATCATTCTTGTGGGGCGTTCCCGCTGCGGAAAAACGACCCTTATCCGCCGTCTTCATAACCTTGATATGACCTATCACAAAACCCAGGCCATCGAGGCGTGGTCCGACGCCATTGATACCCCCGGCGAATACACCGATACCCCGTTTTTCAGCCGCGGCGCCGCCATAACCCCGGCTTATGACGCGGATATAGTCTGTTTCTGCCACGACTGCGGAAACGATATCTGCCGTTTGCCACAGATGTTTTCCATGAGTTTTGCGCGCCCGGTCATCGGAATTGTCACCAAAGCGGATACGGACGATACCCCCACCGAACAGGCGGAGCTTTTTCTCCACAACGCCGGCGCAAGGCATATCGTCATCACAAGTTCCCTCACCGGCCGCGGCATCGAGGAACTCATCGACCTTATAAACACCATTGATCTGAACGATTATTAATTTAAGCCTTCCCCTTAAGGGGAAGTTGACTGCGAGTTTAATATATAAAAAACGAAGGGCGGGAGCAAGCTCCCGCCAGATTTTATATAACCGGCATGACATACCCTGTCCGCCGCTGAATATTGCGGTATTGCTCACTTTGTGTCGTGGTATTTTCGGGGAAGAAAGGCTATGATTGACCCAAAAGGAGGAATTCATTGATGAATCAGAAAAAAACAGGCGAATTTCTGAAAAGCCTGCGCAAAGAAAAAGGGCTTACGCAGGAACAGCTTGCGGAGCATTTCTATGTTTCTCCGCGAACGGTTTCGCGCTGGGAAACCGGCAGCAATATGCCGAGCCTTGATATGCTTATAGAGCTTGCGGATTTTTATGATGCGGATATCCGCGAAATTATTGAAGGAGAAAGGAAAAGTGAGAGTATGGATAATGAAACAAAGGATACCCTTAAAAAAGTTGCGGAATATGCCGACGCGGAAAACAGGAAGATGAAAAATAAAATGGTGGATATGATGGCGGGTGCGGGAATACTTCTTGTGTTCAGTTCCGTTCTTTTTGAAAACGAAACCAAGGGTCTGCTTTACGGGGTCATTCCCGAAAGCGCCTGTAATAATATGATTATGTTTTCACAGGGGCTCGCCATTGCGGCGCTGGGGCTGAATATTATGTATCTTTTGGGAATATTTGATAAAATAAAAAAAATAAAAAGTCGTTTTGAAAACAGAAAAGGATGATGCGGAAAGCATCATCCGAAAAAGCGGAACGGTCAGCTAAAGCATATCTTCCACCAGCCAAATCAAAGATTTAGGGTGTCAGATAAAGACCGTTCCCTACGGTTTGCAGATTATTGCATTTTAGTGTAGGGCGGGGGCTCGCTCCCGCCGTAAACCCTGTCAAATTTCGATATGCGTTCCGCGTTCCTTGGTTGCGGAACGTCGAGGACGACGTTCCCTACATTTGATTAGATGATAACGGCAGACGGGACAGGGTTTGCCCTCATCCACCGCGCCGCAGGCGCGGCCCCCTTTCCCCCAGGGGGAAGACTTTAAAACGGAACGCCGGGGACGGCGTTCCCTACGGTGAATTGGCGAA
>JAFUJP010000010.1 GCA_017473745.1 Oscillospiraceae bacterium
GTGGATTTTTTTGACCGAAGGTCCAAAAAAGACGGATGAGGGTAGACCCTGTTCAGTTTGCTGTTATCGGTTAATCAAATGTAGGGAACGGTCGTGACCGTTCCGTAACCCAAGAACGCGGAGCGCTTGCCTCCACTATTAGGGGAGGTGTCACCGTAGGTGACGGAAGGGTGGAAACCCTGTCAAGTCTGCGAATATCGGCAAATGTAATACTTACCCCATTTCTTTGCCCGTGCAAAATCCCTCCTCCACCGTCTTCGACGGTCCCCCTCCTCCTCCGAGGAGGTTTGTACCGTCGCCGTTCGGAGCTGGCAACGGTTTTCAATATACAGCGACGGCTCGGCTGTGTCGGCTCGCCATTAGCCGGTTTCCGTATCATAATACGTCAAAGAAAAAGCATTGGGCGTATTTGAAGGGCAGATAATATATTCGCCGCTGTAAGACATTCTGTTCAGCACCATGCCCATTCCGCCGACCTTGGCAACCGCCTCTTCTGTTTCAAAATCCGCTGTGCGGAAAAGATGGGCGCCTTTTCCCGGAACAGTGCCGTAATGGTAATAATATTCCCCGTCGGAGCAGATGTTTTCGGTAGTGAGCGCAAGACCGGTGAATATCTGCTCCTCGCCGCTGAAAATGAATGAGCTGTCTTTCGGAAGGGAGCCTTCCGTTCCGGAAGCAAGAGCATAGCGGCTTTTTATATAATCTCCGCTGCCGTCAGCAAGAAAATAGACGAAATCCACCTCGTCATTCGGAACAAAGCTTGCAAAGGGCGTAAGATAAGGCAAAGAAGCGGGTTCGGCGCCGCTTTCACCGGAACATCCGGCGAACAAAAGGAGAAAAACAAGGATGAACGCAATTTTCTTCATAAAAGAAAAACTCCTTTCTTTTACAACTATATTTAATATACCGAAAAATTGTTTAAGAAACAACTGCCGGAAGTTTTAATTCTTTATTAAAATTCAAACAGGATTTGCGTTTCTGTAATATTAGTGTCATATTTTTCAAAAACTGTTGCAGTCCGGGCTGAAAATATTTCTTCAAACGAGGCCGGGCGTTTCTTTTGCGGAGCGAAAATTAAATTTCTGCTGTAAACGTTATATTTTTTAGGATATCCGCCGCAAAATCAAAGAAAATGCGCGCCATTTGTTCAAAAAGAAGGCTTTTTCGGAAAAAACGCAAAAATCCGTTAACGCAAATTTAATAAATTTAGTGGGATTTTTATACTTGACACTTGGCGGTTAGGAGTATATAATAAGACTGTTACATTTATGTACGAAGAACAAAAATGTTCTTAAGCTCCAGCCCAATGGCGAAGGAGGGAAACAGATTATGGCAGAAATTCATGTAAAAGAAAATGAATCTCTTGACAGCGCACTCAGACGTTTTAAACGTTCCTGCGCTCGCTCCGGCGTTCTTGCAGAAGTCAGAAAGCATGAGTGCTATGAGAAGCCTTCGGTAAGACGTAAAAAGAAATCCGAAGCAGCTCGTAAGAGAAAGTATTGATTTCTAACAAAAACCAGAGGATGGCGGACGGCTTTTTGGCTGTCCGCTTTCTTGTTTTTGGAAGAAAGGTAAAAAAGGAGAAAGCGCTTTTTGTCACTTTTGAAACCCCATTACCGTTTCAACTGCATATTGGATATCTCGGCGGAGGATATTAAAAAAGCCGGCGCGAAGTTCGTTCTTCTCGATACGGATAATACCCTCGCCCTTCATGGTTCACAGGAACCTATCGAAGGCCTTTATGAATGGATAGCCGAAATGCGAAAAAACGGGATAGAACCCATCATTCTTTCCAATAATAGCAGACAGCGTATCGAGCCTTTTGCAAAAAAGCTCGGTATGCCTTACGTTTATAAAAGCGCAAAGCCTTTGCCGAAGGGTTTTCGCCTTGCATGCAAAAAGCTCGGCGCAAAGCCGGAAGAAACCGCCGTCATCGGCGACCAGATTTTTACAGACGTTCTCGGCGGGAACATATTCGGTTCAAAGGTTTTTATGACGGAACCCATTGGCCCCGAAACGGACCCTTTTATAAAATTTAAACGCAAAATCGAAAAATATTTCAGATAACGAAGAGGAGGAAACAAAAATGGACAGAATCAAAAGACTTTCCACAGCACTTCCCGAAGATATCGACGCCGCCCTTATTACCTCGGACGTAAACCGCCAGTATTTTACCGGTTTTACATCCAGCGCGGGTGCGCTTCTTGTTACCAAAGAAAAAGCGGTGCTTCTTCTCGACAGCCGCTATATCGAAGCAGGTTCCAAAAAAGTAACCGATGCCGAGGTCGTTCTTATGACCGATATGGCAAAACAGCTTAACGAACTTTTCGAGGAATATAAAGTCAAAACCGTCGGCATCGAATCCGGCTATATGACTGTTGAAAGCCTTTTCAGCCTTCGCAAGGTTCTTAACGTTGAAATTCTTGATGACCCGAGAGTAAACGAAATCATTCTTCACCAGAGAAGAATCAAATCCGAAGAGGAAATGAAAGAGATCCGCGCAGCCCAGGCCATCACCGACAAAGGTTTTCTTCATATGCTCGAAATCATCAAGCCCGGTCTTTGCGAAAAAGATCTCCAGCTTGAACTTGATTATTTCATGCTCAAAAACGGCGCAACCGGCCTTGCTTTTGAAACCATTCTTGCCGCCGGCGCAAACGGTTCCATGCCCCACGCCGTTCCCAGCATGAACATCATCAAAGAGGGCGACTTTGTCACCATGGATTTCGGCGCCGCACACAACGGCTATTGTTCCGATATGACAAGAACCGTTGCAGTGGGCAAAATTTCCGAAGAGCAGGAAAAAGTTTATAACCTTGTTCTCAACGCACAGCTTGCGGCCATTGATGCCGTTAAACCGGGCATCCCCTGCAATTCCGTTGACGCTGTTGCAAGAGATATGATCTACGGCGCAGGTTACGAAGGCAAATTCGGCCACGGACTTGGCCACAGCCTCGGTCTTGAAATTCACGAAAACCCCAGATTCTCTCCTCTCTGTTCCGACCTTACCGAAGTGGGCATCGTTATGAGCGTTGAGCCGGGTATCTATCTCGACGGCCGGTTCGGCGTTCGCATCGAAGATATCGTCGAAGTTACCGAAAACGGCTGCGACGTTATCACCAAGAGCGAGAAGAAACTCATCACCCTCTGATAAAAAAGCCCCCCTTGAAAAGAGGGGGCTTTCTTGCCTCACCTGACGGGGAGAGGCGGCAAAACCGCTGGTTTTGTCGGAGGGGTTTGAAAATATTAATAAACCCCTCAGTCTTCGGTCTTCGACCGAATCCAGCTCCCCTGTTAGGGGAGCCGAGAAAGAAAAAAGGAAGTCTTTAAATGAGATTGTTTATTGCCATCTGCGTTTGCAGAGTGCTTTATTTTGTCGGCCGCCTTATCGGAAAAGGTACCGCAAAACCCGGTGATATTGCAAGAATAATCTGCCCTGAAGTGCTTAAACGCCTTAAATTCAGCGGAAAAGTCATCTGCATCACCGGCACCAACGGAAAAACCACCACTTCCAATATGGTAACCCATATCCTTCGTGAGAACGGCTATTCCGTAATCAACAACAGCTTTGGTTCCAATATGCTCGGCGGAATTACCACTTCCCTGCTTACCAACTGCACCTTCAAAGGTGAAGTTAAAGCTGATTTTTCCGTGCTCGAAATTGACGAGCGCTGGCTCCGCTTCTTTGTGAAAGAGGTAACTCCGGACTATGTTCTTCTCACGAATCTTCTTCGCGACCAGATAGTGCGCAACTGCTGCCCCGAAATCGTTCTCGAGAAAATCAAAATGGGTGTGACCCCGGGAACTACCTATATCCTCAACGCACAGGATCCCGTTTCCCAGCAGGTAAGCTGGGGGATTGACAACCCAATCGTATGGTTTGCCCTTGGTGAAAACGAGCGTTCCACCAAGGAATGCAGAAGCGGCACAAACGACGCAAAGGTTTGCCCCAAATGTATGCACAACCTCTCTTATAATTATTATCATTATAATCATGTGGGCGATTTCCGCTGTGAAAACTGCGGCTTTGAAAGCCCGAAGGCGGATTATATCGGCACCGATATGAATTTTGACGAAGCTTCTCTCGATATCAACGGAAAGCCCGTCAAGCTTACTTTCGATGCGACCTATTTCATGTTCAACGCAGTTGCGGCGGCTGCCCTTGTTTGCAGCGCTTCGGGCCTTGAGCTTGAAAAAGTTCTTGCTGCGGCAGAAACTTTTGATATCGGCGTAACAAAACGTTACGAAGAGATAACCGTTCTCGGAAGAAGATGCCAGCTTATCCTTACCAAACAAAACCCTGCTTCCATCGACCAGAGTGTTGATTTCGTCGCGGATAAGGAAGCGCCCCGCACCCTTATCATCATCTCCAACAATATGTTCCATACCGAACGCAAGGACGTTCTTTTTATGTATGACGTCGCTTATGAAAATCTTAAGGACGTAGAACACATCATTATCGTCGGCAAGCGCCGCTATGATATGGCTGTTCGCCTCAAACTTGCGGATATCGACATGGAAAGGGTGCAGGTTTGCGACAGGGCCGAGGATCTCCGTTCCTGCCTTGAAAAAACCGCCGGCAATATCTATGTTATGACCTCTTCCGTTTTCTCGAACGAGGATAATGTTTTGGAGGAGCTGAAGAAATTATGAGAAAGATAAGAATACTCAACCTTTACGGCGAGGCCCTTGACCTCAACGGCGATGGAAAAAACGTTTCTGCTTTTGAAAAACGCATTGCCGAAATGGGATATGAATACGAAACCGATATTCTCGGCGTGGGCGATGACATTGACGTTTCGGGCTATGACGTCGTTTTTATGACCCACGGCAAGCCCCACAACGTTTCTGCCATCAGCGAACATTTTATTAAATATAAGGATAATATAATAGAGAACGTTGAAAACGGAAAGGTTTTCGTCGTCACCGGAAGCTCCAATATGCTTTTGGGCAAAAGCTTTTCCATGCTCGACGGCAAAACCTATGAGGGCATCGGCCTTCTCGACTGCACAGCCGAGGAATTCGACAGCCTCTATGTCAGCGATACCGTTCTTGTTCCGGAATTTGCTCCGGATGAAAAAATGTTCGGGACCTATTATCGCTGTGAAAGCGTAAAATACAATACACCCAACGAGCACAGACTTTTCACCGTTCTTAAAGCGGATGAGGGCAAAGGCTCCATCGGCTCCGGAGAGGGATGCAGATACAAAAATCTTTTTGCCACATGGTGTCTTGGGCCGGTTCTTGTTCGCAACCCGATTATGATGAAAGAAGTTTTGCATTGTGTTCTCGGCGAAGATTACCGCGAAACCGATTTCTCCCTTGAAGAAAAAGCCGTAAAAATGATAATAGAAGAGATGCTTTGATACCATTTTTGGGCAAAAACAGCATTAAAAAATTCTTAACACCGTCTTTTTTAACAAAAGACGGTGTATTTTTTTGACTTTTTAACTAAATTATGCAAGAAAATAAAATATTTCCTGCAAAATCACTTTTGCGCTGTAAAACGCTGTAACGATTTTGTAATATTGAATATTTATGCAAATAAGCTGAATAATATTCAAATTTGTTGAATAAAAATCAGAGCAGTAATAAAATGGCAAAAAGCTCATAAAAACAGCCGAAAGTTCAATTTTTACATTAAAAATATCAACAATAATTTAAGGTGCTAAAGTAAAAATGCGCTGTAAAAGAACAGGTGTATTTATAGCAAAAACAGAATAAAATTAAATTTTTTCAATTTTCTTTCATTTTTTACTTGACATTTTCATAAAATGGGTATAAGATATTACCTATCACAATGAAACTTTGGTTGCTAAGAATTTCATTGACGGTGAAATTAACATTTGAATGAGGTGAAATTGATGAAACTTAACAAAATCCTTGCACTGATCCTTGCATTTGTCATGGTATTCAGTTTCGCAGCTTGCAGTAGCGACGATGGCCCCGCACAGAGCGGCGACGGCGAAAGCCAGGGCGATCCCGTAACCGGCGGCGATGAAGAAAGTGAAGGAAGAGTCCTTAACGTTCACGTCACCGCAGCAATCGACTCTATCGACCCTGCTCTTACCTCCGCGGGCGATGACTTTGAAGTAATAGGCCAGATGGTCGAAGGCCTTTTCCAGTGTGATGCTTCCGGTGCAGCAATCCCCGGTATGGCAGAATCTTATGAAGTGGATCCCGAAACCGGTACATGGACCTTCCATCTCCGTGAAGCATATTGGTCCAACGGCGACCCCGTAACCGCCGATGACTTCGTATATGCATGGCAGAGATGCTTCACCATCCCCGCAGAATATGTATTCCTTTTTGAAACCGCAGGTATCAAAAACGCAGCAGCAATCATTGCCGGTGAAAAAGACGTAACCGAACTCGGCGTTTATGCTGCTGATGAAAAAACCTTTGTAGTTGAATTCGACGTTCCCTGCGCATTCTTTGATTCCCTTATGTTCTTCCCGGTATTCTATCCCGTTAACAGAGCATTTGCTGAAGAATGCGGCGAACTTTACGGTTCCGCTCCGGAATATTATCTTTCCAACGGTCCGTTCGCCCTTTCCGCATATACCCCCGCAGCAACCGAATTCTCCATGGTTAAAAACGAAAATTACTGGGATGCCGATGCAGTTGAACTTGCAGGTCTTACCTATAAAGTAATCCTCGACTCTCAGCAGGCATATCTTGCATACCAGAACAACGAACTTGACGTTTGCGTTCTTTCTTCCGAACTTGCGGATCTTCTTAAATCCGACGCAGAGTTCCTCGCAACCGAATCCGGCTATCTCTGGTATATGTCTCCTAACGTAAGCCAGGGCGGAGCAATGGCAAACGTAAACATCCGCAAAGCTATCGGTAAAGCATTCAATAAAGAAGCTGTTTGCAACAACATCCTCAGAAACGGTTCCGTTCCTGCTGATTTCTGCATCCCGATCGGCCTTGCAACCGGCCCCGACGGCCTTGATTACCGTGAATCTTCCGGTATCACTTATAATGAATATGACGTAGCCGAAGCACAGGCTCTTTGGGCAGACGGTCTTGCCGAACTCGGTGTTGATTCTGTTGAGCTTACCATGATTTTCGACGATGAAGAATCCATCAAACTCGTTGCCGAATTCATTCAGCAGGAACTCCAGACCAATCTTCCCGGTCTTACCATCACTCTTCAGCCTTATCCGAAGAAACAGCGTTCCGACCTTATGAAAGCCCACGATTATGACATCGGCCTTTGCAGATGGGGACCTGACTATGCCGACCCGCTTACTTACCTCGACCTTTGGACCGACGGTTATACTCATAACTACGGCGATTGGCATTCCGACGCTTATATGGAAATCCTCGACAAGATCAAAACCGTTGAATATGCAGTTGATCCCGAAGCCCGTTGGGAACTCATCAAACAGGCAGAACAGATCATTGCTGATGAATCCGTAATTATGCCGGTTTACCAGAACTGCAACGCAACTCTTGTTAAATCCGACGTTGACGGCATCGAATTCCATTCCGTTGGTCTTAACCGCGTATTCAAAAACGTAAAAGTCGGCTGATTTTAATAATCCAGTTAATTTGATCAATTAAGGTCATACAGTGGCCCGTTATAACGGGTCACTGTATGCTTTTATATAAGGGAGGGGTATTCCCCAGTGAAAAAGTACATTCTGAAGCGAGTCCTATACTCGATAGTGGCTATTCTTGTGCTTCTTTTTCTTCTGTTCCTGATGCTTGATATGATGCCCGGTTCTCCGTTCAACGACGACAAGCTTTCTACGGAACAGATAGAAGCACTTAACGAGAAATACGGCCTTGACGATCCTTTTGTGGTTCAATATTTCAGATATCTGTTCAGCATTATCAAAGGTGATTTCGGTGTTTCTTATAACATAGCCTCGAACGTGCCCATAACGGACCTTCTTGAAACAAGGCTTCCGACATCTATCCGCCTTGGCGGACAGGCAGTTTTGCTCGGTGCAACAGCCGGTCTTATTCTCGGTCTTGTTGCGGCGCTTAAACACAACACAATTTTCGATACCATCGCGACCATCATATCCGTTCTGGGCGTAAGTTTGCCCTCGTATGTATTCGCGCTGGCACTTTCCTATACTTTGGGCTACCGCCTTGGATGGTTCCCGCTGCTTTATGATTCGACTTCTCCGTTCATTTCCTCCGTTCTTCCGACTGTTGCGCTTTCAATGTTCTCCATGGCGAACATCGCAAGGTTTACAAGAACGGAAATGCTCGAAGTTCTTCGCAGTGACTATATGCTCCTTGCGGAAAGCAAGGGCATAAGCGGCCCGAAGCTTATTATCCGCCATGCCCTCAGAAACGCTCTTATTCCGATAATCACCGTTCTCGGTCCGCTGATCGTAAACACCATGACCGGTTCTCTTGTTATCGAGAAAATTTTCTCCATCCCCGGCATCGGCGAACTGATGGTGCGTTCCATCCAGCAGAATGACTATAACGTAACCATTGCTCTTTCTTTCATTTACAGCCTTATGTATATCGGCATAATGCTGGTGGTCGATATCCTCTATGGTATCATCGACCCGAGAATTCGTCTGTCGAAGGAGGATAATCATGAAAGCTGAAAATTTTGATTACTCCGCCCTTCCTCAGGATGCTTTTGAGCTTACCCATAACGACGTTAATGCTCACGTTGACCGCAACTTTGCCTCCCAAAACTATTGGAAGGATGCCCTTGTTCGTTTCCTTCGCAACAAAGGCGCAATTTTCGGCCTTATAATGATTGCTGTAATCATTTTCTTTGCGGCATTCGGCCCGAGCATGACCCCTTACACCTATGAAAGCCAGATAATCGACCAGCAGAACCTTGCCCCGAGGATCCCTTTCCTTGAAAATTTCGGGATTTTTGACGGTACCGAAACCATGCGTCTTGGAGAAGTTGAACTCGAGGTCAACGGCTATGAATCCAAGGGCCTTGATGACGTTTATTACTGGTTCGGTTCCGATACCCTCGGCCGCGATATTTTCACCCGTGTTTGGGAAGGTACCCGCATAAGCCTTTATATAGCCGTTGTTGCGGTTGTTATCGACGTTCTTTTCGGCCTTTCTTACGGACTTGTTTCCGGTTATTTCGGCGGAAAGCTTGATGCCGTTATGCAGCGCTGCGCAGAGATTCTCAACAGTATCCCGAACCTTGTTATCGTAACTCTTATGATACTCGTGCTCAGCCCGGGCCTCGGCGCAATTATCGTTGCGCTTATGATAACCGGCTGGATACCCATGAGCCGTATTGCCCGTGCTCAGATGCTCAAGCTTAAAGAGCAGGAATTTGTTCTTGCTTCAAAGACCCTCGGCGCATCTCCGCTTCGCATTATTTTCAAGGAGATCATGCCCAACATTATTGGCCAGATAATCACCCAGACCATGTTCTCCATTCCCCATGCAATTTTCACCGAGGCATTCCTTGCTTTCGTCGGCCTTGGAATTCCCGCACCGATGGCTTCCCTCGGTACCCTTATTTCCGACGCATACAAGAACTTCACGACCCATCCCTATATGATAATTTCCCCGTTGGTTGTTCTTGCACTGCTTATGCTCAGCTTCAACCTTGTTGCGGACGGTCTTCGCGATGCCCTTGACCCGAAGCAGAAAGATATGTAAAGGAGGGACAGATTTATGCAAGAAAAAGGCGATTTCATCCTTAAAGTCGAAGGTCTGTCCGTTTCCTTCAAAACAACCGCCGGTAAGGTTCATGCCCTCCGCAACGTTGATTTTGCGGTAAGACGCGGCGAAACCGTTGCCATAGTAGGCGAATCCGGTTCCGGAAAATCCGTAACCGTAAAAACCGCCATCGGTATTCTTGATACCAACGGAAAAGTTGAAGCGGGCAAGGCCCTTTTCACCTTCAAAAACGATAAAGGCGAAGAAGAAACCATCGACCTTCTCACCCTTTCCAAAAAACAGATGCGCCAGACCATCAACGGCAAGCGCATCGCAATGGTTTTCCAGGATCCCATGACTTCCCTTAACCCCACCATGACCATCGGTGATCAGATTATGGAAGGCATGATCTGGCATTTCAAAACCCCGAAGGCCGAAGCATGGAAGCGCGCCGTCGAGCTTCTCGATATGGTCGGTATAACCGACCCCGAAAAGCGCATGAAGAACTATCCTCATCAGCTTTCCGGCGGTATGCGCCAGCGTGTTGTTATAGCTATTGCGCTTTCCTGCAACCCTGACCTTCTTATCTGCGACGAACCCACCACCGCCCTTGACGTTACCATCCAGGCGAAGATCCTTGAACTTATCAAGGAAGTTCAGCAGAAACTCGGAATTTCCGTTATCTATATCACCCATGACCTCGGCGTTGTTGCAAAGGTCGCGGATTTCGTTAATATCATGTATGCGGGCAAAATCGTTGAAAAAGGCACCGTTGACGAGGTCTATTATGACCCGAAACATCCCTATACCTGGGGACTTCTTTCCGCATTGCCCGACCTCGATACCGAAGACGAAAGACTTTATACCATCCCGGGAAGCCCGCCCAACCTTCTTCACAGCATCAAGGGCGACGCTTTTGCTCCGCGTAATGAATTTGCGCTCAAAATCGACGAGATTGCCGAACCGCCCATGTTCTGGGTCAGCGAGACCCATTGCGCCGCGACCTGGCTTCTTGATGACAACGCACCGAAGGTCGAAATGCCGAAGGAACTTCGTTCCAGAATCGACCGTATGCTGAAGGAGGCGAAATAAATGGAAGAAAGAGTTCCGCTTCTTAAAGTAGAGCACCTTAAACAGTATTTCCCCATCAGCAAAAAATTCACCGTAAAGGCTGTTGATGACGTTTCTTTCGAGATTTATCCCGGCGAAACCTATGGCCTTGTAGGCGAATCCGGTTCCGGCAAAACCACCGTCGGCCGTTCCATCATACGCCTTTATGACCCCACCGCCGGCAAAATCACCTTTGACGGAATTGATATTTCCGGTAAGATGAGCGCCGCCGATGAGAAAAAGCTCCGCACCGAAATGCAGATGATCTTCCAGGACCCTATGGCCTGCCTCAACCCCCGCAAGAAAGTTGCGGATATCATCGGCCAGGGCCTTGATATCCACCATCTTTATACCGATAAGGCGGACCGCGACGCCAAAGTCGCAAGGATACTTGCGAAGGTCGGCCTTGCTCCGGAACACGCCGAGCGCTATCCCCACCAGTTTTCCGGCGGCCAGCGCCAGCGTGTCGGTATCGCGAGAGCGCTTATCATGAACCCGAAGCTCATCATCGCCGATGAATGTATCTCCGCCCTTGACGTTTCAATCCAGGCGCAGGTCGTAAACCTTATGAAAGATATCCAGAAAGAAACGGGTGCTTCCTATCTGTTTATCGCCCATGACCTTTCGATGGTAAAGTATATTTCCGACAGAATCGGCGTTATGCATCTCGGCCACCTTGTTGAAACCGGCACCACCGAAGAGATTTTCTCGAACCCGATCCACCCCTATACCCAAAGCCTTCTTTCCGCGATCCCGCATCCGAACCCCGCAGTTGAAAGACAGCGTGTTTCCATGCACTATGATTATTTCACCAGCGGAATTGATTACCTTGCGGGCGAGCTTCGCACCGTTGAGGGAACCCACAAGGTTCTTGCAACCGAAGAAGAATTTGAAAAGTGGACCACCGCAGAAAAAAATTACCGTTAATTTCACCATAAACCAAAACGAAAAGCCCGTGCTCAAATTTGAGCACGGGCTTTTCGTTTCCGGAATCTTGCCGTAAGGCAAAAAAGAATGCTGTTACATAAAGCTTTTTCACTTGTTTTTAATTATCGGCACAATTGAAGAAGCGAAAAGCCTTCAAAAAAAGCCCATTGGCTTAAATTTCCTGAGGTATGCCTCATGTTTGAAGGCGGCGCTTCTGATTA
>JAFUJP010000011.1 GCA_017473745.1 Oscillospiraceae bacterium
GATTCCTCGAGCACGGCGGAAATATCCCTTTGGTTAAGTGCGGATTTTACACCGTAATAAACGAGGTCAAAAATCTCTTTTTCGCTTACAAAGCGAACTTCGGTTTTGGCCGGATGCACGTTAACGTCAACGGTTTCCGGTGGAATTTCAAGATTGAGCACACACCCAGGAAACTTACCGATCATAGCGGAACCTTTGAAGGCTTCTTCAAGAGCTGCCATGGCCGTGCGGGTTTTGACAAAACGTCTGTTTACAAAGAAATTCTGGAAGGTGCGGCTGGGTCTGGAAGCAGTTGGTTTTGTAACGAAACCCGTTACTCTCATTTTGTCCCGGCCCACAGGGCTGTAATTGACTTCGATGGTTTCTTTTGCGAAATCTCTTCCGTAAACAGCCGAAATTACTGCAAGAAGTTCGCCGTTGCCGTAAGTTTGGAGCTTGGTTTCGCCGTCGCGGATAAAGCGGAACTGTACTTCCGGATATGAAAGCGCCATTTTATCCATAACCTGTGCAACGGCGTTTGCTTCGGCGATGTCTTTTTTAAGGAATTTCTGTCTTGCGGGAGTATTATAAAACAGGTCGCGGACGATTATTGTCGTTCCCTCGGGGCAGCCGGCTTCTTCAATTTCGCTCGTTCCTTCGTCCGTTGCCTCACATCTGTATCCGGTAGATGATCCTTTTGTTCTTGTCATGATTTCCACATGGGAAACCGCCGCAACGGAAGCAAGGGCTTCGCCGCGGAAACCAAAAGTTATAATTCGCTCAAGATCCCATTCTTCGTGTATCTTGCTTGTTGCGTGGCGAAGAAATGCCTTCGGAATATCCTCGGGCTCGATTCCGCATCCGTTATCGGTAACACGCATAAAGGTGTTGCCGCCGTTCTGGATTTCGACGGTAACACTTGTTGCGCCGGCGTCAATTGAGTTTTCAACAAGTTCTTTGATTACCGAACAAGGTCTGTCAACAACCTCGCCGGCGGCGATAAGTTCAGCAATATGCTTATCAAGAAGATTTATTTTAGGCATTTTTTCACCACACAAATAAGATTATTTTACAATGCTTTTCAGCTCATAAAGAAGATTAAGCGCTTCAATGGGAGTAAGCGTTTCAACGTCCGTCTGGCGGATAATTCTTTCCGCATCGCTTTGTATCGCGGCAAAAAGATTAGTCTGGCCCATAATGTCGTCATTCTGCTGCATGCGAGAAATTTTTTCAACCTCTTTTCCCTCTTCGAGGGCAGCAAGAATTTCTCTCGCCCGCTTGACAACGCTGTTTGGGATTCCGGCGAGCTTTGCGACTTCAATTCCGTAAGAATCATCTGCTCCGCCGCTGATTATCCGGCGAAGGAAGGTTATGTCATCGCCGCGTTTTTTAACGGCGACATTATAGTTGCGAATATTGGGATAAGCGTTTTCGAGGTCGGTAAGTTCGTGGTAATGGGTTGCAAAAAGAGTTTTTGCGCCGAGCTTCTTTCTGTCTGCAATATGCTCAAGAACAGCGTGTGCGATGCTCATGCCGTCAAAAGTGCTTGTACCTCTTCCGATTTCATCAAGAATGAGAAGGCTTTTTGAGGTTGCGTTTTTAAGAATTTCGGCAACCTCGCTCATTTCTACCATAAAGGTGGATTGCCCGGCGGAAAGGTCATCGGAAGCACCGACCCTGGTGTAAACTCCGTCAACGATGCCGATATGGGCATGTTTTGCCGGAACAAAACAGCCTATCTGTGCCATAATGGTAATAAGCGCAATCTGACGCATATAGGTGGATTTACCGGCCATATTCGGGCCTGTTATAACAGCGATCTGGTTTTCGCGGTTATCAAGAAGAACGTCGTTTGGGACAAAAGGCGCGCCGTGAAGCATCTGCTCAACGACCGGGTGGCGTCCTTCGCTTATTTCGATAATATCGCCTAAATCAACAGCAGGTCTGCAATAATTGTTGCGAAGAGATACAGCGGCAAATGATTGGAGCACGTCGATTGCCGCAACTGCATTGGCGGTATTCTGAACCCTTTCAACCTGAGCACCGATCTGAGCACGGACTTCTTCGAAAAGTCTTGCTTCGAGTGCGAGAATTTTATCATGAGCGCCAAGTACTTTTTCCTCGAGCTCTTTAAGTTCGGGTGTGATATATCTTTCGCCGTTGGCAAGGGTCTGTTTTCTTATGTATTCCTGCGGAACAAGGTTTGTATAGGATTTTGAAACCTCGATATAATAGCCGAAAACGTGGTTATAGCCGATTTTCATTTTCGGAATACCGGTGCGTTCTTTTTCGCTTGTTTCAATGGCGGTTATCTTACTTGTGATGTTGCTTGCAATGTCGCGAAGCTCGTCCAGATCAGAATTATAACCTTTTGCGATTACGCCGCCGTCTTTAAGGGTTATAGGCGGATCATCGATTATCGCAACGTCAATAAGATGTTTTATGTCTTCGAGAAGGTCGATTTCCTCACGAAGTTCCGCAAGAAGAGGAGATTTTGTTCCGCTTAAAAGTCCCTTTATTTTCGGAAGATGACCGATGCTTCCCGCAAGGGTTTTGTATTCCTTGGGGCTTGCGTTGCCGAAAATGATTCTGGTCATGGTGCGTTCAAGGTCATAAACGCCCGAAAGTTCCTCTGCAATATCCTCACAAAGCATAGGGTCGTTGACAAGAGCCTCGACAGCGTAAAGTCTTTTGTCAATCTTTACCGGATCAAGAAGCGGTCTGTCGATATATGAACGAAGAAGTCTTCTTCCCATGGCGGTGCTGGTTTTATCGAGAACCCAAAGGAGGGTTCCCCTTTTTTCTCTTCCGCGCATGGTTTCGGTAAGTTCGAGATTTCGCCTTGCGGAAAGGTCAAGCTTCATAAAAGCTTTTTCATCATAGAATTTTACTGAAGAAATGCGGTTTACACCGTTTTTCTGGGTTTCGTAAAGATAGCGCAGAAGTGCCGAAACGCAGCGTTCCTGATAAAGATTTTCAAAACCAAGCTCATGGGGGCTGTGTTTTGCGAAATGATCATAAATTGTCTTTTCAACAAGCTTTTTATCGTATTCCGAATTATCAAGCTGTTCACCCATGCAGTTTATGCGCTCTTTTATAAAATAACCTGCCTCGCGGCAATCGAGAAACGCATCATTAAAAAGAATTTCGCATGGTTTATAGCGGCTGATTTCTTCGATTATGCGGTTATCAAGCTCTTTGGTGTTTTCGGTGCTTGTGCATTTAAGTTCGCCGGTGGTAACGTCACAAAAGCAGATTCCGAAAGAATTTCCCTCAACGTAAATGCTTGCAATATAGTTATTTGCGCTTTCTTCAAGCATTGCGTTTTCGACAACGGTTCCGGGGGTTATTACACGAATAACGTCACGTTTGACAAGGCCTTTTGCTGTTGCGGGATCTTCCATCTGTTCGCATATCGCAACTTTATAGCCTTTTTTGATAAGCCTTGCAACATAAGATTCATAGCTGTGGTAAGGAACGCCGCACATGGGCGCTCTTTCTTCCTGGCCGCAGTCCCTTCCGGTAAGGGTGAGTTCGAGTTCCTTTGAGGCAAGCTTTGCGTCATCAAAAAACATCTCATAAAAGTCGCCGAGACGGAAAAACAGTATGGCGTCTTTGTTATTCTCTTTTATTTCAAAATACTGTTTCATCATCGGCGAAAGTTCGGCCAAAAAACACACTTCCCTATCATAAAGCTATATTTATTATATAATAGCATAAAAGGCGTTTTTATTCAAGAAAAAAGACGGACATTTTCATGTCCGCCTTTTGAAAATATTGTTAATTTTTACTGAAAAGTTCCGGCTTCTTTTTAAGCAAGAGAACCGCAACAACGGAAGTGATCACTGCTTCCGCAAGCATATATGAACCGTTGTAGCAAAGAGAATAAACCGGTGCAGCCATTCCGAATTCATTGGGCCAAAGAGCATCCCATATCATCCAGCCGGTAATGAAATGGCAGATGAATCTTGCAAAAAATGTTGTGCAGATTCCGGAAACAACGGCATAATATTTATTTTTGATGCCGTTTTTGTATATTCCCGCGAAACCAATAACAGTATATGCAATAATATAATCCAAAAGGATTATTGCAACAGCCATTCCTGCGGAAGTTGCGTACTGCACATTGTCAATGCCCAGAAGGCACTGAAGGACACTGAACACAAACGCGGTAAAAATGCCCCATTTGGTTCCGTAAATCCACGAAACCACAACAAGCGGAAGCATCGCGCATATGGTGATTCCTCCGCCGAAGGCCCAGTCGATCTTAAAAAGGCTGAGCACGGTTCCGACTGCAATCATAATTGCGCTGAAAACAAGTCTTGATGTTTTTGTGTTTCTGTTTTCCATTGTTTTCCCTCCGATAAAAATAAAAATCGCTGCAGCAAGGGAAATTGCCGCAGCGACCGTAAATTTAAAGCCAATACGCTTTTCGACACTCCCTCCGCCGGTATTATCCGGATCAGGTAAAGGGTTCGGCGAAGTTCGCCGTCTCAGCCCGAAAGCACCCCTGTATCTCTTGATATGCAGTTTAGATTATAATAGCACCATTCATGCTTTTCGTCAATAATAACGTTTATTTTTTCTCTTTGGAAACCTCGTCCCAAGGATTAAAAGGCTTATCTTTATTAAGATGCGGATTGGTTTTATCCATAGCAAGGCTGTGCGGATTACGGAAAATTGTGCGCATCTTTCCCCTTCCGGCTTCTGCGGCTATAAGAATTATAAATGCGCCGATGAGCACGATTACAAGTGATATCCATACAGAAAACTCAAAAAGCGCCATTCCGCCGATGATTACTATTAAGCCGACAAGCGCCACCAATAAACTTTTTCCGAAACTAAAGGTTTCAGGTCCGTTTCTCCAGGGCATAAAATCACTCCTCGGGTTTATTGTCGTCGGCGACTTCCTTCAAAGAGGTTACAAGGCTTGCAAGGGACTGGATCTCGCTGGGAACAATGATTTTAGTTGCTCTGCCGTTGGCAGCTTTTTCAAAAGCTTCGTAGCTTTTGAGAGTGAGCACCGCGGAAGAAGGATTCGCTTCATTAAGAAGGCTGATGGAATCGGCAAGAGCTTTCTGAACAACAAGGATAGCTTCTGCTTCGCCCTGTGCTTCGCGTATTTTAGCTTCTTTAACAGCTTCTGCGCGGAGAATTGCGGATTCCTTTTCACCTTCTGCAATAAGAATAGCAGATTTTTTCTCACCTTCCGCACGGAGAAGGGTTTCGCGGCGTTCGCGCTCTGCTTTCATCTGTTTTTCCATTGCGTCCTGAATTTCACGGGGAGGAATGATATTTTTAAGCTCAACGCGGTTTACCTTAATGCCCCATTTATCAGTGGCGGTATCAAGGATGGAAGTGATTTTTACGTTGATAACATCACGGCTGGTAAGGGTGCTGTCCAGTTCAAGCTCGCCGATGATGTTACGAAGAGTTGTTGCGGTAAGGTTTTCGATTGCGGAAAGAGGGCGTTCAACGCCATAGCTGAAAAGCTTCGCATCGGTTATCTGATAGAAAACAACAGTATCTATCTGCATCGTAACATTATCTTTTGTGATAACGGGCTGCGGCTTGAAGTCAACAACCTGTTCTTTGATAGAAACCCTTTTTGCAATTCTGTCAAAAAAAGGAATCTTGAAATGAAGGCCGGTTTCCCATGTTGCATAATAAGTTCCCAAACGCTCGATTACAAAAACGGTTGCCTGGGGAACGATTTTCACGTTCATCGCAAGAATAACGAGAACGATAAGAATAAGTCCGAGCCCGATAATAAGTCCTGTGAATTCAAACGGCATATAATGACCTCCTTTTAATTATCGCCGGCTTTTGCCAGCTCTTTTATTTCGACTATAAGGGTTGCACCCTCGATTTTGCGTGCGGTGACAACCGCTCCTTCCGGAACGACGCTTCCGTCAACAGATTTTGCGCTCCATGTAAGACCGGAAATATAAACTTTTCCGCCGCCTTCAAGGTTGTTTATTTCAGCGGTTACAATGCCGTCCGTCCCTATAAGACTGTCAACATTTGTAGGCTGTTTTTTTACCTTGACAACATCTTTGAAAAATCTTCTTGTGAATGCAAAACTGATAGCGGAAACCGCAAGGAAAACCAGAATCTGGCCCCAAAGCGGTGCGCCGAAATATGCCGGAATAATAGCTGCAAGTGCTCCGATAGCGAACCAGACGCTTACAAGTGTAACTGTAACCGCTTCGATTACACCGAGCACCACCGCAATAATAAGCCAAATAAACGGCATAGGGATTTCGAACAACAAAACCGCCTCCTTTCAAATTTATATTTTTATTTTACCATAATTTGTTTATATGCACAATAATATTTTTTGTAATATTCCGTTTCAGCTCATATCATCCGTATTTTCCCACGGAATATCCGATTCGATGGGCTGTTCTTCGCCGATATTCATAAGACAGATATAATCGGCTTTAATTATATATTTATTATTCTTCACTTTTTCGGTAAGAGTTCTTGAAATTATTTCCATTTCAGACATTTCGCTTTCTTCGGCTTCTTCAAGCAAAAGAAAAGCGCCGTCCCTGCCCTGCTCAAAATTATATGTAACGGTATTTTCCTTTACAGAAAAATAATGCGTCGTTGTCACGTTTATCGGTAATTCTATCCAGAAAAAATAAAGATGTTTTTCACTTGTTTCTGAAGGAAGATTATCGATATTTTTGCTGCTTCCGAAATTAAATTCATGCCCGAAAACTTCTATTTTTGTTACGGTTTTCTTTATTTCTCCATTTTTTCTTATTGTTTGTTCAAGTGGGAATTCCACCTCGATAGTATAATCCGTTTCGGCAATGATATTCGCCCGGGCGTGTTTAAGTGTAAGTTTATTGTGACTGTCCTCATAAACGGCACTTACCAAAAGATCGCCTTTCATAACCGCATCGCCGATTGCAACCGTTTCCTGCCCGTCAAAAACGTCGATTTTTCGGATCACACCGTATCTTGATGCAATTATATTAACCGGAACATCGTCATCCGATTTCATTTCCGGTTCACCGGCGGTTTCCCTCACTGAAATATTGGCGTAGCTCCCCTGAATATTGATTTCCACAGAAGCAAGCCCGGCGAAATCCCGCATAATGGACCATTCAATATCCTGAACACTGTGACTTTTTGAAAAAGTTCCGGCAACAAGTCCCATTTTTTCAGCCGAAGCAATTATTTCCTCTGCGGGAATATTTTTGTTGCCTTCAACGTTTATTTCCCATATAAACCTGTTCATTGAAAAAACCGCAAAAGCGATAAAAACCATTCCCGCGAGCATACCGATTTTCGCTCTGTGTTTTCTTGCAAAAAAATAAAGGCCGTGTTTTTTTCTCATCCGAAGTTTAAGCCCGATTTTTCTTGCAGGCCTTTTCATTTTTTTATAATCTTTTGCAAAAACTGTTCCTAAAAGTTTATATCCTCCGCTTTTGTGGGGATTAATTATTTCAATTCCGGAACCGGTGCAATATGTAAGAAGCCTTTCCGTATCTGCTCCTTCGGCAATGAAATCAACCGTTCCGGCAAGTTTTCTGTAAAGATAATTTATCAATATTTCACCGCCTTTCAGCCGAATTCAATACCCGAAAAATCGCCGGTAATTTTTATTCCGCCGCTCGTATAATATTCGATTTTAAGTCCCGTTCCCGAAAAGATTATTCGGTGCTCGCCGCATTTTACTTTGAGCACCGAATCTTCAAGTTCCGTTACGGCGGCATCTCCGTTGAGCACGATTTCATTTCCTGAATAAATTTCCATATAATAATCGCTTATAACTCCCATGGGAATTTCAAAAGAATCGCTTATTTTGCGAAGTCTCTTTTTCATAAAAGCACCCTTTTTAATTTTTTATTTTGTTTCTGAGCACCTCAAGGGCCTTTTTCTCGATACGGCTTACGTAAGATCGTGAAATCCCAAGCTTTTGGGCAACTTCGCGCTGGGTATAGGCTTTTCTTCCTTTCAATCCGTATCGAAGATAAATTATTTCGCGGTCCCTTGGCAAAAGTTCGGAATCAATCACTTTATAAAGATTTTCTGCCCGAAGTTTTTCTTCTATATCCTCGGTTATGGAACGTTCATCCGCCATGATATCCATTATAGAAAGGGCGTTTCCGTCCTTATCGCAGTCTATCGGTTCGGAAAAAGAAACGTCCTGGGCGTATTTTTTCTTGTTGCGAAAATACATAAGGATTTCGTTTTCGATACACCTTGCAGCATAGGTCGCAAAGCGTGTTCCCTTTTCATAATTGAAAGTTGAAACCGCCTTTATAAGCCCTATGGTACCGATGGAAATAAGGTCATCCTGTTCTGCGGAATTACTGTAATATTTTTTGATGATATGGGCAACAAGCCTTAGATTGTGTTCAATAAGCTTGTTCCTTGCGGCTTTGCTTCCGTTTTTCATTTCGTCGAACAGGCTTCGTTCTTCCTCCGGAGAAAGCGGCTTCGGAAACGAACTTGCCGCGGTCACGTGAAGAGCAAAAAAGATTATCCCGGATAAAATTCCGATAAAAAACAAAAAGTCCATAACAAAAAACCTCCGTTTTACATGAATAAATATATTTTCAAAAGGCGAAATTATTGCATGTACTTTTTTATATTGTTTTTATTGAATTTATATTGTATAATTGCCCTATAATGCAAAAAGGAGTTGATACCCTGTGAAAGTAAGTGAAATGCCCTACGAGCATATCCCCTATGAAGATTTTGAAAAAAGCGCTCTTGAAGTTATAAACGGTGTAAAAAATGCAAAATCCGCCGATGAAGTTCTTGAATGGCGCGAAAAATATCGTGATCTTCTTGTAAAATTTGATACCGCCGCAAATCTTTGTTATATCAGATACAGTTGTAACACTGCGGATGAATATTACGTTAAAGAAAATGACTATTTTGACGAAATCAATCCCCAGGTCGGCAACCTTATGAATCAGTATAATGAAGCTCTTCTTAATTCCCCGTTCAGGGGTGAGCTTGAAGAAAAGCTTTCTCCCGTTTACTTCCGTCATATGGAAGTTCAGGCAAAGGCAATGTCCCCTGAAATTATCGAGGATATGATCGAAGAAAATAAAATCACTTCCGAATATTCCAAACTGATGGCCGGAATGGAATTTGATTTCCGCGGCGAAAAATTAAGCCGCGCCGCTCTTGCCGGATATTTCAAATCCGATGACCGTGAAACAAGAAAAGAAGCATATACCGTTATGGGTAACGTAATGAACGGCTATGCTGATCAGCTTGATGATATTTATGACCGTCTCGTAAAAGTGCGCACAAAAATGGCACAAAAGCTTGGCTATAAAAACTTCGTGGAGCTCGGATATTACCGCATGGAACGCGTTTGCTATGATAAAAACGATATAGAAACATTCCGCAAAAACGTTCTTGAATCCGTAGTTCCGGTGGTATCAAGACTTCGCCTTGAAAACGCAAAAGATCTTGGTATAGATAAGTATATGGTATATGATAACGACGTTATCATTCCCGGCGGCGACCCGAAACCTTCCGGCAGCAAAGAGGATATCTTTAACGCCGCAAAAGAAATGTATCATGAAATGAGCGATGAATCTGCCGCATTCATTGACCTTATGCTCGAAAACGATGCTTTCGACGTTGATTCCAGAAAGAATAAATGGGGCGGCGGTTACTGCACCGAAATTGCAAAATATAAACAGCCCTTTATTCTTGCAAACTTCAACGGTTCCGCCGGCGACGTTGACGTTATGACCCATGAAGCAGGTCACGCATTTAACGCTTTTCTTATCGCCGATAATAAATTTAATCTCGAAATCGGCTGCGGCGGCATGGAAACTGCAGAAACCCATTCCATGAGTATGGAATTCTTCGCATGGAAATATATTCACAAATTCTTCGGCGAAAACGCGACAAAGTATAAATATATGCATGCACTTGATGCCCTTTCTTTCATTCCTTACGGCACCATTGTTGACTATTTCCAGCATATCGTTTATGAAAATCCCGAAATGACTCCTGCAGAAAGAAACAAAACCTGGAAGGAGCTTTGCGCAAAATTCCTTCCTCATATCAATCTTGAAGGTGTTCCCTTCCTCGAAGAAGGACGCCGCTGGCAGTATCAGATGCACATTTTTGAATCCCCTTTCTATTACATCGACTATTGCCTTGCACAAACTGCCGCATTCGGGTTCCTTCTTGCATCTCTTGAAGATTATGACGATGCATTTGCACGTTATATCCGTCTTATGAAACAGGGCGGCGAACAGTATTACGACCTTCTTCTCGAAGAAGCGAATATCCCTTCGCCTTTCAAAGACGGTGCACTTAAAGAGCTTGCTGAAAAGGTTGAAGCCGTTCTTAAAAATATCAAAGCAGAAATGTGATAAAAAGCATAAAAAACTCCCGAAGAATTTCTTCGGGAGTTTTTTTACAGTTCATTCATCTTAAATTTTGCGTACTCGATTATCAAATCAATGGCTTCATCAAGCAGGACGGCATCAATGTGTTCAGAAAGACGAGAGGCTTTATTTTGTCTGAGTACATCCAAAAACGAGCGCTGAAGTATAGTTAATTTTTGTTGTAAAATATCATCATTTCTTAGCTGTGCCATCGTCAGCCCGTCGAGCAAAAGCGCTCTGAATAAAGGGTTCATCTTTTCTTTCAGTTCAGTTTCATCTCTTGTTTCGGAAATAAGGCTGTGCAAAGCCTTGCGAAGACATTCCCAAGTGCGAATACTTTCAGAATATTCGTTTTTCATTTCAGGTATCTCTTTTTTATGCGGTATTATGTATCCCAAAACAAAAGGTTCTGTAATGCGTTCGGTCAATTCATCAAAGTTTAAATAAATCTCTTCCGGTTCATCTGTTTCTTCCCATTTATTGTTAATGAAAATAACTTTATCCGCAGTGATTTCTTTGCAAATGACCGCGTGTTTTTGCTGTGGTTTAACGAATAATCCCAGCATCATTCCGGGCCGAAGTTTTTCTTTGATTTCGCTTTTACTTACAGATTCCTCGATATACTCAAAGCCTCTTGGTTTTAAATAAAAGTTAAACCATTTCTTTGTCTGGAGCGAAAAGCCCGAAAGAAAAGCGCCGTCTTCTTCATCAAAGCGGATATGACTCGGAAGGTCAATATCCAATGCGATTTTATAATCCTCTGTGTCAAATCCCCTGAGCATCAGCATATTTGCAATTCCCGCATATGAGCACGACGAATTAAGATGCATATATTTCAAAGCCTTTTCCTCCGTTAATTAATCATTTTTGAAGAACGTATTTATAGGCGCTTTCTCTTGGATTATCATAATAGTTTTCTTCAATCTTGTTAAGAAAGTATCCGCAATCCTCAAAAACTTTCTGCATTGCCTTGTTTGAAGCTCTTGTTTCTCCGCAGAATTTCTGCATACCGATCTTTTCCATTTCTGACGTGACGTGATACAAAAGTCTGTGTGCAAGACCTTTTCCTCTGTGTTTAGGATGAATTGCAATATTCATTATTTTAATATAGTCTTTTTCGCCTTTCCAATTATAGATAAAAACGTCGCCGATGATTTTATCTTCGTCAAGCAAAGCGTAATAAACCGCTCTGTCATCGCTTAATAAGTCTTCCCAATCTTCTCTTTTCCAAAAATCCGCGGGAAAGCAAAGTTTATCAAATGCCATTATTTCATCTTTTTGCTCTGTAGCAAGCTTTTTAATTTCAATCATAAATACCTCTTTTGAACATTACCAAAACAGGCACAGTGATTTAAACCGCTGTGCCTGTTTTATAATTTAATGAAATTTTAATAGTAACTCATTCTCTTTTCTTAACGTGGCCGATCCAAAGCTTTGCGCCTATATAAACAACAACCGCGCCGCCAAGGAATATCGCCTGGAAAACAACGGAACTATCTTTGCCCTGTGCCATTATGTCGGTCCAAAGGCTGTCTGTAAGGCTGCTGGTTTCCGCAGGAAGAGTAAGCAGTGCATCAAGAGAAGCGATAAATTCGCCGTCCGGATACGCAATTTCATTTTCAACAAGTTCTTCGTCAAGAAGCTCCATAGCACCCATGTGAGGGGTGGAATATCCGACGTAATAGCTGTTTGCCGCCGCAACGGTGGATTCACACATATAGTTGATATACATTTCTGCAGCTTCTTTGTTTTTGGCGCCGGCAGGAATGCACATGGAGTCAATAAAAATGCTCGTGTTTTCCGGAAGAAAGAAATCAAGATCCTCGTTCACATCCATCATAAGAACGGCGTCGCCATTATAATAAGGTGCAACTGCGGCTTCGCCGCCTTCCATCTTATCATAAATTTCATCCATGACGTATGCCTGAACAAGAGGCTTTTGCGCACGAAGATGTCCCGCCGCCTCCTCGATTTCAGCTTCGTCGGTGGTGTTGAAATCATAACCGAGGTCAAGAAGAGAAAGAGCAAAAGCATCGCGGCTGTTGGAGAACATTAGCATATTGTCCGCATATTTTTCGTTCCAAAGGATATTCCAGCCGGTAAGATCTTCTTCATCAACCATGGTGGTGTTATAGATGATTCCGACTACGCCCCAATACATCGGAACAGAATATTCGTTGTTCGGATCAAAGTTGGTGTTTTTATATTTTTCATCTATGTATTTATAGTTCGGAATATTTTCGAAATCGAGTTTCTGGAGCATTCCCTCTTTTATCATTTTTCCGATCATATAGTCGGAAGGAACTATAACGTCATAGTTCGCACCGCCGCTACGGAGTTTTGTATAAAGCTCTTCATTGGAAGAAAAAAGAGTATAGTTTACTTTGATTCCTGTAAGTTTTTCAAAATCTTCGTTTACGTCAAGAAAGTTTACCGAATCGTTTGCAACATATTCACCCCAGTTATAAACGTCGATTTCTATTCCCTGCCCCTGAAATTTCTGATAGTAATCGTAATCTTCAACTTCAGTGGTATAACCTTCCGCTTCGCTGTAATAAGCAAAAGCAGAAACGGTCGAAAGAATTACCATTATAACGGCCAAAGTTAAAGCAATAAATTTTTTCATTTATCCCTCTCCTTTCGCCATATTGAGTTTTACTTCTTTTTTCTCTTTTCTTGCTCCGTTTATGTTAACAAGAAGCAGGATAAAGAGAACGACCACAAACATAATGGTGGAAAGCGCGTTGATTTCCGGGCTTACCTTCATTCTTACCATCGAATATATAACGACGGAAAGTGTCTGGGAATCCGCGGCACCGGTGAAAAAGCTGACCGCGAAATCGTCAAAGGAATAGGTGATTGAAAGAAGAAATCCCGCGGCAATTCCGGGCATGATTTCCGGGATAACAACCTTTCTGAATGCCTGCATGGGGTTGCAGCCAAGATCAAGAGCCGCATTATATACGTTCTTATCGAGCTGACGAAGCTTCGGCAGAACGTTGAATATAACTATCGGTACGTTGAACGTGATATGAGCAAGAATAAGCGAAGTAAAACCGAGTTCGAGTCTGATGAACACGAAAAGAAGCATCAGCGAAACGCCTATGATGATATCCGGATTCATCATGGGGATGTAAGTGATATTGAGAAGCAGAGCCTGAAGCTTTTTGCTCATGGCGTTGATACCAATGGCTGCCAAAGTTCCGAGAACTACTGCGCAAACCCCTGCAACAAGTGCAACAATAAGGGTATTTCTGAACGCGGTAAGGATTATATCATTGGTGAAAAGCTTCTCGTACCATTTGAAAGTGAATTCAGTGAAAACGGTGCGGCTTTTTGCGTCATTGAAAGAGAAAACAATGAGCACCGCAATGGGAAGATAAAGAAAAGCATAAATAATGCCGACGTAGAATTTTGAAAGAAATTTCATACTACCATTCTTCCCTCCTTTTCCACTTTATCCGAATCAAACTGATTCATAACGCTCATGCAGATAAGAATAATTATCATAAGAATGAACGAAATTGCGGAACCGAGGTTCGGGTTATAGCTGTTGCTGCTGAACTGCATTTCGATAAGGTCACCTATCATAAGTTCAGAACCGCCGCCGAGCATTTTGGAAATAATAAAGGTGCTGACGGAAGGGATGAATACCATGGTAATGCCCGTGCTTATCCCCGGAAGGCTTTGGGGCAAGGTTACGTGCAGGAAAACCTGAAGCGGATTTGCGCCGAGATCCTGTGCCGCCTGGATAAGGGAATGATCCATCTTCATCATAATAGTATAAAGCGGAACTATCATGAAAGGAAGATAGTCATATACCATACCGAGAACGACCGCACCTTGGGTATTGATCATCTCGAAAGGTCCTATCCCGAAAATTCCGAGAAAGCGGTTCAAAAGGCCGTTATTTTCAAGAATAGTCATCCAAGAATAGGTGCGGAGAAGAAAGTTCATCCACATCGGAAGCATAATAAGCATGAACATGGTTCTTCTTATATTGCTGGTTTTTCTCGCCATAATATATGCAAAAGGATATCCGAGAGCAAGGCAAATCAAGGTTGCAATAAATGCGAGAAAAAGGCTTTTTATTATAACGGGAACATAATCTCCGACCCGGATTATGTTCTGCATAGTGAATTCACCGGAGCTTGTGGTGAATGCGAAATAGGCCACCATTATAAGCGGTACGACGATAAAAATCGCCATAAAAATTATATACGGAAAAGCAGGATAACGGGATTTGATCATTTCTCTTCCTCCGTCATCTTATGCATGATATGAATATCATCCGGAATTACAGAAAGTCCAACCTCCCTGCCCGGTTCTTCGTAAAGTGTGGAATGAATTTTCCAGTTGAAGCCGTTGCCGTCAATAACGACAATTTCATAATGAACGCCTTTGAAAATAATGCTTTCAACTTTGCCTGTGATCTGACCTTTTTCCGGTGCGGAAATTTTAATATCCTCGGGACGGATAACAACATCAACGTTTTCGTTTTCTTCAAAGCCGAAGTCAACGCAATCAAAATCTCTTCCGGCGAAATTTACAAGATAATCCTTTTTCATAACGCCGTCAATAATATTGGATTCACCGATAAAATCCGCAACGAACGCATTGATGGGCTCGTTGTAAATATCAATGGGAGTGCCGATCTGCTGGATCTGGCCTGCACGCATAACTACGACGGTATCGCTCATGGTAAGGGCTTCTTCCTGATCGTGGGTTACGTAAATGAAGGTTATCTTGGTTTCACGCTGGATTTTTTTAAGCTCGATCTGCATCTCTTTGCGGAGCTTGAGGTCAAGTGCGCCCAAAGGCTCGTCCAAAAGAAGAACCTGGGGCTTATTGATAAGTGCTCTTGCGATAGCAACGCGCTGCTGCTGGCCGCCGGAAAGAAGGTTTACGTCTTTGCGTTCAAAACCTCTCATATTTACAAGGTCGAGCATTTCAAAAACTCTTTCGCGGATTTCTTCATCCGGAACCTTTTTAAGGCGAAGCCCGAAAGCTATGTTTTCATATACGTTCAGGTTTGGAAAAAGTGCGTATTTCTGGAATACGGTATTGACTTCCCTTTTATACGGCGGAAGATCGTTTATCTTTTTTCCATCAAAAAAAACGTCCCCGCTTTTGGGTGCAACAAAACCGCCGATGATGCGAAGAGTTGTTGTTTTTCCGCAGCCCGAAGGTCCCAAAAGTGTGACGAATTCATGGTTGTGGATATCCAAATTGATATGGCGAAGAACACTTTCCCCGTCAAACTCAACAACGATATCCTTTAAACTTATAATGGTATTCTTATCCATTCTGCATCCCCCTTTTGCGGATTCAAGTCACGCAAGGTAAAAACAGGATCATCGGCCGCAGCCTCACCCATTTTTCATACTGCTTTTTACAGCATGCCGCACATCAATGAAAGATTTTGATATGCGTGTTAAAAACCTGTCGACCCACCGTTTCCCTCTTTGGAACCGACCCCGCAAAAGAGTGTTTTGTTCTAAACGTTGCCGCGCATAAGTACCTACCGCTGTGCCCGGTTTTAGAAGGTTCCCGCTTGGAAGCAGTGTTTCATATGACAAGGAAGATTCGGTCGCTTAAATAATTCGTTTTCGTTATCTATCGCCTTTTTCCAAAAAAGGTTTCCGGCGACAGTTCCACCTCCTTTTGACCGAAGGTTCGCCTGTCAAACAACAGATGCAAAAATAACATTATAACTATATCATATAAATAAAAAAAGTCAATAATAATGCCCGTTTTTATTAATTTTTTGTGAATTTTTGAGCTATTTCAGAAGTTTTTCGCGGTTTTTGTAATCCGGAAGATAATTTTCGATAAGCTTATAGAAATCTTTTCCGTGATTTTTATGGACTATATGTGCAAGTTCATGAACGACAACGTAATCTATCGCTTCAGGCGGATACATTATAAGATGCCAGGAATAACAGATAGAGTTTTTTCCGCTGCAGCTTCCGAAACGCTTTTTTGCGGAAGTGATCTTGATTCCCGTATATTGAAGCCCCATAAGTTTTGCAAAATACTCCGTGCGTTTTGTAAGATAAGAAAGCGCTTCTTTTCTGAGCATGGATTCCTGCTCCGGTGAAACAGAATATAGCTCAAGTCTTTCCTTCTTTTCAGCCCGATGTTTTTCTATCCATTTCGAATGCTTTTCTACGAAAGCATTTATATCGTCCGTGCTCATTTTAAGCGGAGCTTTTACAACGGCGTTAAGTTCATCATCAATAGATAGTTCTATTGTTTTTCGCTTTGCGCGGATAAGTTTATAATCCATTTTTCCTCCTTGAAAATTCTTCAATAAGTTTTGGCTGTATAAGCGGATAGGTCCATTCGGTCGGAAGTTCATCGAAAAACTTAATATATTCAATTTCGTTTTTAAGTTCTTTTGAAAATGATTCGATTTCGGCATAATAAAGCATTCCGAAGGTTTCTTCGCCTGTTTCATTTACCCGGTTTTTGCCGGTTACGGAATATACGCAGACCGGCTTTATTGAAAAATCAATGGCACCGGTTTCTTCAAAAAGCTCCCGTCTTGCTGTTTCGTCTATATTTTCTCTTGATTCTCTGTGACCGCCGGGTATTTCATAGGTATCTCTTTCTTTGTGCTTGCAGAAAACCCATTTTTCATTATGCTTTGCTATAATAACAGCAAATTTAAGCAAATCATCATTTATGCAATCGTAAAAACTGACTTTCATTCATTTTACCTCTTTATACAGGAAACAACAAAGGCAAGCGGCACATCCATTCGCTCCGAAACCTCTTTCGGAGTCATTCCGCTTTCAATAAATCTTTTGCACACCGTTTTTATATTTTCTCCGACCTCGATGATATGCCTGTCAAGATCGTAAAAACGAACAACACGCTGACCCCATGGATGTTCTATTATTGGGTGAACATATTCAATATCAAGATTTTTAAGTTTTACTGATTTATCAATATCTTTCACAACGATAAGCGGATTCCTGAACTTCATAATAACCTCTGAATTGACTGCAATCTTTCTTTATGATAAAATTTATTATACCACAGAAAGGGCGGTGATGATATGGCTGATGAAGAAAATATGCTGAAAAAACGCTTTTCGGAACTTGCGGAGCGTGCATATTCCAAAAACATCTATACCTTCACCGAATTCCTTTCCCCCGCGGAACAGGCTCTTCTGAAGGTAACGGTTCGCGGTGTTCCGTATCATTTTGACGGCGGATACGACTTTGCCGAAAAAGCCATGGCTGTTTTCGGTAGCGAAGAACTTTGCGGATATGAAGAACCTGCACCCATCAGCTATATAAAAATCGAGCCGTGCTCAATGAAGTTTTCGGGTGAACTTGCCCACCGTGATTTTTTGGGTTCTGTTATGTCCCTTGGCATCCGCAGAAGCACTCTCGGTGATTTAATAGTAAAAAACAACATTGCCTATGCACCGTGCCTTGAAAATATCGCAGATTATATCTGCGAAAATCTTGTTGAGATAAAACATACTGCTGTTCGGTGCTCAAAAATCGAGCATTTACCCGAAGAAGCTATGCCCGTTCCGGTTGAAAGTGAGTTTGTTGTAGCTTCCGAAAGGCTGGATTCCGTTATAGCATCGATATATAAACTTTCGCGAAGCGAAAGCAAAGGTCTTTGTGAGCACGAAAAGGTGCTCGTTGGTGGAATTCCCGTGCTCAGTGCTTCATATACCCCTAAAGAAAATGATATAATATCAGTTCGCGGTCACGGAAAGTTCATTTACTGTGGAATTAAGCTTGAAACTAAAAAAGGCCGTCTGCGCTGCACCGCAAAAGTTTATAAATAGAGAAAAGAGCCGCTGTGCGGCTCTTTATTTTCTCACTTTATTCTTACGAAGAAAACCTATCTCAGTCCCTTCCTTCATTCGACCGATATTTTCCCTATGTTTATACCACATAACAGCGGCAACGATAATAAAAACAGATGCTATCCAATATTCATTTTTGATAATGATCGCATAAAAAGGCATAAGTGCCGTTACTGTAAGGGCTCCGACAGCAATAAAATCCGTAACAAGAGTAAGCACAATAATTACTGCAACAAATGCAAGAAAGACCTTCCAATCATAAAAAAGAACAAGTCCCATAAAAGGTGCAAGGCCTTTTCCCCCGTTAAAGTTCATCCAGAACGGAAAGATATGCCCCATAACCGCCATTGAACCGGCTATTACGCCTGCCATAAGGTTGTTTGAAAAAAGAATATAAACAAGCTCGGCGGCACAGAAAGCTTTAAGAATATCAAAAGCTCCGACCGCAACGCCATAGGCTTTTCCGACAGATATAAACACGTTTGAAGCCCCCGCATTATTTGAACCGACCTTTTTTATGTTTATTCCCCGGCTTTTTGAAATTATGTTAGCCATGTTGATACAGCCGAAAAGATAGCCGATCAACGCCCCTAAAATATATGCCACTGATGCATTGCCTCCCGATAAATTATGAATTGATTATACTCTATTTCGCGTAGTATTTCAACAATAATTGATTTTTCTGGCTTTTCTTTTTTTCGGAATTGTAGTAAAATGTCGGTATTATTCTATATTTCAAGAGGTTTTTATGAAAAACAAAGCTGCTCTCGGCAATATGCTTTTAATTTTAACAGCGCTTATCTGGGGATGCGCTTTTGTTGCCCAAAGCGTTGGAATGGATTTTGTCGGTCCGTTCACTTTTAACGGAACACGCTGTATTATCGGCGGAATAGTCCTCGTTATCGCAAATATCATATTTGATGCAGTAAAGAAAAAGAACGGAACTTATAAAAAGCCGGAACCTTCCGAAAGAAAAGAGCTTATTAAAGGCGGAATTATCTGCGGATTTATTATTTTTATTGCTTCAACAGTTCAGCAGTTCGGAATTGCGCAAACGACCGTCGGCAAGGCCGGATTTATTTCGGTTCTTTATATTCTTATTGTTCCTTTTTTCGGAATTTTGCTTCGTCAGAAGCTTCCTAAAAGGATTTGGCTATGCTGCGCCCTTGCTCTCGGCGGACTTTATCTTCTTTGTATGAATGAAAGCTTTGTTTTAAGCAAAGGTGATTTTACCGTTCTTGTGAGTGCGGTGGCTTTCGCTGTTCATATTATAGCTATCGATCATTTCGCGCCTAAAGTTGACTGTGTTAAGCTTTCGTGCATACAGTTTCTTGTGGCCGGTATTCTTTGCGTTATATGTATGTTCATTTTTGAAGAACCCCAGCTTGAAAATATTCTCGATGCATGGCTCCCTATTCTTTATGCCGGTGCACTTTCGGGCGGAGTCGGATATACTCTCCAAACCGTTGCACAGAAATGGACAAAGCCAAGCGTTGCTTCCCTTCTGATGAGCCTCGAATCGGTTTTCGCGGTGCTTGCGGGGGCTGTTATACTTCAGCAGATTCCATCCGTTAAAGAAACGGCGGGCTGTATTCTTATGTTTATTTCAATTATTATTATTCAGCTCCCCGAAAAGCAGAAAGACGGTGAAAGAATATGAAATCCGAAATCATTTCCGTTTGCGGGAATACAAAGTATCATTGCGTAAGACTTCACCGCGGAGAGGATTTGCTTGAATCCATAGAAATTCTTTGCAAAAAGAAGAATATCGGCGCAGGAACAATACTTTCCGGCGTCGGATGCATCAGCAAGGGTCGAATCCGTGATGCTTCGGGCGTTACAATTCGCGAAATAAACGAGGACTGCGAAATAGTCAGCCTCAACGGAACTGTAAGCACAAACCGCTGTCATTTGCATATAGCTCTTTCCAAAGAGGATCTTTCTGCGATAGGAGGACATCTTTGCAGCGGATGTATTGTGAACACCACCTGCGAACTGATAATAGCGGAGCTTCCGGAACTTTATATTGATGTGGAAGATGACTCCGAAACCGGATATGACGAGTTGATATTTCGCAAATAATGATAAAAAACACCTGCCATCCGGGCAGGTGTTTTTTTACAATAAAATTTCCCAATCATTAAAACTGAATTTTCCGCTTCCATGGCGAAGCAAACCTTTTTCGTTCAAAGCACGAAGTTCGTCATGCATTCTTATAAGAATTTCCGGCTCGATATCAAGGCTGTGATGTGCCGGAAAAATCTTTTTTGCCGAAAGTCCGGCAACTTTTTCAAGCGATTTCAGATATGCCGTTGGGTCGGTTGAAGGATAATTCGCAAAAAGAGTTCCTTTATAAGCAAGGTCGCCGGTAAAAAGATAACCTGTTTTTTCTTCCCAAAGGCAAATGTGCCCGGGAGAATGTCCGGGAGTATGAAGAACCTTTATAATTCTTTCACCAAGGTCGATTTCGGCGCAATCTTCAAGCAAAGCGGATGGTTTACCCTGAAAAATCGCATAGGAATCAGCTTCAAACTCGCATGGCAAGGTGTTGCACTTTACAAGCTCTTTTCTCACAATTTCGACGGGAAGAGGAAATTTTCCGTTGATCCAATCCTTTTCTTCTTCGTGAACGTAAAATTCAGGAAAATGCCAAAGCCCTCCTATATGATCCCAATGTATATGTGTTGGAACTGCAATTATGGGTTTCTCCGTCAATTTATGCGCTTCTTCATAAATGTTGCAAACTCCAAGTCCGGTGTCGATAAGCACAGCTCTTTGTTTTCCGCAAAGAAGATAGCAGTGGGTTTCTTCCCAGTGCTGATTTTCACTTATTACAAAGGTGTTTTCGTCTATTTGTTCCGAAATAAACCAATTTTCGTTTTCAATCATGGTTATTTGCTCCCGAAATATTTTTCAAACTGTGCAGGGCGAATGTAGGCGGTTTTGTAATGTTCATAAACTGCCTTGCCGGGTGCTGAGCCGGAAGGCTTCTTTACGTTCTTTATTTCGGTATAATCAACCGGAACAAGCGAAGATTCCCTTCCCTTGGAATTATATGCTGCAATAATAGCGGCCTGTTCAAGAGTGGATTCCGGAACTTCCCTGCCTTCTGTTACGATTACAGTATGAGAGCCGTGGATTTTTTGGGTATGGAACCAGATATCATATTTTTTTGAATCCTTGAAAGTAAGCTTATCATTTTGAATGTTGTTCCTTCCGCAAAGGATTCTGAAACCATCGGTGGAGATATATTCCTTCGGTGCAAGTTTTACAGGCTTTTGGCTGTTTTTTCTGTGGTTTTTAAGGTAACCCTGTGATACAAGTTCTTCGCGGATAGCGACCACTTCGTCATCCGTTCTGGCCCTTGAAAGAAGGTCAAAAACCGATTCGATATATGAAAGTTCCGCTTCGCCTTTTTCGATAAATTTTTTGAGCATACGTTCGGCTGTATCAGCTTTGCGGTATTCGCTGAAATAATGCTGGGCATTCTGATTCGGGGTAAGCCTTGGATCAAGTTTTACCTCGATAGGTTTGCAGTTATCATAGAAGTTTTCAAGAACGACAGAGGTCATTCCCTTTTCAAGCATCCAGATATTCGCATGAATAAGTTCCCCTTTTACACGGAGGATTTCTCTTTCGGTGGAACGGGCAAGCTCCTGACGCTGAACATCAAGCTTTCTCGAAATTCTGTCCGCAAGATTGATGACAAATTTGAAAAGGTCGTTGGAACGCTGTTTCATCCTGTCCGCACCGGAACGTTCGGAATAGAATTTATCCAGCATCTCGCTGAAAGTTTCGAGCTTTCTTACTTCCATTGCGGTACCGTATTGAATTACCGGCATAAAAGTAAAATCAACCGGATGTCCGTTCTCATCAATTACAATATGAGGTGCAGATTTTCCGGATTTAACACTTTCGGCAATTCTTTCTATGGTATCAACAAGAAGTCCACAGTCATCATTGCTTAAATCGTGTGCCTTTGTGTCAAATCCGTTTGTTACAATTTCGGAAAGCTCACGGCAAACTATCGGCGAAACTCCGTCGAGATTTTCCATAAGTGCTTTTGAAAGCGGAATATCTCTTCCGTTTTTAAGACGTTCGATAAGCCCCATTCCGTCGATATCAAGTGTATTCATCTTGTTTTGTGCCGGCGGAAAAACATAGGTCATCCCCGGCATAACCTGGCGCACGCTCGACATATCCGCAGTAACGCGCTTTATAGCGTCAATAATGCGTCCATCGGGCCCTATGAGCATAATATTGCTGTGGCGGCCCATGATTTCAACTGCAAGCTTGATTATAACCGGGTCTCCGAATTCGTTATAGGTGGAAAAAGAAAGATGAAGCATTCTTTCAAGGCCGAATTGCTCTATCTCAACAAGTTTTGCTCCGCTAAGGTGTTTTCGCATAAGCATACAGAACATCGGCGGATTTTTGGGGTTATCCACAGCAGCTTCGGTAAAATGTATTCTCGGCGCAGAAGCCGAGGCGGATATAAGAAGCTTTCCGTTTCCGCCGTTCCAGCGAAAAGACATAACGAGTTCCTCTTTCGATGGCTGGTGAATTTTATCAACTCTTGCACCGATAAGCTTTTCGCATATTTCATTTTTGAGCATGCTCAGCGTGATTCCGTCAAGCGCCATCCGTGCTCACCTCTTTTTATTATTATTTTGCCCAATAAAGCGCGGGGTCTTTTGCCGCTTCGGAAACAATAATTTCCGTATCGGCGAAATTCGCCGCAAGTTTTTCGGCAAGCGGTTTTATAACGGTGTTTTCTGTGCAAAAATGCCCTGCATCAAGAACACAGAAATCATCTCTTCTGATATCAAGAAAAATATTATGTTTAATATTTGAGGTTACATAAGCATCCGCACCGGCGGCCATCGCCGCAGGATAAAGATCTCCGCCGCTTCCGCCGCAGACAGCAACCTTTCTTATCATTTTCCCGGTGGGTGTATATTTTATTCCGCCAACGCTGATTTTTTCCGCAACATATTTTATGAACTCAATGCAGGAAAGCGGAGTATCAAGTTCGCCCATTCGCAAAAGTCCTTCACCGTCATCAACTTTTACGATTTCTTTAAGTCCGAGAGCCTCTGCAAGGCAGTCGTTAACACCTCCATCGGCAATATCAAGGCAGGTGTGGGCGCTTATCACGGCTATCCCCTTTTCAGCGGCAAGAAAAGCTATGTTTTTCGGATGTATTTCTTTAAGTGCGCCGAAAATCACCGGATGATGGCTGATAATAAGGTTTGCACCCTTTTCAGCAGCTTCGTTCAGAACCGGTTCGGTTACGTCAAGAGCAACGAGAACTTTGGTTACCACTCTGTTTCCGTCACCAACAAGAAAACCCGAATTATCCCAGCTTTCCTGTGTTTCAAAAGGCGCAATGCTGTCGATATAATTATAAAAATCAATTACTCTGCTCATCTGTCGTTCTCCGTTTCATCTGCCTGTTCGTCGATCATATCCGCAAGCTGAATATGCTTGAGTGCGTTTTCTTTCTGGTTTGCGGAACGCAAAAGCCCGGAAGCGATGCCACGCTGGATATTAGCCTGCCAGCGAAGATATTTTATTGCATAATTATCGTTCATACCCGCAAGTTCGCCCGTAAGACAATAAAAATCATCGGGGGTTTCTTTTACTCCGGAATAACTGACACTCATAACGGTGTAAAGATGCTTTTCGACCTCAACCGCTTTCTCTTCATCAATATACCAGCCGTTATCGCAAAGCCAGCGGCGGAGCATATCGGCTCTTGACATCGGCTGAAGCACAAGATGCACTCTTTCGCTTTTTACCCATTTTGTTTTTTCTAAAATTCCGCAGATGGTTTCTCCTCCCATCCCGCAGATAAGAACCTCGTCAATTTCCTCGCCCGGAAGTCCTTCAAGACCGTCAGTGAGAACAGTTTCTATGTCATCTTCGAGTTCCATTTCGGCGATGAGCGCCTTTGCGCTTTCAAGCGGTTTGATATTAATATCCGTTGCAAAACCGCGGCTGCAAATACCTTCGTTGATAAGATAACAGATAAGATATCCGTGATCGGTGCCGATATCGGCGGCAACGGTACCTTCGCGAACGAATTCTGCGGCGGCGGCAAGTCTTAAATCGAGCTTTTCCAAAAATGTTTCCTCGCTTTTTATAAAACTGAAGGCAGCCAGAAAAGCTTCATGGCTGCCAAAAGAATTTAATCAATTTTCTTTTTCTTCAAAATATTTATTGATTTTTGCGACGATATCTTCGGGGTTAACGCCGTGAACGCCGCAGGCTTCCTCGATGCTTTCTCCTCTGGACATCGGGCAGCCGAGGCAGTGCATTCCCATTTCAAGGAAGAAAACGCCGGTGCCTTTATCGTAATCAAGAATATCTCCGATGATGGAGTCTTTATTAACCTGATATGCCATTTTAAGTTATCTCCTTTTTATTTTTAATATATTACTATTATAATTCCCAAAACAATCTTTTTCAACATATATTTTGAATTATTTAATCATTCTGTTGGTTCTGTTTCTGTTATATCAATAACCTCTTTATATTTGCTTTTGTTTATGTATTGAATCTCATACCATTTTCCCTTTTCCGGAATTAAAAAATATTCAATATCCTCATCAAGGAACCATTGCGATTTACTGCCGTCATGCGCATCAAATTTATATTCAATGCTTTCATTTGATCCTTGCCCAAAAGAATATTTTTCAATGAATTCACCTATATAAATTTCAAAATTCAGATTTTCATCTGAGTGTTCGATATGTTCCGGAGGTTCAATTTCAATTACACTGACAACAGCACTTTGCATAGAGTTTTTTATATAATGAATTTCATACCATTTACCTTTTTCTGGAACAAGAAAAAATTCTATATCAGCTGCATTAAATCCCAATTTTGAAGAACCGTCATGCGGATTGAAATAGCATCGAGTGTCTTGTGTGGAACCACTGCCGCTTGTTCTTTTTTCGTAAAATTCTCCAGTAAAAATCTCAATTTCAGGATTTTTTGCAGCATTAATTTCAGCTATTCCAAAACCTCCAAAAAAGATAAAAAAGAATATTCCGGCGACAAGCCATGAGATTTTATTTTCTTCATGTATATTAAAAAATCTCCATATTCCAAGCAATAACATAAATATTCCTAAGCCGAAAAAGAATATAATATTAGCATTCAACATACTGTAATCATACATTTTTATACCTCCAACAGGCACTTATCGGCTAATATTTGTTTTTATGTTTTTTGAGCATGCTCGCAAATTTCTTTGAGCACGCACTTATCGCATTGAGGTCTTCTGGCAACGCAGACCGCTCTTCCGTGAAGAACCATTCTGTGGCAGAAATTATTGGATTCCTGAGGATCAAGTATTTCGCGAAGCTCAATTTCACATTTTGCGGGGTCTTTCGTTGTTGTAAAACCAAGCAGATTTGTGATTCTTATACAGTGGGTATCACATACAACCGCGGGTTTTCCGTAAATATCCCCCACCACAAGATTTGCTGTTTTCCTTCCGATTCCGGGAAGCTTAATAAGTTCCTCCACCGTATCGGGAACAACACCGCCGTATTCATTAACAAGCATTTTTGAAGCAAGCGAAATATCGTGTGCTTTTGTTTTATAAAATCCGCAGGAACGGATTATGTCGCTGATATCCTGCTCATCCGCCTCCGCAAGGGCTTCGAGAGTGGGATATTTTGAATAGAGCACCGGTGTTACCATATTTACCCTTGCATCTGTGCATTGGGCCGCAAGACGCGTTGCAAAAAGCAATTCATGTGGTTTTACATATTCGAGCGAGCAAAGCGCATCCGGATATTCTTTTTTAAGAAGTTCAACGGCCTTTGCCGCAAGTTCTTTTTTATCCAAAGGGTTCACCTCCGAAAAGTTATATAAAAAGAATATGATATTTCATCGGTCTTGTCAAGCTTTCATCTCTTGCAATTTCAGCAAATTTGGTATATTATATATGTATCATCTTCTAAAAGGAGTTTATAGATATGTCCGACATCACTGTTAAAATCAAGGATAATCAGAAAGACGCCTATTCCGTTCGCATTGCTGTTTTTGTTGCGGAACAAAAATTTGGAAACGAATTTGACGATATTGATAACATCTGTGAATACGTTACCCTTTATGACGGTGAAAAAGCTATCGCAACCGGCAGATATTATCCCGACCCCAAAGGCCGCGAAAATGTTTTTGTTTTCGGTCGCATAGCGGTTCTTAAAGCTTACCGCGGGAACCATATCGGTATGTCCGTTATAGCCGCGCTCGAAACCGCGGCAAAACTTAAAGGCGGCAAAAAAGTCCTTCTTCTCGCTAAAGGCAGCGCCGTCGGTTTCTATGAAAAATGCGGTTTTATCCGCTGTGATTCCCCTGTTGTTTACAGCGAAGGAAGACCGTGTTATTGGATGGAAAAAAATATTTAAACTTTTTTTCAAAAAAGGCTTGCATTTTTTGTTTGTTTGGGTTATAATATTTAAGCATTCGAAAATTGCATATATCGCGGGGTAGAGCAGCTCGGTAGCTCGTCGGGCTCATAACCCGGAGGTCGTTGGTTCAAATCCTTCCCCCGCAACCAGAAGAAAGACTCTTAATCATGCGATTAAGGGTCTTTTTTGTTGTCTGAATATCGTTTAAAACACTTTTTTCTGCTTTTTATAGCTGTATCCATACCTTGTTTGTGCGTGACATTTTTTAATGAAGTTATTTGAAAAAATTTTGTGCATTTTTATAAACAAATATATGTATTTATATTTAAAAATACATTGACACCTTTATGGTGGAGGTCTATAATAATTCAGAATGGAGTTTTGTGCATAAATAGCCAAATAATGACAGTTTGTTGCGAGTGAAACTTCACTTAAAAATTTTAAGGAGGATACGATGAAACAAGTGAAAAAAATTGTTTGTGCTCTGCTGCTCGCGGCGCTGGTTTTCGCCATGCCGACTGTTGATGTATTTGCGGCTGAAAGCGGCTCTATGTGGCTGAGCACAACAGAAACTTCCGACAGCACAACCGTGCTGATCGTCACCGATACCACGGTGACCGATGGCGTTGTTGAAGTGACTTATGACAGTTCCGTACTGACCTATCAGAATGTCACCGTAGCAGAAAATTATGTTGCTATGTATTCTGTAAACGCCGATACCCCCGGTTCGGTAAAAATCAGCTGGGTCGCACCAGAAGCCTATGCATCTGACGGCAGCGGCATAGGCCTGATTCAGGTGAACTTCTCCGGTACGGAGGAAAAATCCGGTGTATCGCTTGGCGGTACGGTCAATCACGAAACCGGAGCCGATGTGCCCGTGATTTCCGGCCCGGATACCACTGAACTCGAAAAAGCCATTCTTGAGGCTGAAGGTATTGTAAATGGAACAATCTTTACCGAAGATTCTTTTGCCGATATGAAGGATGCTTTGGCCGCGGCAAAGAATGTTCTGGAAGATCCCCTCTCCTCGCAGAAGGATATTGACGATGCTGCCAATGCTCTTCGTGCAGCAGTTGATGCTTTGGAGCTTAAATCTACCGCTTCTAAAGGCGATGTGGATACTTCCGAACTTGAAAAAGCAATCGTCAAAGCCGAAGGCCTTGACAAAAACATGTATACCAAAAAGAGCTACAATGTTGTCGCAAAGGAACTGAAAGATGCCAAAGCTGTTCTTGCTGACAGCACTGCAACCCAGAAAGAAGTGGACGATGCAGCAAAGGCCCTGAATGATGCCATTGCCGCTTTGGAACTGCTTTCCGATGAAAACCCCAATACCGGTATTGAATCCATGATGAGCACCATGATTGTTCTTGCTGTTCTTTCTGCCGCCGGCATTGTGATTTTCGGTAATAAATTTATGAGGAGGCGTGCAATATGAAAATGAAAAGATTCATCGCATTTGTAATTTCCCTTTGCATGCTTCTGAGCTTTGCTCCGCTTCACAGTGTAGCCATTGCTGCAGAACCTGTTGTCACATCTGAAGATTTGCTTGTTGAAAAACTTGATGCAAGCGAAGTCAATGTTGATTTGATGCAGAATGCTCAAAACACCACCGACCTTGTAATTGATCGTGAAGTTCTTGATGAAAATCAGAATGTGCGCGTTATCATTATCATGGAAGGTGATTCCGTCGTTGAAGAAAACGCTTCTGCTGTACTTAATGAAGAAGTTTCCGAAAAAATCAAAGCTTTGGAAGAATTCCAGTCTGAAGTTATCCAAAGAATTGAAAATTCCGTTTTTAACGGCGATGAATTGCAGGTAAATTACAGCTATACATGGCTGCTCAACGGCGTTGCCGCAGACGTTCCTTACGATTCTCTTGAAGAGATTGCAAAAATCGAAGGCGTTAAACAGGTTCTTATCCAGCCTGTTTATCATGTATTGGATACCGATTCCGATTCCGCAGCTTCTCCTATGACCATCACTGACGGCGTTATGGTTGGCCGTGAATCTGCATGGGCACAGGGTTATACCGGTGAAGGCATGAAAATTGCGGTCATTGATACCGGTCTGGATATTGATCACCCCAACTTCCAGCCCCTTTCCGATGAAAAACTTACCGAAACCTCTGCTACTGCCGATACTGTTGCCGCCGTGCTTTCTGAACTGAATGCAGACAGCCGTTATAACGGTCTTGTCATTGGTGACGTATATTACAATACCAAAGTTGCTTTCGGTTTCAACTATTGCGACGACAATCTTAATATCACCCATGACTATGACGATATGGGCGACCACGGAACCCATGTTTCCGGTATTGCCGCCGCCAATAAAATTGACGAGAGCGAAGTAGTTGGCGTTGCACCCGATGCTCAGCTTTACGTTATGAAAGTTTTCGGTTATAACGGCGGCGCTTATTCTGAGGATATCCTTGCAGCTTTGGAAGATGCCCTCATTCTCGGCGCTGACGTTGTCAACATGAGTCTTGGAACCACTGCAGGTTTTACCTCCGACAGCGAAGAGATAAATGCCATCTATAACAGAGTTGCCGAAACAAATACCGTTCTTTCTGTATCTGTCGGTAACAACTACTCTTCCGGTTATGCCAACAGTTGGGGCACTAACCAGAACCTTACCAGCAACCCGGATAATGCTGTCATCGGTGCTCCGGCAACTTATACCAACGTACTCAGCATTGCCAGCGTTGAAAACTGGATGATCCAGCGTAATTATATTGCTGCCGGAGATTACAAAATGCCCTATTCCGATACCACGGCTGCTTACAATCTTCCTTCCATCACCTCTCTCACCGAAAGCTATGGCGTAGTTTACGTTCCCGGCACCGGTGAAGCTGCTGATTTTGAAGGCCTTGACGTCACTGGCAAGGTTGTTTTGGTCCAGCGCGGTGTTATCAGCTTCCTTGATAAATGCACCAACGCAGAAGCCGCCGGTGCGGTCGCATGTATTGTATTCAATAATGCCGACGGCGAATTCGGTATGGATCTTACCGGTAATACTCTTTCCATCCCCTGCATTTCCATCACTATGGCCGACGGCGATTATCTTGTTTCCGCACTTGCAGAGGATCCCGAATTTACCATTTCCTTCCCCACCGACGTTACCCCTATGCCCAGCGAAACCGCTTATGAAATGAGTGACTTCTCTTCCTGGGGTACTGCACCCGACCTTACTCTTGAACCCGATATCACCGCTCCCGGCGGCAATATCTATTCC
>JAFUJP010000078.1 GCA_017473745.1 Oscillospiraceae bacterium
ACGTTGAACTCGACCACGGAAATTCCTGCTGCGGCGCGCTTACACTTGTTCTCTATCTTATTTATTGCTGCGACGACCCTGCGGTTTTTCTTGCGGAGCTTCGCAAAGCGCTGGAGGCGGTGATGGATAATGCGGCGTAACAGCAAAGAATCCATTACCGCCGAAACGGCGCTTTCATACAGAACCCCGCTTGCGGTGACGGAAACATTTACTTACAAAGGCGGTTATGAATTCGCTGTTTGCCCGCGCTGTCACATATCATTGGAAAGGGAGTATCAGGCTTTTTGCGACCGCTGCGGCCAGGCGCTTGATTGGAGAAAATACGGAAGATAGCAAAACCGCGTGAGCACGAGCTTTTTCCCGAAGCGAGGATATAAAAAATCCGGGAGTTATTAAACCCCCGGATTTTTTATGAAAGGAATGTAACGATAGAATCGTTTTTATAAAATCAGCTTACGTAAATCGAGGTGGATTCCACACTTACGGAATCTTTGAGAACGCCGTTAACATAAACATCTATATCGGCGATTAAACGATAGTAATAGCCGGTTGCAGCATCTTCCATGGTGTAACTTGTCAGACATGTATCTTCCGTGGTTATAGCAATGGCCGGACGGTCAACACAGGTTGTCCAGACAGAATCGTTCCAGGAACGCTGGATATCCATATCTATCTCCACACGGCATTTTTCACGTACAGTTATGGATACAGTGCTAACTACATCACCATTTTCATTTGAGATTACTGGGATTATGGAGTTAGTCACCACGAAAAGCGGTGATATTTCCGAATCTTCCGGAAGAGCATAAACGATTCCGAACGCATTTATAACATTTGCAAAGACTAACACCAACGCCAAAAGCAGCGAAATAATTTTTTTGATTTTCATAACAACACATCCTCTTTGTCGTATTTAAATCAAAGACAACAAAAACCGGATTATGTTACAAAATTATTTTATAATTTTTATACTCTCGGCAATTTTCAGCATTTCTTCTGAACCTATATTGCCCTCCAAAACAAGCATTGTTTCGCCAACTACCCAGCTCACGGAAAAATAATTATCTTTTTCAATTAGCAATCCTTGACTATCATTTATAAATACGTTCTCTACGTGGTCAGAATTTTCTGAATCTATTAAGAAATTGAATGATATAAATTGCTTAATAATAATTTTCTCTGAGTTATTCGAGTATTTTATTATATGTATATTAGAAGCATTTTCTTTTTCCACAAATTCGTATCCCTCCGGCATATAGGTCGGGGCATAAGCTCCTTCCCAATCGTAAAGTTCCGGGTCAACAAAGCCTGTGCTTTCGCCAACAGAAACAAGGGTGTATTTTTCGTTCTCTTCAAAAATAAGGTGATATATGGCATCCGTAACCGCCTCGCGAACCTCTGCGGAAGCAACCACCGCCGAAGAAACGGAAATGATTACAACAAAAACGAAAGAAGCCGCGAAGAGAAAAACCTTTTTTGCAATTCCCGAAAAAGCTTCTATGTTCTCCTTCCGTTCGCGCCGATCGAAGATTTGCTCAACTTCTTTTGTATCCGCAGTCTTTTCAGCCTTTTCTCTCTGCATTTCTTCAAGGATTTCCTTGCTTTCTTCTTCGCACCGAATGGCCATAACCTTTCTGAAAATAAGGTCCTCATAATCTTCCTGAATATTTCTTTCGGTCAAATCAAACGTTTCACTTTTCATTTACGGGTACCTCCTCCATTAATGCAAAAGCTTTTCTTCTTGCACGCATAACATATATGCGCACGTTTTTGGGCGCGATATCAAATTGTTTTCCGATATCCTCATCTTTTTGGCGAAGAACATATTTTGCTTCGAGCAAAAGCCTGTCGCGTTCGGAAAGAAGCAGTATTGCTTTATTCATCCGATATAGGGATTCTTTCTTTATATAAATATCCTCGGGAAGAGCTTTGTCATCTTTTATCCATTTTGCAAGGTCACTGTCATCCATTGAAAAAGAAAGCTCGTGTTCGCGGTTGTTTTTCTTCCATTTGTTTATGCAAACGTTTCTTATGGTGGACATTATATAGCTTGGCAGCTTTTTGGGGTCAACTTTAATGACAACTTTTACGTTTTCGATGAGATTTACAAATGCGTCGTGAACAAGTTCTTCGGCCTCATCATCGTTTCTTACGAAAGAAAAAGCCTTTTTCCGCATATAGTCATAGTAATCTTCATAGAGCTTTATCATAAACGCTCTTTCATAATCGTCCTCGATTGCAGAAATTATCAATGTCAGCACTGCTATTCCCCCTGTTTTCAATTTGTCTATAAATTTTAGCACACCATCAGGTAAAGAGCAAATTGTAATTGAAATATCCTGTTAAAAAACAGAAATATTTGGGTTTTTATCGTGCTTTGCAAAGAAAAAAACGGTAAAAATCCGCCTTAGGCAAAGTAATTTGTCGAAAAATGTGACGGATATCGCTTTTATAAAAAACCGGGAGTTTAATTACTCCCGGTTTTTATCCTTGTTTCGGCGGTAATGTTTTTTGTCGTTACGCCGCATTATCCATCACCGCCTCCAGCGCTTTGCGAAGCTCCGCAAGAAAAACCGCAGGGTCGTCGCAGCAATAAATAAGATAGAGAACAAGTGTAAGCGCGCCGCAGCAGGAATTTCCGTGGTCGAGTTCAACGT
>JAFUJP010000079.1 GCA_017473745.1 Oscillospiraceae bacterium
AAATCATGGAACAGCCCCGAGCACTTAAATCCGCCATCGAACTGCGAATCAAAAACGGCAAAGCCGTTCTTTCGGAACTCGCGCTTTCAAAAGATGACCTTAAAGGTATTAACCATATAATCATTACGGCCTGCGGTTCCGCATATTATGCCGGCTGCGCAGGAAAGTACGCCATCGAAAAACTCACCCGCATCCCCGTTACCGTCGAGCTTGCAAGCGAACTGCGTTACAGCGACCCTATCGTTGACGAGCATACCTTGCTTATCGTCCTCAGCCAGAGCGGCGAAACCCTTGATACTATCTGTGCCATGCGCGAACTCAAAAACCGCGGAGTCCGCACTGTTGCCATAGTAAACGTGGTTGGTTCCACCATCGCAAAAATTGCCGACAGCGTTATCTATACATACGCCGGCCCCGAAATTGCCGTTGCCACTACGAAAGGTTACACAACCCAGGTAGCCGTGCTCTATCTTTTCGCAATTTATGCTGCGGAACAGATCGGCAAAATTACTTCGGAAGAGGCCGAAAAACTTACGGATGAAATTCTTGCAATTCCCTCCAATATCCAGCGCGCCATCGAACTCAGCACCAACATCCCCGAACTTGCGAAAAAATATCACGCAAATTCCTCTCTCTTCTTCATCGGAAGAAACGTGGATTATGCGGTTGCTCTCGAAGGTTCCCTTAAAATGAAAGAAATTTCCTATCTTCATTCCGAAGCTTATGCTGCCGGCGAACTTAAACACGGAACCATCGCCCTTATCAATGAAGGCCGCCTTGTTGTTGCCATTGCCTGCTATGAGGAACTTTTTGACAAAATGATGAGCAATATTAAGGAGGTCAAGGCCCGGGGTGCCCAGGTTCTCGGCGTTGCGGCAGAGGATATGAAAAAGATATTCTCTGAAGCGGATGACGTTATTCTCGTTCCAAAGGCTCACCCGCTTTTTGCGGTTCCTTCCGAAATCGTTTCTCTCCAGCTTCTTGCGTATTACGTTGCGAAAGAAAACGGATGCGATATTGATAAACCCCGCAACCTTGCAAAATCCGTTACTGTTGAATAAAACAGTCTTTTGTTCATTCGAGGTGTTTTATGAAAAAATTCATTCCATGGATAACTGCCGCCGCATTTTTGATTTTTATAATTGATTGGGGCATTATGGGCTTAAAGATTTTTGATAATGATTACGATATAACGGTCGAAGCCGTTATAGGCATTGTCTGTTTCATTGTTTTGTTAGCATGCTCTGTTTATAAAATATTCAGCAACAAATGCCCCCATTGCGGCAAACAGATATTATCCGAGGGTGAATATTGCCCCCATTGCGGCAAAAAAATATGAATCTGTTTTTTTGAAAAAGCGCCCATCCGGGCGCTTTTATTTTTATTGTTATTGTGCTATAATTAAAATATATTTTGTCCGGAGGATTTTTTATGGTACTTAATCTTATCAATATAATCGAAGCTGTAATCGTTTGGATAATACTCATTCCGGAGCTGCTTTTTTCAATTCATCACCCAAACGAAAACAAATGCAAAAATAAAATAATGAACTTTGTCGAACAGCTTGGGCGCTATTCTTCGATGATTCTTATGATAATGCCCCTCGGAGTGTGGGAATTCGGCTTCAAATCCACGGAAGAAATGATAATCTATTTCGCCGCAAACGCTGTTTTGCTTGCGGTATATATCGGCATTTGGGTGCTTTTTTTCAAAAAACAAAGCTTTGCAAAAGCAATGATGCTTGCGGTTCTTCCCGTTCTCGTTTTTGCTTTTTGCGGTATCATCCTTCGCCATTGGCTTCTGGTCGGTTCCGCCGGAATTTTTGCCCTCGGCCATTTCTACGTAACTGTGAAAAACCATAAGGAGGCTTAATGGATATCTGTCTTTGCAGGCGCACGCCGGATACGGTAAAAACTTATTTTGAAAGAGCAAGCACTCCCGAAATAAGAAAATTTCTTCCGCAAAAAGCAAAAAGTCTTGAAGAAGCTCTTTGCGATTACGAAAAAACGCTTCTTCCCGGCGCATCAAGCTATGGAAAAACCATCTATGCAAACGGTAAATACATCGGCGATATCTGGTGTTACTGCATTGATAAAAACGATGTTCCAAATGCCATGATAAGCTACTGCATTTTTGACGAAAAATTCCGTTCCAAAGGCGCCGCCACCAAGGCTCTTCGCCTTTTTCTCGATGAAATCCGAAAAGAATTCGGCTTTACTTCCGTCGGGGCTTTCACTTTTGCCGAAAACACCGCCTCGATTAAGGTTCTCGAAAAAAACGGATTTGCTTTTACCGAAGAATTTGAAGAATCCGGAATTTTGTCAAAATATTATGAATACAGTTTTTCCAGATAAATTTTGAAACGGTGAAAATATGCAAGACAAACTGAAAAAGTCCTTGATATACGGAGGATTCAAATCCGCACTTTGCAGCCGTTTCGGCGAAAAATCCGCCGGTATGATATGGCAAAATGCCAACGACAAGCTTTCCTCCCTTGAAAAAGAATATCCTGATATGGCGGGCGAAAACAGAATGATGGTGCTCCCTGCGGCGGCACTGTATTATGCTTTGAATGAATATTCCGCCGAAAGCTCACCTTCAGATGCTCATGCAAAACAGTTTTCCCCAAAAAGCTATATATGCAGAATAATAAACGAAACCGAACAAAGGAATGACAATATGATCAACACCGAAATTGAAAAAGAAATGTACCAAAAAGCAGTTGAACTTATAGAGAAAAGGTATCCTTCCGGCTGGGGCGGCGCGGCAGTTGTTCATACTGAAAAGGGAAGCTTTTTCACAAGCGTATGCATCGAATCAGCAAACGCTTCCGCAATTCTCTGCATCGAAACCGGTGCTATCCTTGAAGCGCATAAATATAATGAAAAAGTCACCCATTGCCTTTGCCTTGTTCGTGATGACGAAAATTCACCGTATAAGGTGCTCTCGCCCTGCGGGATCTGCCAGGAACGCTTACGCTTTTGGGGCGATAAAGTTAAAGTTGCCGTAACAACACCGGATGATTCACTTTTATTTGTTGAACTGAAAGAACTCCAGCCCTATCACTGGACCAACGCATACAGCCTCGAAGAGCTTGATCACTTCATAGAAAATAATTGACGGAGGAATTATGGAAAGAAAAACAGATTATGCAGCCCTTTGCCAAAACCTTGCCGCCATAACCGAAGGCGTGCCCTACGAAACAGCCAACCTTGCAAATGCCTCTGCCCTTCTTTGGGAATATCTGCCTGATGTCAACTGGGCCGGATTTTATAAAATGATTGACGGAAAGCTTGTTCTCGGCCCGTTTCAGGGCAAAACCGCCTGTATTGTTATCGAAATCGGCCGCGGCGTTTGCGGAACAGCCGCCCTCGAAAACAGAACCCAGCTTGTCTTTGACGTACATAAGTTCCCCGGGCACATTGCCTGCGACGGCGCATCGAATTCCGAAATAGTCGTTCCTATCCACGTTAACGGTGAAATTTGGGGCGTTCTAGATATCGACAGCCCATTGATCGGAAGATTTTCGGAAGAAGATAAAAGCGGACTTGAGGAATTTGTAAAAATTCTTGAAAAAGTTTTATAAATCTCAATATTTTTTTCATTTTTCTATGGACAAACGGAAAAATATAGTATATAATAAGTTCATTAAATAAATAATATTAATTCCTATTTAGGAATTAATTCTTCAAATTGAAAGGAGATAAATAAAATGAAAGAAAGAATCCTTGAAGTTCTTAAAAATGCAGAAAAACCCCTTCGTCCAGGCGAAATTGCAGCAGCTCTCGGCGAAGATAAAGACGCCGTTTCCAAAGCAATCAAAGAGCTTAAAACCGAAGAAAAAATCTATTCCCCCGTTCGCTGCTGCTACGCAGTTGTTGAATAAAATAAAAAATTGCCCTCCGCTTTTGCGGAGGGCTTTTTTTGTTGCCGCAGTCAAGTGTTAAGTCATTTGCCTTGTCAGCTTTGTTTTGGCTTATCAACGCCATTTTTCTTCAATCTCCTTTGCCTTCTGCTTTGCAAGGTCAAAATACTGTCTGAATCTTTCGGAATCGGTGTTACCGTATTTATTGCCGAGCATCACCCATTCACAGTATTCATAAAACAGAAAATAATCAAGCGCTTTTATGTATTCTTC